>CAXTSG010000041.1:0-2833 GCA_964246825.1 uncultured Acidobacteriaceae bacterium | reverse complement strand
ACTACAACTTCACGCTTCAGCGTGAACTGCCTGGAAACTTGTACACCGCGATTTCCTATGTCGGCAACCACGGGCTGCACCTGCCTTCCGCCGTGAACCCGACCAACCAACTGGACCCGCGCTATCTTGCGCTCGGCGGCCCCGGTCTTCAGGCCGGGGTCACTACGACGCTCGGGCAGGCGACGCTCGCCCAAGCCGGTATGCCGGTCCTGAACGGCATCCGCCAGCCGTACAGCAATTTCACCACTGATTTTCCGAACGGTGATGTGCAGCAAGCCCTGCTGGAGCTGCCGCAGTTCCTGCCGACGCAGGATGGACAAACCCTCAACAACTTTGATAACAACGGTACCTCGACTTACAACGCGCTCCAGGCCCAGCTCCAAAAGCGCTTCACAAACGGCCTCAGCTTCCTTCTTTCTTATACCTATTCGAAGGATATGGCGCTCTCGGAAGAAGGTTTTACGAGCTTTACCTCTACGGGTATTAATAAATTCAATCAGCGGGCGGAGTATGCCGTTTCCGGCGCGGACCAAACCCATGTTATCTCGTTGAGCGGCGTATACGAGCTACCTTTCGGCAGAGGGAAAGCGTATCTCTCGGGCGGCAATGGCTTTGTGTCCCGGGAGCTAATCGGCGGCTGGCAGGTCAGCGGCGACGTCGGCTACTCCAGCGGTACGCCCTACGGCATTGGCGCTTCGGGTTCGCCGCTGGAAACAGGCGGCAACCGGGCTAACATCAACCCCGGCGTACCGCTTCATATCATTTACAAAAATTATTACAAGGAAAAAGCTGCGGGCTTCCCGGCTGTACCTAGCGGCGCCATCTTCAATACGGCAGCCTACTCCGACCCCGGCTCCTTCGAGGTAGGTGACGCTGCCAGAAACGAGAGCCGAATTCGCAATCCTTTTAATGAGGGGGAGAACATTGCCCTTGCAAAAAAGTTTTCATTCGGAGAAGGGGTGCAGGCCGAGCTTCGAATGGAATACTTCAATATCCTAAACCGGATGCAGGTTTGCGGCACCAGCAACATAGATACAAATGTCACGGATTACAACCCAGCACAAGATACCGGCACCTTCGGCTCCGAAGTCGGCCCCTGCCAGGGCAATACACCCCGACAAGGCCAAGCATACTTCCGCGTCAGCTTCTGACCACTTACTCCTTACTCAAACAACCGCCCCGGAAGCTAGGGGCGGTTTCTTCTTCTCCACACACCCGGACATTTCCGCTCGAGCGGATCTCCGCTCCCGGCGCACAGCCCGGCGACGCACCCTTGAGACTTAAGCACTTTTCGGCTGAATAGTCCCGGCCTGCCGCGCGCAGCCATGGGCCAACTTTTTGATATGTAAGCGGTTACTGATAAAAATTGTGTAAACCTCTTCCCTTTGCTCTCTTTTTCAGCATATGATTTGCCCGTTCCCAGGCAGTGCTTTTTCGCCTGGGTCTACCTTGGTCAACACGCTCTCGGTCCCGGGTTTTATCGGCCGCCGATGATGGGAAGCCGCGATGTTCCTTTCAGCTCGATGCAGGTCGAAGTCCGCTCGCGCAGCCCGCGGCGGTTCCGCACACAAGGAAGCCCCTTTCAAAGACCGCCTCACCCGCAACCCTACCCTCAACGACTGTTCCCCACTCAAGGAGAGTATGTATGTGCCTCACGCGACCCACCCCCCTGTCAGGATCCACGCCTGACGTTTCCGACACCCGTTCCCGCGGCCACAAGCCGAGCCGGGCTACGCTGCTTGCCGTAGCCGCGCTCTGCGCCGGCGTCGTGGGCGCGTCACAGGCGCACGCGCAGCTCAGCCTCCTGCACACCAGCGGACGCAACATCGTCAACGCCAACGGCACCGTGGTTCCCCTGCGCGGCGTCAATCTCGGCGGGCTGTTCATCATGGAGCAGTGGATGGCGCCGCTCGACAGCGGCTTTACCCCGAACGACACCTACGGCGTTGAAAACTGGCTCGCAAACACCTACGGCGTGGCCACCGAGCAAAGCCTGATCAGCACCTACCAGAACAGCTGGATGCAGCCGAGCGACTACCAGAACATCCAGAACGCCGGCTTTAACGTCGTCCGCGTCCCGGTGTGGTGGGGGCAGTTTTACCAGCTGAACAACACGAGCACCTCGGGCTGGCGTTCCGACGCATTTACCGCGCTTGACTCAGTCGTGAGCAACGCAGCGGCCCACGGCATCTTCGTCATCATCGACATGCACTGCGCGGTCGGCAGCCAGTCCAACTAGGACGACAGCGGCCAGCAGAACACCAACGCCTACTGGTCCAGCGGCAGCGACCAGGCCGCCACCAGCTATATGTGGCAGCAGATCGCGACCCACTACAAAGGCAATACCGCCGTCGCCGGTTATGACCTGCTCAACGAGCCGGACAACGCCCCGAGCGACAGCGCGGTCATCGCGGCCTACCAAAGCCTGTACAACACCGTGCGCGGCGCGGACCCGGGCCACATGATCTTTATCGAGGGGACCTTTGACCAGTGGAACTGGAGCATGCTGCCGAATCCCTCTTCGGTGGGCTGGACCAACGTCGTTTATTCGCAGCACGCCTACTCAAGCGACCAGTCGGCGGCCGGCGTGGAAGCGCAGGCCAACCAGCAGACCAGCGACTTCGCCAACCATGCCAACTACAACGTGCCGGGCTACATCGGCGAGTTTACGGCCTGGAACAGCGGCTCCACAGGCTGGCAGTACATGGTGAATGCCTACAACAACGCCGGCCTCAGCTGGTCGGTGTGGACCTACAAGGCGCGGGCAGGCGGCGGCTGGGGCTTCTACGACCTGAAGAGCAATCCGCCGATCCCGGACATCTACACCGCATCC
>CAXTSG010000040.1:1968-16323 GCA_964246825.1 uncultured Acidobacteriaceae bacterium | reverse complement strand
GGCCGGCCGCGCGCAGGGCGGCCCAGCGCAGCAGATCCCGAAGGCTGTCTTTGCCGAGCAGGTGGGCCAGCGGCCCCGCGCCGAGCCACAGCGCCGCGGCCGCCAGCGCCGCGGAAACGAGCGACACGGCCGCGAGCGCGCGCGCCAGCCCCCCGTAGCCCCCGGTACCGTATGGGTGTTTACCGGAAAAGCGGGCCGCGGTCGCGCCGATGCCGCCCGCGGCGTAGGTGGAGATGTTGCCGGCGGTCGTGTAAGCCAGGGAGTAGGCCCCGAACGTGGAAGCGCCGCCCCAGCGCGCGGCTAGGATATTGGCGAGAAAGCCCAGGCCGCGCTCCAGGAGCACGCCCATGCCCAGCACGGAGGTGCCGTTAATGAGGTGCCGGCGCACGTCCTTCGAAAGGGGATGCCCGGACGGTGCTTCCGGGGAAAGCCCGGAGGCGGGACGCTCGGGCAGCAGGGCGGCGCTCATACGCGGGCGCTCTCCTCAAGCGTTTCGGCGGCCTGCCGATATCGGTAGTACGAGTCGTAATAGCTGCCCTTGCCCTCGCCCGAAGGATGAAAGCCGTTGAGGATGGTGCCGAGCACGCGGACGCGGTCGTGAAGAAACAGGTCGCGCGCGGCCGAAGCCTGATCAACGTTGGTGATGCCGGCGCGAAACACCAGAATGACTCCGTCGGCGTGGTCGGCGAAGATGCGCGCGTCGGCCATGTGAAGCATGGGCGGGGTGTCGATCAGAACCAGGTCGAACTCGCGGCCGAGCCGGGCCAGCAGCACGGCCGCGCGCGGCGAGTGGAGCAGCTCCGTGACCTCCTCGGAGCCGGAGCCCGAGGTCACGACCGAAAGATTGGGGATCGCGGTGGCGCGGCAGAACTCCGCGAGCGGCGCTTCGGCCGCGTCCACCTCGCCGCGCAGGATGTTGCGCAGCCCGACCGTGTTTTCCAGCCCGAGCGCCTTGTGGAGGCCCGGCTTGCGAAGGTCGCCGTCCACAATGACGACGCGGCGCTGCGACTGCGACAAGGCGACGCCGAGGTTCGACACCACCGTGGTTTTTCCTTCGCCCGAGCTGGGGCTGGAGATGACATACTTTTTGGCTTCGCTGCCGCGCCGACTGGCCAGCAGGATGGAGAACGTGGCGCTGCGGTAGGCCTCGGCGATGATGGAAGACTGATCGTTCCAGATGCTGATGCCGATGGGCGGGGCAGCGGCAACCGGGCTCGCTGAGCCGAGAAGGCCCGGGCCGGGCTTGGGCCGGGAGGCGAGCTTCGGGAGCCGGGGACGCGCGCCCGTTTGAAGCCGGCGGCGCTCCCGCATGTTCGGGATTACGCCGAGCTCCTGCACATGGAGCAGGCGCTGAATCTCGCCCGGGCCGTGGATGATGCCGGAGGTGCGCTCCTTGAAGAAGGCAAAGCCGACGCCGCACAGCGAGCCGAGGAGGAAGCCGACGCCGACCGCGCCCGAGCGGCGGGGCGCGACCGGGATCTTCGGTGCCTTGGCGGCATCCACCGTGCGGATGCTGGAAACCTGCATGGCCGAGGCAAAGCCGGCCTCCTTGGCCCGCTGCAAAAGGGTCTGGTAGAGCTGCTGCTCGGACTCGAACTCCCGGCTGAGCAGGGCGACCTTGTTGGTCTTGTCCAGCTCGCTCGACGTGCTCTGCTCCTGAATCCCGTAAGTCGCGGCCAGGAGGTCTTCGCGGTGCTTGGCGGACTCGTACTCGTCCTTGAGCCGGCCGATCACGGTATTGCGCTCCCCTTCCATCTCGCCTTCCAGCTCGGCGATCTGCGAGCGGAGGTGGATCACTTTCGGATTTTCCTCGGTCAAGGGCGGCACCAGCTCGGCAACCTTGCCGCGCAGATCGGCCAGGTGCTGCTGATCGAGCCGGAAGTTGGGGCTGTCGATGACGCTGGGGAGCGAGTCGGCCGGGGCGGTGCGGCTGGTCTCGTACTGAGCCTGCTTTTCCATGCGGTCGGCCTGCGCGCGCACCAGCTCTTCCTGCACCTGGCGCAGCCGGTCTTCGGAGACGCTGTCGTTTTCCTTGCTCAGCACCAGGCCGTTGCCGCCGGTGGCGTCTTCCAGCTTTTTCTGCGACTGCTCCACCTGGGCGCGCACATCAGCCACCTGGCGCGTGAGCCATTCGCTGGTTTTTTGGGCTTCCTGCCCCCGGGTAGCGTAGTCTTCCTCGCGAAACGTAGTAGTGAGTGTGTTGCAGAAGCGGGCGGAAAACTCGGCGTTCCAGCTGTCGCAGGTAATCTCCACAAGCCGCGTCATGCCGAGCGGCTTGACCTTGACGCGCTCGGCGGCATCGCGGAGCAGGGCAGCGTACGGCAGGGGCGCGGTCTGCCCCAGGTGGAGCGCGCGCTTCCACTGCGACAGGAGATCGTCCCGACGGTAGTCCGGGTGCGGCTGCTCTTCCAGCGCCTTGGCCGTGTGGTCCAGCAGCGTATCGCTTTGGAGCAGCTTGATCTGCGTTTGCACATAGGAGTCGCCCGAAGCCTCCGGGCCGTCGCCGGTAGGGGCCACGGCGCGCATCCCCATAAAGTCCGAGTTCAGGCTTTGGATATCAAGCGAGGTGCGCGCCCGGTATACCGGCAGGGTGCGCAGGTTGAGCAAAAAGCCGCACAGGGCGCCAAGCAGCGCCAGCAGCAGAATGGCGCGCCGGCGGCGCAGCAGGATGCGGAGGTATTCCAGAAGGAGGCTGCCTTCCCGGGGCGGTTCTTCCATGCCGTTGTAGGCCGGGAGCGGCTCCAGCACGGCCGGTGCCAGCGGCAGCGGGCGGTCCAGCCGATATTCGTTCAGCTTTGTATCCATACGATTCCAACCCCTTAACTCTCAGCCGAGCAGCCATGCAGCGGTACAAAATCCATCATCGGAAGGCAAGGCAGCGTTTTACCGCCCGTAAATCGCAACCCCGCTGGCCGTTTGCAGAACCGCTTCTGCGATGCGGCGGGCCGAGGTCTTGGCAAGGCTGTTGGGCACAAACAGTACGTCGTTGGCATACAGCGCCACATCCGGCGCCTTGCCCGCGAAAATCTTCTGGATGTCGATCGGGATTTCCGTCATCTTGGCCGCATCATTCGCGGTCGGACGCATGATCTTCGCGGCTTTGGGCGCGGCGCTGGGCCCGAAGCCCTCGGAAAGCGAAAGCGCCTGGAGCACGGACATGGTGTTGTGGGAAGAAAGCTGAAAACCGCCCGACTTTTTGACATCGCCGACCACGTACACCAGGTCCGCCTTCGGGATCGAGACCACATCGTTGGGAAGAATCGGGATGTTTTCCGACGGGTTGGTCGCGGCCAGCAGCTCATCGAGCGACAGGGTCGCCGTGCTGAAGCCGTTGGTCGCGTCCACCTTGGCGCCCGGCAGGGGCAGCACGCCCCAGCTTGCCTGCCGCGTCAGAATGATGCGCGAGCCGGCATCCTGGCGCACCCCGCCGGCCAGCGAGATGACCTCGATCAGGCGTTTGGGGCCCTGCAACTGGCGCACGCCGGGACTGTTGACCGCGCCTATCACCGACACCGGGCGGCTTTGATCGTCGGTAAGGTTGACCGTGATCCGCGGGGAAGTGATGTAGCGCGAGAGCTTTACGGCCAGCGCCTCTTTGAGCTGTTCCACCGTCAGGCCGCTTGCTTCCACGCGCCCGGCCAGCGGCAGGTCGATGTAGCCGTTCGGATCGATGCGGATCGGCTTGTCGGGCATTTCATCCATGTCCACCACCCGGAGCAGGATTTCGTCGCCGGGTCCAAGCACGTACTGAGCCGCGCCGGCGGCGGATGGGGGCGCTGCCGGCTGCTGGCAAAAGGCCGGAGCCGCAAGGGTTATGCAGAGCATTGCTCTCCGAAGCTGTGCCGCAATGGCCATCTGCCTCCCGTAAAACAATGAAGTGTGCCGCGCCGTACCGTTCGGAAGCATGATTTTTTGCTTCCGGGATAACTTCTTCATGGCGGTAAATACTACCTACCCGCCGCCACCTACCGTGCATATCCAGGAGCAGCAACCTTGCCGCAAACGACGAAATTGATATGTTCCGCGCTTCCCGCGGACTCTCCAAACTATAACCCGATCTGCCGGGTATGTAGAAAATAGCTGATTGAAAAAATAGGTAGTCTCTAACGTAACTCTGGATAAGTGACTTAAATCTCGCTAAGTTCTGGGATAAGTAATACACCGAGGTTGTAGAACCGCTGTATCTGTTCCATTTTCAATCAGACGCAAAGCTCCTGCCCGGTTCCGTTGCAAAGATGACGGAAAGGGTGAGCGGTACAGGAGCGAGCGCGCCTGCGTTTACCGGCGGGTCGGCAGCGGGAGCAGCGCTTCGAGCCGCGGGCGCGCGGCTTCCATGGTGCGGAGAATACCCTGGTGCAACGGGGTGCGAGCCTGCCAGCCGAGCTTCCGCATCCGGCTCACGTCGAGAAGTTTGCGGGGTGTACCGTCGGGCTTTGCGGCGTCAAAGCGAAGCTCCCCCCGATAGCCGAGAAGCCGGGAAATCAGCTCGGCCAGCCCGCGGATGGTGATGTCCTCGCCCGTGCCGATATTAATGAGAGGCGGTTCGTCCTCGGAGAGGAGCGAACGAAACCGGTCCTCTGCCAGCTCCAGGAGAAAGACGCAGGCCTCCGCCATGTCGTCGGAAAAGAGAAACTCACGACGCGGGGTGCCTGTGCCCCACACTGTCACCTCCGAGGCTCCTTCTTCAACGGCGAGGCTGATCTTGCGCAGCAGCGCCGGAAGAACGTGGGAAGTGTGCAGGTCCCAGTTGTCATTCGGTCCGTACAGGTTGGTCGGCATGGCCGCAAGATACCGGGTGCCGTACTGCCGGTTATAGGCCCAGCACATTTCGATGCCGGCGATTTTGGCCAGCGCGTACGGGCGGTTGGTCGGCTCCAGGGGGCCGGTCAGCAGGTATTCCTCGCGGATGGGCTGCGGGCAGAGCTTAGGGTAGATACAGCTGGAGCCGAGAAACAGGAGCCGCCGGACCGAGAGCTGCCGGCTTGCTTCAATCACGTTATTCTGGATCTGGAGGTTGTCGCGGAGAAACTCCGCCGGGTACTGCTGATTGGCCAGGATGCCGCCGACCCTGGCCGCGGCCAGCACCACGTATTCCGGCTGTTCCTTGCGGAAAAACCGCTCCACCGCGCCCCAGTCCTGGAGGTCGAGCTCGGCGCGCGTCCGGTGCAGCACACGGGCGTAGCCGCGCCGGGCCAGCTCCCGACAGATGGCCGAGCCGACCAGGCCGCGGTGCCCGGCAATGTAGATGCGGCTGTTTGGGTTCATGCTCTCCTGAAGAAGCTCCACCGTCCCTAACTTTCGCGAACTTCGTAAGCGGCATAGCCGTGCTCGCGCACCAGGGCGTCGCGCCGCGCCGATTTATAGTCTGCCTCCACCATCTCGCGCACAAGCTCGGGAAAGCCGGTGCGCGGCTCCCAGCCGAGCTCGCGCTTGGCCTTGCCCGGGTCGCCGAGCAGCGTTTCCACTTCCGTCGGGCGAAAGTACGCGGGGTCGATGGCGACGATCACACGGCCGTGCTCGTCAAAGGCTTTTTCATCCACGCCGATGCCTTCCCAGCGGAGCCGCAGGTCCAGCAGGGCGGCGGACATCTCGATAAAGTCGCGCACGGAGTGCTGCTCGCCGGTAGCGATGACGTAGTCCTGCGGGGCTTCCTGCTGCAGCATCAGCCACTGCATTTCCACATAATCCCGCGCATGGCCCCAGTCCCGCAGGGCGTCAAGATTGCCCATGTAGAGCGTGCCTTGCAGCCCGGCCTTGATGCGGGCGAGGCCGCGCGTTACCTTGCGCGTCACAAAGGTTTCGCCGCGGGTCGGCGACTCGTGATTAAACAGAATGCCGTTGCAGGCATACATGCCGTAGGCTTCGCGGTAGTTGACGACGATCCAGTAGCCGTACAGCTTGGCGACCGCATACGGCGAGCGCGGGTAAAACGGCGTGGTTTCGCTCTGCGGGATTTGCTGCACCAGCCCGTACAGCTCCGAGGTGGAAGCCTGGTAAAAGCGCGTTTTCCCTTCCAGCCGCAGGATGCGGATGGCTTCCAGCATGCGCAGGACGCCGAGCGCGTCGGAGTTCGCGGTGTACTCCGGCTCTTCAAACGAAACCTTGACATGGCTTTGCGCGGCCAGGTTGTAGATTTCATCCGGCTGTACCTTTTCAACGATGTGGATCAGGCTGGAAGAGTCGGTCATGTCGCCGTAGTGGAGGTGGAGGCTCCGGTTGGGCGTGTGCGGGTCCTCATACAGGTGGTCCAAGCGGCCTGTGTTGAACAGGGAAGTGCGGCGCTTGATCCCGTGGACCTCGTAGCCCTTGCCGAGCAGAAATTCGGCGAGGTAAGCCCCGTCCTGACCGGTGATGCCGCTGATGAGCGCTCGTTTCATCCCATGCCCCCCTGTTCCCGCTGCCCCTAGTGTAAGCATTTTTTACCCTCCCCCGCGATTTGTCGCCGAAGGCGGGCATTGCTGCCGTTATCGGCTTGCCGCGGCGGCGGTGCGCTCGGCGCGGCGAACCGGGGAAAGGGACACCCGGGCGCAGCCGGGCGGGTTGTCATGGAAAAACGCCTCCCACTCGGGCTCGCGATGGAGGAGGCTTTTGCACCCGGCCATGCCCCGCCGAAGCTGCCCGCGCATGCTTCTGCGCCGGAGCAGGGCCGCGAGCCGCTCGGCCTCATGCGGCAGCACGTCGGTGCGGAACAGCCCGGCGGCGGCATGGCGGGTCAGCTTTTCGCCTTCCGGGTAGAAGCAGACGGTGCGCCCCAGATCGCTGCCGCTGCATGCCGGGGCCTCGCTGCCGGTCCACCGCGCCCAAAGCAGGGCCGCCAGGTCCGGCTGCCCATTGACGGCAAGGTGGCCCAGCTGCGTGGAGCGCGGGTTGAGCTCGATCAGCAGCGGCTCGCCGGTGTGCTCTTCCAGCATGAAGTCAAGCCCGAAGAAGCCGGACAGCCCCAGCGCCTCGGCAAGCAGGGCACCGGCGCGGGCAATGCGCCCGTCGTCGATCAGCTCCATCATCAGCGAAGGCCCGCGCCTGCTTTTGGAAGCGATGACCCTGGCCTGCACCGCGCCCAGAACGCGGCCGTCGCGGCAGGCATACATGGCGTTGGCCGGGGCCCCCTGCACAAAAGCCTGCACCGTAAGCTCCGGCCTGCCCAGGCAGCGAAGGCGGGTAAAGGCGGAAGGGTCGCCGTTGCGCAGCCACTGCGTCAGGCGGTCCCGGCCGGTGGTTTCCGCGGCAAGCCGCGCCCACGCCGCCGGTGCTTCTTCGCGGCTCTCTATCACTTCCACGCCGTTTCCGCCCCAGGTTGCGTCCTTTTTCAGGACACACGGCATGGTTCGCCCGGCGCACCACTGCTCCAGGCGCTCACAGGACCGCACCTTTTCCGTGTGCGGCACGGCGATGCCGAGCTCGCGGGCGAGCTTGAGAAGGCGTCGGCGCGAGTGGAGAGCGGCCCAGTGGGTGCTGCTGCCGAGCGAGCGCTCCACCAGGGGCAGCGTCTCCGGGTATCGCTCCGCCATTTCGTGGAGCAGCCAAACGGCCCGATCATCGGTCGGCAGCAGGTAGTCCGCCTCCGCGGCGGCAATCGCCCGCCGCAGGGTGCCGACTGAATCCAGGAGGCTGAAGCGGAAGCGTCGGTCGACCCAGGGCGCACAGGAAAGGTGGCTTTCTTCCGGGCAGATCACGGAAAGGCGGCAGCCGTAGTCGGCGAAGCGCATCGCTAAACGGGATATCTGCAACCAGGTTTGTGTCGCTACAAAAAGCACCGAGCATTGTGGGTGCATATAGACCGCCTCACGGAAGCTATGCTGCCTAGACCGCGATCTTAGAAGAGGAGATAGAGTTACCGGCTAAGTCTTGAGTAAGAGTTACTACACTTTTCGGGGACTCGGTAAAAAAGTCATGGCTATACTCATGCTGTTCCCGGGAGTTTTCCATGCACATAGATACAGACGTTGCCGTGATAGGAGCAGGACCGTACGGATTATCTTTAGGGGCTTACCTGCGCCATGACGGGATTCGCCACCGTATTTTCGGCCGGCCCATGCAAAGCTGGCGCAGCCATATGCCCACGGGGATGTGCCTGAAATCCGACGGCTACGCCTCCACTTTGTACGATCCGAAGCGCGCCTTTACCCTGGAGCACTTTTGCCGCGAGCAGGGTATTCCCTATCAACGGTCCGGCATGCCGATCCCGCTCGATGTTTTTCTTGCCTACGGCACGGAGTTTCAGCGGCGCATGGTGCCCCAGCTTGAAGCAGTGAACGTAATTTCGCTGCGAGGAGACGGGAAGAACTTTCTGTTGCAAACCGAGACAGGGGAGGAGCTTCGCGCGCGCCGGGTGGTGCTTGCCGTGGGAATTACCCACTTCGGCTACCTGCCGCCGCAGCTTGCCGGGCTGCCGCCGGAGGCGGTCAGCCACAGCTACACGCACGGCGATGTCAGCAGGTTCCAGGGCAGGCGGGTGCTGGTGGTGGGCGCGGGCGCTTCGGCTGTGGACCTTGCCGCCTCGCTGGCCGACGCCGGTGCGGATGTTCACATCATGGGGCGCCGCCCGAAGATCGGCTTCTACATGCCGGAGATGGACCCGCGGCCGCTGAAGCGCCGCGTCCTGTTTCCGCGCTCGGGCCTGGGCGTGGGCTGGGAGTACGTCATCTGCGTGGAAGCGCCGCTCTTGTTCCGCGCGCTGCCCGAGCGCTTTCGCCACCGCGTGGTGCGGCGGCACCTGGGGCCTATCCCGGGATGGTTCATGCGCGAAAAAGTAGAGGGACGCATTCCCATGCACATGAGCGCGCAGATTCAGAGCGTCACCTGGCGCGAAGGGCAGGTGCATGTGCGCTATGACCAGCCCGATGCTCCGGGGCAGGAGTTTGTCGCCGACCATGTGATCGCGGCGACCGGCTACAAGCCTGACGTGGGGGCCTTGAAGTTCATGGATCCCGCTTTGGCCGCCCGGGTCCGCACCGCCGAAGGAACGCCGGTGCTGGGGCCGACGCTCGAAACCAGCGTCCCCGGCCTCCATATGATCGGGCTTGCTTCGGCCAACTGCTTCGGACCGGCGCAGCGCTTTGCCGTGGGAGCCAAATGGACCTCGCGGCACCTGGCGGGGTATCTACGGCGGGAGCTCGGGCATGCGTCGCGGACCACGTTCCTGCCCGGCATCTTCGGCGCGAAGGCGGAAACTTCGATCTAAACGGGCAGCGCCGCCAGCACCTCGGAGGGCTCCGGCCGCACGCGGAAGTCGGCGTGGGCTTCGGCGAAGAGCACGACGCCGTCGCGGCTGATGACGTAAGTCGCGGGCAGCGGCAGCCGGTAGCTGCCTTCGCCGTTCATGAACGGGATGTTGACCAGGATGGAACGGTAGTAGCGCTGTAGGTAGCCGGGCACCTGGTAGACAAGGCCGAACTGCTCGGCAAGCCGGGCACCGGGGTCGGCCAGCACCGGGAAGGGCAGCGCGTGCTGCCCCGCGGTGAAGTCGTTTTGCCGCACGGTCTGGGGAGAAACAGCAACCAGCAGCGCGCCCGCGGAGCGCACCGCGGGGTACAGATCGCGCCACGCTTCCAGCTCGTTGACGCAGTAGGAGCACCAGCGCCCGCGAAAGAAGTTAAGCAGGAGCGGCCCCAGGGCGAGAAGGTCCGCCGAGCGCACCGTGCGGCCGCCGCCGTCGAGAAGCTCAAACGCCGGAGCCTTTGCGCCTACCGGCAGGATGCGCTCTTCGATGCCTGTGGCAAACAGCTCGGCAACGGCCTGTTCGCCGGGCGCAAGCCGCTCCGGCTGTACCAGGCGGCGGGTCTGCTCGGTGATGCGGTCGAGATGGTCTTGCAGGGAAGCCAATGTCACCCTCCGGGGAAGCCGCCTGCGCGGCACACTCAGATTACCGGCCCTTCATCCCGCCCATCATGCTCATGGCGCGGCGCTGCATGGCGCTGCCGCCGCCCTTGCCCATGCCCTTGAAGAGTTTGCGCATCTGCGCGTACTGCTTCAAGAGCGCGTTCACCTCCTGCACAGTCGTGCCGGAGCCGTCGGCGATGCGCTTGCGGCGCGAGCCGGAGATGATCTCGTGGTTGTTGCGCTCTTTGCCGGTCATGGAGTTGATGATGGCCTCGACGCGCACGAACTGCTTCTCGTCCACTTGGTCGGCCATCTGCTGGATGCCCTGAAACGGCCCCACCGAGGGCAGCATCTTCATGATGCTTTTGAGCGAGCCCATTTTACGGATTTGCCGCAGCTGGTCGCGGAAGTCTTCCAGCGTAAAACCGTCGCCGGACAAGGCTTTTTTTGCGAACTCTTCCGACTTTTTCTTGTCGAGCGTGGACTCTGCCCGCTCGATCAGCGACATCATGTCGCCCATGCCCAGCAGGCGGCTCACGATGCGGTCCGGGTGAAATGCCTCGAAGGCGTCCGGGCGCTCGCCGGTGCCGATAAACTTGACCGGCTGCCCGGTGATGTGGCGGATGGAAAGCGCCGCGCCGCCGCGGGCGTCGCCGTCCATCTTGGTGAGCACGGTGCCGGTCAGGGCGAGCCGGTCGTGGAAGGCCTTGGCCGACTGCACGGCGTCCTGGCCGGTCATGGCATCGGCGACAAAGAGAATTTCCTGCGGGGCGAGCAGCGTTTTCAGCATCGCCATTTCGTCCATCAGTTCGGTGTCGATGCCGAGCCGGCCCGCGGTGTCAACGATGAGCGTGTCACAGCCGGTATTGACGGCCTCGCGGCGGGCTTCCTTTGCCAGGCGCTCCACCAGGGCCGGCCCGGCGGGCTCGCCGCGCTCGTCGCCCTCGTAAATGCCGGCCTTGATGCTTTGCGCGACCACCTTAAGCTGCTGCCGCGCGGCCGGGCGGTACACGTCCACCGAAACCAGCATGGGCCGGTGCCCGCCTTTTTGCAGCCACGCCGCCAGCTTGCCCGAGGTGGTTGTTTTGCCCGAGCCCTGGAGGCCCGCCATCAGGATCACGGTCGGCGGGCGCGAGGCGAACTGGAAGCGCGCGGTGTCCTTGCCGAGCAGCAGCACGAGCTCGTCGCGCACAATCTTGATGACCTGCTCGGTCGGCGAAAGCGAGGTCATCACCTCCTGCCCGAGAGCCTTGGCGCGGATGTGCTCGATCAACTCCTTGACGACGGCGAGATTGACATCGGCTTCCAGCAGCGCCAGCCGGATTTCACGCAGGGCGTCGTTGATGTTTTCTTCGGTCACGGTGCCCTGGCCGCGCAGGTTCTTAAAGGCGCGCTGAAGCTTGTCCTGCAAAGTTTCAAACATAGGGTGTCCGGTATTCGGGCGGTAGGAACAGTTTACCAGCGGCCCGGCTGCCCGAGTTTCGCGGCAAGCGCGTGGTAGCGGCGGGCGCGGGCGAGATCGAGCCCGATCTGCCGCCGCAGCGCTTCCGGCGAGGGAAAGCGCTGCTCGGGGCGCAGCCGCGCGAGAAAGCTGACGGCAACCGGTGTTTCCGGCTCCAGATCCAGCGGTTCGGCCGCGGCCGGGTCAAAGTCGAGCAGGTGCGACTCGATCGCGTAGGAGTCTTCGCCGAAGGTGGGCCGGTTGCCGGCATTGGTGATGCTCTGAAATCTTCGAGCACCGATGCGGACGGAGGTGATGTACACGCCGTGCGCGGGCTTGAGCTCGGCGTAGGGGGCAAGGTTAACGGTGGGCACCAGCAGGCGCGTGCCGATGCCGCGGCCCCGCTCGGAGGTCGCTTCGATTGTAAAGGGGCGGCCGAGCAGCGCCCGCGCCCGGGCCACCTGGCCCGCGCCGACGAGAGCGCGCACCTGGCTGGAGGATACCGGCAGCCCGCGGCGGTGAAGCACCGAGTGCGCGGCGACCGAAAAGCCCAGCTCGGCGCCAAGCTCGCGCAGCCGGTCGACCCCGGCCTCGGCGCGGTAGCCGAAGCGGAAGTTGTCGCCTTCATGAACGGCCACGGCGTGCAGCGCGCCGTGCAGCACGTCCGCGGCAAAGTTTTGCGCGCTTTGCCGTGAGAATGCCTCGGTAAACGGCAGCAGGAGCGTCGCGTATACCCCGGTGCCCGCCAGCAGGGAAAGGCGCTGCTCAATGGATGTCAGCAGCGGGGGTGCTTCCGAGGGCCGCAGCACGCGCAGCGGGTGCGGGTCGAAAGTGACTACCACGGCCCGCGCCCCGGCCCGACGCGCACGCTCGCACACCTCTGTCAGGATGGCGCGATGGCCGCAGTGAACGCCGTCGAAGTTGCCGATGGCGACGACGCTGCGCCCGCCCGACAGCTGGAAGTGCTCGGCGGCCGACGCCGCCGTGCGAAAGATGTGCACGGCTACACCTCCACCGCGAGGCGCTGCCCGTCGTAGAGCAGGCGGATATGCGGAGGCAGCCTGGCCTCGGTCGCGGCGTGTGCCAGCTCATGCGACATATGGGTAAAGAAAGCGCGGCGCGCCCCGATGCGCTCGACCCAGGCGACGGCTTCGTCGATATTGGCGTGGCTGGGGTGGTGCTCCCAGCGCAGCGCGTCCAGGATTACAAGGTCGAGGCCGCCGAGCAGCGCGAGGCTTTCCTCCGGGATGCTGCTCATATCCGTGAGATAAGCGGCGGAGCCGAAGCGGTAGCCCGCGATCGGCAGGCGGCCGTGCAGCAGCGGGACGCGTTGGAACGGAACGCCGGCAACCGTGATGCAGGCCGTGCCCTCGATGCGATGAAGCGCGACCCGGGCCTTGTTCGGGTAGGTGGAGGCGGGCGAGAAGGTGTAGTCGAAGATGCGCTCCAGCACCTCGGCCGTGCGGGTGTCGGCGTAGAGCGGCAGCTTGGACTGCTTGAAGCGGAAAGTGAGCGGACGGAGATCGTCGAGGCCGAGGATGTGGTCGGCATGGGCATGCGTGTAGAAGACGGCATCGACGCTCGTGATGCGCTCGCGCAGGGCCTGCATGCGGAACTCGGGACCGGTATCGATCACTACGCGATGCTCCTCGCCCGCGGCTCCGGTCCAGGAAACGGCGATTGAAGGCCGGGTGCGGTTGTCGCGCGGGTCCGACGAGGTGCAGGTGGCGCACCCGCAGCCGGCAATCGGCACGCCCATGCTGGTGCCCGAGCCCAGCACCGTGAGGGTTGCCCGCATGCGGTTAGCGCAGGCCCGGGCCGGGCGGCACGGCGGGCTGGTGCGCCTGCTTGCTGATGGCGTTTGTGAGCTCAAGGAACATCATGCGGAGCTCAAAGGCAATGCCTTGGAGCAGCTGCTGTTCTTCCGGCGACAGATTGCCGCGGGTCTTCGCTTCCAGCACGCCGAGCATATCGATGGATTGGCGGGCAGCCAGGATGTCGATGCGCGGCTTTTGCCCGGGCTCCGTGCCCGCGCCCATGGCCATGATGGCCGACAGGTAAAAGCTCTGGATCAGGTGCTCAAAGCCGATGACGCCTGTTCCCTGCATGCCGGGGTTGGACTGCTGCAGCAGGGAATCGATTTCGCGGCTGCTTTCGCGGTAAGCCGCGTCCTGCGCCGCGGTTTCCGCCGCCGTGCGCGGCGTGCTCAGCGGGTCTTCTTCGCCGAAGTAGCCCGTCGGGTCCAGCTCTGCTCCCGTGCCGTCAACATTGAGGGGGTCCGGCAGTCCGGCCATTTCTTCATCGCGGAGATCGTCCGCCCGCTCCATTTCCGGGGTCCGCGCGGGCATGGTTACCACTTTGGCGGCCGGCGGTTCCACCGTGGGCGGCTCAGGAGCGAGGATTTTCGGCGCTTCCGGCTCCGGCGCGACAAAGCCTTCGCGGATTTCGCCCTCGGCGGTGAACTTGCGCTTATCAACAACAACAAAAGCCGGAGGCTTTTCTTCCATGGGTGTGTCTCTCTTTCTAAAGTGCCTGGAGCGGTGGACGGGGAAGCGCGGCGGCGCGGCCGCCCGGGTAAATAAGCGGTGCCTCAGCGGCTTCCGAGCGCACCACCCCGAGCGCGTACTGCCCGGAAAGGCCGGGGAGGTGGACGGAGGCGATGCTGGTCAACTCGCCGACCGAAGTTTCCGGCTTGTCCGCGGCAGCAAGCGCCGTGCCCGGCGGCGGCAGCTCGCCTTTCAAGGCGAAAATGCGAAGCGTGCGATGGATGGTGGCGCGCGAACGGACGCGCTCCACAATTTCCTGCCCGAGATAGCAGCCTTTGCTGAAGTTCAGCGCCCGGGTTTGCCCGGTTTCCTGGGCAAGGCTTTTCTCGTGGATGTCGGCCCCGTAGCGGGGAACGCCGGCAAGCACCCGCAGGGCTTCCAGCGCTTCGATGCCGCAGGGGGTCGCGCCCGCTCCGAGGAGCTTTCGCCACAGCGGAAGCACTTCCGGTTCCGAGATTAGAATCGTGTAGCTTTGTGTATCTTCGCGCGCAAGAAGCGTTTGATTTTCAGAAAGCAGCCGGCCCGGCGCAAGCTCCGCCGCGCCGGGAT
>CAXTSG010000040.1:599-1958 GCA_964246825.1 uncultured Acidobacteriaceae bacterium | reverse complement strand
GGGATAGAACCGGGACAGCAGATCGGCAGCATGCGGCCCCTGGAGCCCGAGCGCGGTCACGGCTTCGTCGCGGGCAAGCTCCACGTCGTCCATGATGATGAAGCGGTCCAGGTGCTCTCGAAGGCGCTCCATCTGCGCCCGATCCGTTAGGAGAAGCAGCGCGTCCGGGAGCGCATAGATGTCGGCATCGCCCTGGATGCGGCCTTGCGCGTTCAGCAGAAAAGTGTAGTTCAGCCGGCCCGGCTCCAGGTCCTTGACGGTGTTGGTCACCATGCCGTTGAGCCAGCGAACGCGATCCGCGCCGGTGATGCGCAGGGAAGCGCGCCAGCCCAGATCGTACACGCCGACACCTTTAAGAAGAGCCGCGAGCTCGGCGGAAGCCTCACCAAAGCGGGACGCGGTGCGCGCGCCGGCAAACAGCTGCGTTGCTTCAGGCGACAAAGCCGCCGCAAGCGCTGTAGAACCGCCGATGCCGGAAGCATCGAAGGGCGGCGCGATCTCGTCCGTGGGAAGGGTGGGCATAGGAGCGGCTCCCCTGATTATAAGCGGCCGCGGGATGCTGACGCGCTACCATGCAGGAGGGCCTATGCCCAACCTTCCTATGCTGCTGCCCCTTGCCCTGCTGTCGCTGCTCGCCTCGCCTCCAGACCAGGCTTCCGCGCGCCCCGCGACGCACATCAGCGCGGCGCAGGCGGCGGAGCTGTTTCGTTCGGTGGACACCATCCTGCGCTTCGACGCGAAAGACACCGGCCTGCCCGCGCGGCACACGGTTAAGCGCAAGCTGATGACACGGACCGAGGTAGTGGCTTACCTGCAACAAAAAATGGACGAGGACAAGGACACGGCGCGCATTGAGCGCTCGGCGATTGTGCTCGAAAAGTTCGGCCTGCTGCCGCCGCGCTTCGCCCTGCGGCCGTTTCTGCTGAAGCTGCTGGGTGAGCAGGTGGCCGGCTTCTACGACAGCAAGACCAAAACCGTGAACCTTCTGGACTGGATCGACCCTGATACGCAAAAGCCCGTGCTGGCCCACGAGCTGACACATGCCTTGCAGGACCAGTTTGAAACCGCGCGCGGTATCGCGCTGGACAAGTGGGAGAATGCCGGGCCCGACGGGAACCCGGTGAACGCGGCAGGCGACCGCGAGCAAATCCGCTTTGACGAAACCGATACGGCGCGGGAGGCCGTGCTGGAAGGCCAGGCCATGGTCGCCTATATGGATTGGGGGCTGGAAGGGCAGGGCCGCTCCCTGCGCACGGTTCCTCCGCTCTCGCTGGGCGAGATGGAAAACGCGGACGCGGCGGCCCCGGCCTCCCCGCTCCGGGCGCGCGCGCCGCCCGGGCGGCGCGCGGGGCGGCGGGT
>CAXTSG010000040.1:0-589 GCA_964246825.1 uncultured Acidobacteriaceae bacterium | reverse complement strand
GCTGCGCGAGTCGCTGCTGTTTCCGTACCAGGACGGCCTCCTATTCGAGCAGAAGCTGTTGCAGGGGCAGGGCACGGCGGCGGCCTTTGCCGGGACGCTGACGCGGCCGC
Organism: uncultured Acidobacteriaceae bacterium; assembly: GCA_964246825.1. GTDB lineage: Bacteria > Acidobacteriota > Terriglobia > Terriglobales > Acidobacteriaceae > EB88. Next base: position 479 of record CAXTSG010000040.1, on the reverse strand, counting down.
CGGACTCCAGCTGGGAGATCCTGCACCCGGAAGCCTATGCGCGCGGCGAGCGCGCGCCCGTGCTCGCCATGCCCGATCTCCATCCGCTGCTGGACCATGACTGGGCACCGTATGATGTGGGCGTGATGGGTGCCCTGGACGTGCGGATGCTCCTCGGCACCCTGGGCGGCAGCGGCGCGGGTGCCGATGCCGCGCTTGCCTGGGACGGCGGCATCTACTATGCCGCGCAGGCGCGGTCGGCCGCCGGCGAGGAACGCAACAGCACCGCTTCCATTGCGCTTGTGTACCTGTCGCGCTGGAAAAATCCGGCAGCCGCCGAAGCCTTTGCCAAGCTTTATCGCGCGAGCCTGCCCAAGCGCTATCCCGGGCTTGCCGCGCGGGACGCTGTGAACGGCCGGAGCGTCGATACCACCGCTGAAGGACCGGTGCTGGTGCAGCAGCGGGTCCGGTTCGTGTTCCTGAGCCACACGCTGCCGGTG
>CAXTSG010000039.1:14603-16422 GCA_964246825.1 uncultured Acidobacteriaceae bacterium | reverse complement strand
CTATGCCCCGCCGGTCGGCACGATCGATTCCGGGCTGTTCGGGTTGTCGAACTCCTTGAACGGCGGCAACACCCCGTTCGCTTCGCCGAACAGCTCGGCCTCGCGCCGTGTCTTTTTGCAGGCCACGTTCCAGTTTTGAAGCGGAGGCTTCGCTTGGTGAATCCATTGATTGACGCTCCGGTGTAGGCGCTCGTAGCATCAAGGGGCCGAGTCAGCCTGCTTACGGGCGGCTGCGAGCCCATTCCAACATAATCCGCCCGCCCGGCACACAACCTGCCCGGCGGGCTTTTTCGCCAAAGCCATCGCGAGGAACCATGCCTGAACCTACCGCCGCAGCACCCGTAAAGGAAACCAAGGCGCAGCGCGTCGAGCGCTTGAAGATCGAGAAGAACCCGTGGGAGATTTTTGATGAGGTACGCCAATTCGCGCGGGAAGGCCGCGAGAGCGTCCTGCCGGAATGGGCTTCGGTGTACTTCAAGTGGTGGGGCGTGTACACGCAGGGCGACGGCACGGGCGTGACCGGCGGCAAGGGCGGCGAGGGGTTCGCGTCGGACTACTTCATGATGCGCATTCTCGCGCCCGCCGGGCAGTTGAGCTCGCGGCAGCTGCGCACGGTTGCCGAGCTGACGCGCGTCCACGCACGCAATGTCGCCGACATCACCGTGCGGCAGAATATCCAGCTGCACTGGCTCACGATCGAGAGCCTGCCCGAGGTGGTGGACGCGCTCGACAAGGTCGGGCTTTCGCCCAAGGGCGCGTGCGGCGACGTGGTGCGCAATGTGACGAGCTGCCCGCTGGCGGGCATCGACGGGCACGAGGTTTTTGATACGTCGGAGGTGGCCATTGAGATTGCCGAAAAGCTGATCGGCAACTCGGCGTATTACAACCTGCCGCGCAAGTTCAAGATTTCGGTCACCGGCTGCCCCCTCTGGTGCTCGTACCCGGAAATCAACGACATCGGCCTGACAGCGACGCTGCGCGACGGGGAGCGTGGGTTTACCATTCGCGTCGGCGGCGGGCTTTCGAGCGATCCGCACCTGGCCGTGAAGCTCGACGCCTGGATACCCGAGGCGGAGGCTTTCGCGGTGACGCGCGCTATTACAGAAATCTTCCGCGATCAGCAGGCGCTGCGTGAAAGCCGAGACCGCGCGCGCATGAAGCACTTGTTTCTCAAGGAAGGCTGGACGGCCGAGAGCTTTCTCGCGGAGCTGGAGCGGCGGCTCGGGTACCGGCTCGCGCCCGCGGCCCCGGAAACCGTGCCGGACGACATTCTGCGCGACCATGTCGGCATCCACCGGCAGCGGCAGCCGGGGTTGAGCTACCTGGGCGCGTCCATCCTGCGGGGGCGGCTTACGGGCGACCAGCTTGCGGCGATTGCCGACATCGCCGAGCAGTTCGGCACCGGGCATATCCGCACGACGGTCGGGCAGAACCTGATGCTGGTCAACATCGACACCGCGCGCGCCGGGGAGTGCGCCGCGGCGCTGGGGCGGCACGGCATCCGGGTGGAGGCTTCGCAGTTCTGGCGCGGCGCGGTCGCCTGCACGGGCACCGAGTTCTGCAAGCTGGCCATTACGGAGACCAAGGGCTTTACGCGCTGGGTGGTGGATGAGCTGGAAGAGCGCATTCCGGAGTTCGACCAGCAGCTGCGGCTGCATGTGACGGGCTGCCCGAACAGCTGCGGCCAGCACTGGATCGCGGACCTGGGCATCGAGGGCAAAAAGATCAAGCATGAGGGCAAGCTGGTGGATGCGTACTACTTTTGCGTGGGCGGCTCGGTCGGCGAGTTTGCGGCGACCGCGCGGCCGGTCGGTTATCG
>CAXTSG010000039.1:9479-14593 GCA_964246825.1 uncultured Acidobacteriaceae bacterium | reverse complement strand
CGCCACCGGCCCCGGGCCGCCCGCCGTCCAAAATGGGGGGGGGGCGGGGGCGGCTTTTGGGGGGGCCCGCCGCGGCCGGTCGGTTATCGCATCCCGGCGACGGAGGTACCGGAGGCGATCGAGCGGCTGCTGAAGACCTACCAGGGGCGGCGGCTGGGCGAGGGAGAAAGCCTGCGGGCTTATTTCGCGCGGCACTCGAACGATGAGCTGCGGGCGCAGCTGGCGGGCGAGGCGTTCGCGCCCGCGCCGGTTTCGCGCGAGGCGGGCGGTGTGCCTGAGACCATTTCGGCGGATATGTAGATGAGCCTCCTGCCGATTTTTCTCAAGCTGGACGCACGGCGCGCGCTGGTGGTGGGCGCGGGCGAGGTGGCAACTGGCAAGATCGAGAGCCTGGTCGCGAGCGGGGCGCAGGTCACAGTGGTCGCGCCCTGGGGCAAGCCGGAAGTGGAGCGGCTGGCTGAGCGCGGAGCGATCCGGTGGCAGGAGCGGGAGTTCCGCGACAGCGATGTGCTGGATGAGGCCGGGCGGCCGTTTGTGGTGATTGCCGGGACGAACTTCGCCGCGGTGAACCAGCATGTATACAGGCTGTGCGCGGGCGCGGGCATCCTGTGCAACGCGGTGGACGACATTCCGCACTGCGACTTTTATTACGGGTCGGTGGTGAGCCGGGGCGACCTACAGATTGCGATTTCGACCGCCGGGGATAGCCCGTCGCTGGCGCAGCGGCTGCGGCGCGAGATCGACGCGCAGCTGCCGCATGACCTGGGACCGTGGCTCCATGCCATCGGCGGCATCCGCCGCGAGGTGCTGGCGGCGATGCCGTCGACGGAAGAGCGCAAGCTGCTGCTCGGCAAGCTGGCCGGCCGCGAGGCGTGCGGCGCGGCGGAGTGCCCGTCGCGGCGCATGGCGCTGCCGGCATTGCCCCTGGTGCAGATGCCCCGGCCCGCGACTACGCCGGAGCCGCGGAAGTCGGTGTACCTTGTCGGCGCGGGCCCGGGCGCCCCGGACCTGTTGACCGTGAAGGCAGCGCGCCTGCTTGCGAGTGCCGACCTGCTGCTCCATGACGACCTGGTTTCGGAAGCTATCCTTGCGCTCGCCCCGGCGACAGCGGAGGTTGTCAATGTGGGCAAGCGATGCGGCGCGGCTTTCGTGACGCAGGAGCAGATTCACCAGTTGATGCTGCGCGGGGCACGCGAAGGCCGATGCGTGATTCGCCTGAAGAGCGGCGACCCGCTTGTGTTCGGGCGGGCGGGGGAAGAGATGGACGCGCTTCGAGCCGCGAACATCCCGTTCGATGTGGTGCCGGGCGTGACCGCGGCATCTGCCGCGGCTGCGGCGATTCCCTGCTCGCTGACCGACCGGCGCGCGTCGTCCGGCATCCTGTTGAGCACCGGCCACCAAGCGCCGGGGGAAAGTGTAAATCCCGAGCCGACGCGCGTGGTCTATATGCCGGGGCGCGACCTGTCGGAGATTGCCCGCCAGTGGCGCGCCGCCGGGCTGCCCGGCGACTACCCCTGCGTCCTGGTTTCGCATGCCGGCCGGCCCGAGCAGCAGGTGACCCGAACCACGCTGAAGCTGCTGCATGTGACCGCGCCCGGGCCCGCGCCGGTGCTGTTGATGGGCGGGGTGGTGTTCGGGGAAAGGGAGCACCGGCAGTTTTCGGCGCAGGAGACCGCGGTTCTGGAGAGGACGAGCTATCGCCCGGAGCCTTTGCAGGACCGAATTTTATGATGCGGTTCAACTTCCTGAGTCATGCTAGGAGGCAGTTGGAGTGTTATGAGCGCACTTAGATACGGAACACCGACAGAAGAGATGGAGCAGCTCAGCCGGATGCTGGAGGAAGCCGCGCAGAAGGCACTGGAAGATCGACTCGCTTCCGGTGCCGTGCTGACCTATAAGTTAGACGGATGGATAGTTGAGGAACATCCCGGCGGGCATATCAAACGCTTAGCTCCAGCGGGTGAATTTAAAGCAGCAAACTTCCCTTACCCGGGCTTCCTACCTCCTTCCCATTGAAACGCTTAATGATCTATGCGGGACCAAATGGGGGAGGCAAAAGCAGTCTGCGTGACAAGATGGCCTATCCACTTGAGATAGAGATTGATCCTGACCGGATCGCGCGGCAAATCAATCCTAAAAATCCGCGCGCAGCGGATGTGGCTGCCGCTCGGGAAGCTCTGCGTTTGTTCGATCGCGCTCTTCAGGAGAGCCGCTCGGTATCTTTCGAGACAACGTTAGCTGGTCGCACTGTACTCAGACGCATTCAGACAGCCAAGAGCGCCGGGTACAAGATTCTTTTGTCCTATGTCGTTTTAGATGATGTAGAGGAAAATGTACGTCGAGTTGAGCAGCGGGCCGCGGCGGGGCAGCATTGGATTGAGCCGAGCGTGATACGCCGCCGCGCTATCTACAGCTTCATCAATCTTCCGACTGCTCTTGCGCTTGCTGATCGAGCGGTCATTCTCAATAATTCCGGGCGTTTGCATCGGCAGTTGTTAAAGATTGAGAACGGCAGAATCATTTTCAAAGCTTTGGACGCGCCTCAGTGGCTTTATGAACTGCTGCCTCGCATCCTGGATGCGCTGGCGTCTTCGGAGCAGTGAAGCGACAGAGAGCATTGTGCGCCGGAAGGACCTGCTGTTTCGCTCCATAGGTGAGGAAAGCAGGTCCTTTGTGGCTTTGCTCCTTAGAGGGTATGTATGAAGTTTTTAACCTCCTAAAAAGAAGCGTCATCCTGAGGAGCAAAACGACATTAGCGCTATGCGCCAGAAGGACCTGCTTATTCTATCGAGTTAGCGAGAAAAGCAGGTTCTTTACTTCGCTCAGGATGACGCTTTCTTTCCTATATCTTGCACATACTCTAAGCGTCTTTCTACATCCAGCATATCCTTTGGGCGTCACACACCCCCTACCCAACCGACAGCACCGCTACCCCTACCCCCGGCATGGACAAATGCCCCTCCTCGACCGTGATCCCGGGGTCGGAGCTCAGCAGCAGCGTGACGCTTTCTTCGAGCCCGGCCGAGTAGCCTTCCTCATTGAGCGTGAAGATCAGCACGATCGCGCCGCGCTGCATGGTAAACCAGCGGTCGTCCTCGTCGAAGTCCACGTCCACCTGCTCCAGTACGCCATCCGAGAGCTCGCGCCGGGACTTTCTCAGGGCGATGAGCTGCTTGTACCAGCTCAGCATGTCGGCGTGTTCCGGGTGTTTGAGCTCGTCCCACTTGAGCTTTGAGTTTTCAAAGGTGGAAGCGTCCTGGGGGTCGGGGATGTCGTCCGGGTTCCAGCCGAAGGCCTGGAACTCGCGCTTGCGGCCTTCAGAGACGAGGCGGCCCAGCTCTTTGTCCTCATGGTCGGTAAAGTATTGGAACGGCGTGCTGGCCGCCCACTCCTCGCCCTGCCACAGCATCGGCAGAAAAGGGGCAAGCAGGGTGAGCGCGGCGGCGATTTTGGCGCGCGGGATGTCGGTCAGGTGCTGGAGGCGCTCGCCCTTGGCGCGGTTGCCCACTTGGTCATGGTTCTGCGAGTAGCCGCAGAAGTGCCAGCCGGCAAGGTTGGCGACCGGCCTGCCGTGGACGCGCTCGCGGAACTCGGAGTATTCGCCGTCGTAGACGAACGCCTCCGAAAGGGCTTTGCCGAGGTCGGCGAACTCGCCGAAGTCGGCGTAGTAGCCGCCGGTATCGCCCGTCAGCAGCGCGACGATGGCGTGGTGGAAGTCGTCGCTCCACTGCGCGTCGAAGCCGTAGCCGTAGGCTTCCTTTGAGCGCACGAGGCGCGGGTCGTTCAGGTCGGATTCGGCGATCATCAGATAGCTGCGCCCGGTTTCCGCTTGCAGGGCATGGACTTCCGTGTTGATCTGCTCCATAAAGTGAATGGCGGAGCGGTCGATATAGGCGTGGACCGCATCCAGGCGCAGCCCGTCCATGTGGTAGTCGCGCAGCCACATCAGGGCGTTGTCGCAGAAGAAGCGCCGCACCTCATAGGAGCCCGCGTCTTCCAGGTTGACGGCGTCGCCCCACGGGGTTTTGTGCTGGCTGGTAAAGTACGGGCCGAATTTGCCGACGTAGTTGCCGGCCGGGCCGAAGTGGTTGTAGACCACGTCCATGAGGACGGCGAGGCCCTTCTCGTGCGCCGCGTCCACCAGGCGCTTGAGCCCGTCGGGGCCGCCGTAGGCCGCGTGCGGGGCGAACAGATCGACGCCGTCGTAGCCCCATCCGTGCTTGCCGGGGAACTCGGCAAACGGCAGCAGCTCGATGTGCGTGACGCCCAGCTCGCAGAGGTAGTCGAGCTTCCCGATCACGCCGTCGCAGGTGCCTTCCGGCGAGAATGTGCCGACGTGGAGCTCATAGATAACGGCGCTCTGGTAAGCCTTGGCCTGAAAGTTTTCGTCGGTCCAGTGGAAGGCGCCGTGATCGACGACCTGTGAGGGACCGTTGACGCCGTGCGGCTGAAACGCCGAGCGCGGGTCGGGCAGATCCAGCGGATCGCCGTCGAGAAGGAAAGTGTACTCAGTGCCGGGGCCGGCTTCCGCCACGGCGGCCGCCCACCAGCCGTCCTCGCTTTTGGTCATTTCGTGCTTTTGCCCGGAAACCTTGACCTCGGCCGATGCGGCCCTCGGTGCCCATACGGTAAACGTGTGCATGTATTCGCTTGCTCCCTGCCGGTGCGGTTATAGGTTGTCGATGGAAGTCCGGCCCTGTCGGCCCGGCGGTGCGGAGACGGCGGTAGGCTCCGGGTCAAGCTCCGGCGTGTTCGGCGAGGCGGGTACCGTGATGTCCTCGGGACGTGTCCGCCGGTCATGCCGCACCCGCAGCTTTCCGTGCCCCTGGAGATCGAAGATGGCGTTCACCATGGCGATGTGCGAGAACGCCTGGGGAAAGTTGCCGACCTGCCGCTGCTTTGTTGTGTCGTACTCCTCGGCAAGGAGGCCGAGATCGTTGCGCAGCAGAAGCAGGTTGTGGAGCAGCTTGCGCGCGTCGGCCTCCCGGCCGATCATCTTCAGGCAGCTTACCATCCAGAAGGAGCAGGCCAGGAAGGCGCCTTCGCCTTCCGGCAGCCCATCCGCCGACTCCTTGGTGTCGATGAAGTACGCGTCGTCCCAGGCGATCTGAGCG
>CAXTSG010000039.1:0-9469 GCA_964246825.1 uncultured Acidobacteriaceae bacterium | reverse complement strand
GCCGGGTGGCAGGCTGTCGCCCGCGACGCCGGTGTCGTAGCGCAGCAGCAGGCCGTCCCGCATCAGCCAGGCTTCAATGGCTTCGATAGTGCCTTTTACGCGCGGGTCGGTCGGCGGCAGAAAGCCGACCTGCGGCATCAGCAGCAGCGCCGAGTCCAGCTCGCTGCTGCCGTAGATCTGCGTAAACGCGCCCAGCTTTTCGTTGAAGCCTTTTTCGCAGATTTCAGCGTGCACCTCGTCGCGCGCCGCGCGCCAGCTGCTAAGCGGGGCTTCGTAGCCGGTGTGCTCGGCAATCGAGATGGCCCGGTCCAGCGCCACCCACACCATCATTTTGGAGTAGGTAAACTGCTGCGGCCCGCTTCGGGACTCCCAAATGCCCTGGTCCGGCTGCCGCCACACCGTGAGGAGGTGGTTAGCCAGCAATTGCTGGAGATTGAGGTCGACGCTGCGCGGCTCCTTGACCGCGGCCAGCGAGTGGAAGAAGGCATCCATGACCTCGCCGTAGATATCCAGCTGCAGCTGCTCGGCCGCGGCGTTGCCGACGCGCACCGGCCGGGAGTTTTCGTAGCCCGCAAGCCAGGGCACCTCCCACTCCAGCAGATGGCGCTCGCCCGCGATGCCGTACATGATCTGCACCTGCTCGGGGCTGCCGGCGATAGCCCGCAGCAGCCAATCCTGCCAGGCCTCGGCCTCCTTGTAGAAGCCTCCGTTCATTAGGGCCAGCAGCGTAAAGGTCGAATCGCGCAGCCAGCAGAAGCGGTAGTCCCAGTTGCGCGGGCCGCCCAGCTGCTCGGGCAGCGAAGTAGTGACGGCGGCGACCACGCCCCCGGTCGGCCGGTAGGTCAGCGCCTTCAGCGTGATCATGGAGCGCTCCACCGCCTCGGTGTACGGGCCGGCATCGGTGCATTTGGCTGTCCACTCGGTCCAGGTGCGCTTTGTTTCTTCCAGTTCCTCGTCCCCGTCGATCGGCGGCGGCTCGACTTCCGCCGAGTGCCCGTAGGAAAGCGTCATCCATACCGACTCGCCGTGGCTGACGGTGAAGTTGCTTTCTGTTTTGCGGTCCTGGCCGTGCGTTTCCAGGCGCGTCCGCAGCACCGCCATGTGCGGACCCGCGATGGCGCGCGAAGCATGCCCTTCGCGCGTAACCCACGGGATCGAGCGGCCGTAGTCGAAGCGGAGAGCCAGCTCCATGTGCATCGCCGCCGTGCCTTGCAGACACTCCACCTTGCGCGCGATGTGGGAGTATTCTCCGCGGGTCGGCATAAAGTCCGTGACCAGCACGACATCCTCGCCGCGGGTCCAGCGCGTTTCCAGCACCAGCGTCTGCGGGATGTAGCGCCAATTCGCTTCCCAGGCGTCCTCGCCGGGCGCGGCGGCTGCGGGCGCGAGGAGCCAGCGGCCGTTTTCCTCGCTGCCGAGCAGCGCCGCGAAGCATGCATCGGAGGCGAAGTGCGGCCAGCACAGCCAGTCGATGGAGCCGTCCCTGCCGACCAGCGCCGCGCTTTCGCAGTCGCCGATGATGCCGTAGTCTTCAATGCGCAGCGGCATCGCTTACTGCTCGTGGTACGAGCGCGTGAGCCCGCCGTCGATGGTATAGGTCGCGCCTGTGATGTAGCTTGCTTCGTCGGAGGCGAGAAAAGCGACCAGGCCCGAAATGTCCGCGACCTCCGCCATGTAGCCGAGCGGGATTTGCTCCCGCAGGTGCTCCATTTTCTGCTCATCCTGAAGCAGGGCCGTATTGATGGGCGTGTTGACCGCGCCCGGCGCGACGTTGTTGATGGTGATGCCGAGCGGGCCGAGTTCCACGCACAGGTCGCGCGTCATCATGCGCATGCCGCCCTTCGAGATGCAGTAGGTGGAAAAGCCGGGGAAGGCCATATCTTCGTGTACGGAACTGATATTGATGATGCGGCCTTTCTTTTGGGCGTCCCGCAGCCTCTGGACGAAAGCCTGCGTCAGAAAGAACGGTCCGCGGAGGTTGACGTTAAGAATCTTGTCGTATTGCTCTTCCGTGACATCCCAAAAGTCGGCCTTGTGCTCCATGCCGGCATTGTTCACCAGGATGTCGCAGCTGCCGTAGGTGTCATAGGCTTTTGCCACCAGCGCCTGGATTTGTTCCGGGTGAGTGATGTCCGCCTGAAAACCGATGCCCGTGCCGCCTGCCTGCTCGATGGAAGCCAGCGTTTGCTTCGCGCCTTCATCGCCGCCGATGTAGTCGACCACCACTTTCGCGCCGTCCTTGGCGAGTCGAACCGCGATATTCTGGCCGATGCCCGATCCGGCGCCCGTCACAATCGCAACATGGCCGTCTAAAGAACCCATACCCGCACTCCCCGGTGTTGTTGTCTCACGCGGTTGGATGCAGGCTGGGCTTTCCCTTTTCCAGCCTGTTTTGATTGCCCGGCTTGCAGCGGGTGCAAGCTACTCCCACTCGATGGTGCCGGGCGGCTTGGAGGTGATGTCGTATACGACGCGGTTGATGCCGCGCACCTCGTTCACGATGCGGTTGGAGATGCGCCCGAGTACCGCGTAGGGCAGCTGCGCCCAGTCGGCTGTCATGCCGTCTTCAGAGTGAACCGCGCGGATGGCGCAGGTCGCGGCATAGGTGCGCTGATCGCCCATGACGCCGACGCTCCGCACCGGCAGCAGCACGGCAAATGCCTGCCAGATTTTTCCGTAAAGCCCGGCCGCCTTGATTTCGTCCACGACGATTTCGTCGGCCTCCTGGAGGATGGCGACGCGCTCCGGCGTGACCTCGCCCAGGATCCTGACGGCGAGCCCGGGGCCGGGGAAAGGCTGGCGGCCCAGGATGTCCTCGGGCATACCGAGGTCGCGGCCGATGCGGCGGACTTCGTCCTTGAACAGGTCGCGCAGGGGTTCAATGAGCTTGAGCTTCATGTTTGGGGGCAGGCCGCCGACGTTGTGGTGGCTCTTGATGACGTGCGAGGGTCCGTGGACGGAGGCCGACTCGATGACGTCCGGGTAGAGCGTGCCCTGCACCAGCCAGGCCGCGCCGCTGTTTTGCTTTGTGTCCTGCCCTATCAGGATTCGGGCGGCTTCTTCGTCGAAGACCCGGATAAACTCGCGCCCGATGGCTTTGCGCTTCGCTTCAGGGTCGGTGACGCCGGCGAGCCCGGCGAGGAAGCGCTCGCGGGCGTCAACCGCCACGAGGTTGAGGCCGAGCTTGCCGCGCAGATTTTCCTGCACCTTGCGGAACTCGTCCTTGCGGAGCACCCCGTTGTCGACAAAGACGCAGGTGAGCTGTTTGCCGATGGCGCGGTGGACCAGCACGGCGGCCACTGAAGAGTCGACCCCGCCCGAGATGGCGCAGATGGCGTGGTCCGCGCCGACCCGCGCGCGGATAGCCGCCGTGGTTTCCTCGATAAAGTGCCGCGCGGTCCAGTCCGCGGGTGCGCCGCAGATGTCACGGACAAAGGCCCGCAGCAGGGCCGTGCCGTGCTCGGTGTGGCCGACCTCCGGGTGGAACTGCACGGCGGAGATGCGCTTTTGCGGGTTGGCGATGCCGGCGAGCGCGTGCGGCGTTTTCGCCGTGGCGTGGAAGCCCGGGGGCAGCGTGAGCGCTTCGTCGCCGTGCGACATCCACGCGCGAAAGCTCGCGGGCACGCCGGCAAACAAGGGCGCTTCGCGGTCAAGAACGGAAACCTCCGCATCGCCGTACTCGCGCTTGGCCGCGGGCCGCACGGTGCCGCCCAGCTGATGCACGATGAACTGCAGCCCGTAGCAAATGCCCAGCACCGGCAGGCCTAGGTGCAGCACGGAAGGGTCGGCCGCGGGCGCGTCGGCGTCGTAGACCGAGGCGGGACCGCCCGAAAGGATGATGCCGTGCGGGTGCAGCGCCTTGATTTCCGCAAGCGGCGCGGTGCACGGCAGCACGGCGGAAAACACATTCATTTCCCGGATGCGCCGGGCGATAAGCTGCGTGTATTGCGAGCCGAAGTCGAGGATGACGATGGAAGAAGGCGAGGTATCCACGGGAACAAGTCTAAAGCCTGAGGGCGCGCGGCAAGGTGCCCGGCAGGGCGGCGGCTCGCAGCGCCAGCTCTTCGCGCATGTCTTCCAGAAGGCCGAAAAACACGGCAAGCCGCACGGCATCGGTCGCCGCCAGCGGCAGGAGCGACAACACCACGCGCCAGGCCGCCGTAAAGAAGGTGCCGGCGAACGGGGACGGAAGGAGCGGAAGCACGAGGATCGGCAGAAGCACCAGGATTTGCAGGCGGCGCATGCGCTTCTCAAACCGGCGGGAGCGCCCGAGGATGCGCTTGTCGGGCAGATGGAAGGCACGGCGCAGGGCTTCGGTGCCGCCGATATTCTCGACAAGGCCGAGAGCCATCGCGAGCTGCACCTTGAAGGTAAGGAAGCGCCAGGCCCAGAAAACCGCCGCGCTGAAGGCGGTAAGGAGCAGCAGCATCTCGATGGGGCGGCTGCTCCACAGCGGTCCGCAGGCGGCTTTGACCAGAACGCTCCAAAGACGGAAGAGGGAGACTCCCAGCAGCAGCTCAAAGCCCTGGCACACGGCCAGCAGAAACGGCCGACGGGGCAGCCGCGCATCGAAGCGGACCAGCACCGCCGTGCGCCCTATCGCAAAAGCCGCGGCCCAGCAGAACACGGCCAAGGGGAGCAGTCCGAGGATAGCCCGCTCCAGGGGCGGCGCGAGCACGGCAGCCGCGGCCGGGAAGCTCCCAAGCATCTGCTCCGGGTCCATCACCAGCAGATTGCCCCGGCTTTCCGCGAGCAGCCGCACAATGCCGGTAGCCGCCAAAGCCGGCTGGACGGCGCGGTAGATACCTCGGCCGGCGTAGGCAAGGAGCAGCAGCAGCAGCCCGCCGCACCCCCAGCGCCAGCCAAGCTCCCGCAGAAGCAGGCCGGGCCGCGTGAACAGGCGGCGGAGGCTGAGCGCATCGGCGGTGTCCATGACGGCGACCCTCCTGCGGCCGGCGATCCGCCGGTTCCTATGAGCAAGGATGTTTCAGCGCACCACCAGATTCACCAATTTACCTGGAACCACAATCATTTTGACGACCTGTTTTCCTTCGAGCGCGGCCTGGATTTTCAAGTCGCCGAGAGCGGCTTCGCGCAGCGCGGGCTCCCCGGCATCGGCGGCGAGCCGCACCACCGTGCGCAGCTTGCCGTTGATCTGCACGGGCAGCTCCATCTCGTCTTCTTTCGCGAGCGCGGGGTCGACGGCCGGCCAGGGCGCGCGCAGGATGCCGCCCTGCTTCCCGAGCTGCTCCCACAGTTCCGCGGTGAGATACGGCGCGAATGGGGCGAGCAGCAGCACCAGCCGCGTGAGGATGTGGCGGGTCACCTCGGGACAAATCGCGCCCGAGGCGAAAGCATCCTCGTGCGCGGTGAGCGTGTTCATCAGCTCCATGGTCGCGGCGATGCAGGTGTTGAAGTGCCAGCGATTGTTAAACTCTTCCGTGATCTTCGCAATGGTTTGGTGGAGCTTGCGCAGCACCGTGCGCTCGGTCGGGTTTACGGCATCGCGGTTGCATGCTTCTTCACCCGCGGCGGCCCCGGCATGCCGATTCACAAACCGGAACACCTTAGCCAGGAAGCGGAACACGCCCGCGACGCCGTCTTCCTGCCACTCCAGGTCGCGGTCGGGCTGCGTGGCGAAGAGCGAGTACATGCGGGCCGCGTCCGCGCCGTAGCGCGCGATCATTTCGTCGGGCGACACCACATTGCCCTTGGACTTGGACATTTTCGCGCCGTTTTTGACGACCATGCCCTGCGTAAAAAGCCGCTCGGCGGGCTCGGCATTGGTGTTGAGCCCCAGGTCGCGCATCACGCGGGTCCAAAAGCGCGAGTAGATGAGGTGCAGAATCGCGTGCTCAACCCCGCCGATGTACTGGTCGATGGGGAACCAGTAGGCCGCGGCTTCCCTGGAGAAAGGCGCTTCGCTGTTGTGCGCGTCGATGTAGCGGTAGAAATACCAGCTGGAGTCGACAAAGGTGTCCATGGTGTCGGTTTCGCGCCGCGCCGGGCCGCCGCAGCGGGGGCAGGCCGCATGGACAAACCCGGACACCTGCGCGAGCGGCGAGCCGCCCTGCTGGGTGATGGCGACGTTCTCCGGCAGCAGCACCGGCAGCTGGTCGTCCGGCACCGGGACGATGCCGCAGCTGTTGCAGTAGAGCATGGGGATCGGCGTGCCCCAATAGCGCTGGCGGCTCACGCCCCAGTCCTTGAGGCGGTAGGTCACGGTAGCGCGGCCGAAGCCGCCGCGCTCGGCCTCGGCACCTCCCTGCTCGCGCGCTTGGGCGCACGGGAGCCCGGTCCACGGGCCGGAGTTGACCAGCATTGCGCCGTCCTCGGAGTCGGCAAGCACCGGCAGGGTATTTTCACCGCCGGGTACTTCCACGACCGGCCGCACCGGCAGCCCGTACTTCCCGGCGAACTCCCAGTCGCGCGCGTCGTGCGCGGGCACGCTCATGATGGCACCGGTGCCGTAGTCAGACAGGATGTAATTGGCGATCCAGACCGGCAGCAGCTCGCCCGTGAACGGGTTCTGCGCGTAATGGCCGGTAAAGGCACCATGCTTCTCCAGCGCCGCCATGTCGCCGGCCTCGCGCGCGGTCCGCTGCTGCTCCAGCATCGCTTCCACATGCGTCGCGAGCACGGGGTCGCTTGCGGCCCAGCCCGCGACCAGGGGGTGCTCGGGGGCCAGCTGTAGGCTGGTCGCGCCGTAGATAGTGTCAAGCCGCGTGGTGAACACGTTGATACCGTCGCCGGTCAGGGTCACGCGGCTTTCCGGCAGGATGGCCTTGCCTTCATCGCCGGCCATGCGCCCGCCCGCGACCGCCGCAAAGCGCAGCTCCGCGCCGTCGGAGCGGCCGATCCAGTTGCGCTGCATGGTGCGGACTTTGTCGGGCCAGCCGGGCAGCGCGTCCAGACCGCGCAGCAGCTCCTCGGCGTAGTCGGTGGTGCGCAGGAACCACTGCTCCAGGCTTTTCTGCTCGACGATCTGGTCATCGTGCCGCCAGCAGCAGCCGTTCACTACCTGCTCATTGGCGAGCACGGTGGCGCACTGCGGGCACCAGTTCACCTTGCTCTGCTTCCGGTAGGCTAGGCCGCGCTCAAACATGCGGATAAAGAACCACTGGGTCCAGCGGTAATAGTCGGGCAGGCAGGTGGTGATCTCGTTGCGCCAGTCAAAGGCCATGCCCAGGCGCTGAAACTGCCGCTTCATGGCGGCGATGTTGCTCAGGGTCCACTCGCGCGGCTCGCGGCGGTTCTTGATGGCGGCGTTTTCCGCCGGCAGCCCAAAGGCGTCCCAGCCCATGGGGTGCAGCACGTTGAAGCCCCGCATCCACTTGTAGCGAGCCAGCGCGTCGCCGATGGCGTAGTTGCGGACGTGGCCCATGTGGAGCGCGCCGGAAGGATACGGCAGCATTTCCAGCACGTAGTACTTCGGCTTGCCGCAGTCGGCGGGCTCGGCGGCGTACAGCGCCGGGTCCGCGGCCCAGCGCTCGGCCCAGGCGGCTTCCAGCTCGGCGGGCGTGTAGCGCAATTTTCCTGTTTCTTCGGTTTCCATGGCGAGCTCCTATTTTAACGGGAGCCCAGGGCGTACAGGCCCTGCAACGCGCGCACATTCTTCTCGATGTCGCCCGGTTCGTCGATCGGCGTTTCCGCGATAAAGGCGCAGTGGGCGAAGCGCACGTCGTTGAGCAGGCGGCGAAACGGGGCCGCGCCGATAGTTCCCTCGCCGATGTGCTCGTGCCGGTCGAGCTTGGAGCCGCGCGCGGCCTTGGCATCGTTGCAGTGCCACACACGCACGTTTTCCAGGCCGACGGTATCCGCGATTCGGCTCACGGTTTCCTCCCAGCCGCCTTCGCTCACGATGTCGTAGCCGGCGACGTGGGTGTGGCAGGTGTCCAGGCAGGCACCCACCGGCAGGTGCGCCCGCAGCAGGACCATCAGCTCGGCCACCTGCTCCAGGCTGCCGCCGAGCGAGAACTCGGAGCCCGCCGTGTTCTCGATCAAAAGCCGAAGCGGGTGGCCCGACAGGTCGAGCCCGTCCATCGCGGCCTCAATCGCCGCGGCCGCGCGCCGCAAGCCTTCCTCGCGCGTCAGCCCCTTCCAGGAGCCGGGATGGAGCACCAGAAACTCCGCCCCGAGCGCGAGCGCGCGCTCTACCTCGCCGCGAAACGCCTTGGTGGATTTCGCCCGAACATCCTCGGTCTGCGAGGCCAGGTTGATGAGGTAGTTCGCGTGGATCACGGCCGGGTGGACGTCATGTTCGGCTCGCAGCGCGCGCATTTTTGCCCCGACCTCCGCCGTGACCGGCACGCCGCGCCAGGCGCGGGGGCTGGAGCTGAAGATTTGGAAGGTGTTCGCCCCGGCGGCCGCGGCGCGCTCTACCGCGGTGTGGAGCCCGCCCGTGGTCGATAGGTGAATCCCAATGCGCTTCGCTGCGTGCTGCCCTGTCATCTCCTGCCTATTTTAGAGGGCGCCGCGGGGGAGATACACTGCGGCCATGCCGACCACCGTGACCGCCGCGTACCTGCTGACCGATACCGGGCTCCTTGCCGATCCCATGCTGACCATGGAGAACGGGGTCGTTACGGCCCTCGGCAGCCGGGAAGCCGGACCGGTGCAAGGCCGGCACATCAGCTACCCCGGCGCGACGCTGGCACCGGCTTTTCTCGACATCCACGCCCACGGCTGTGCGGGGCACGACGTGATGGAGGCGACGCCGGAGGCCCTTGGGAAGATCGGGCGGTTTTTTGCCCGGCACGGCGTCGGTGCGTACCTGCCGACCACTGTTTCCGCGTCTGATGACAAGACGCTGCGCTCGCTGAACGGGCTGGCGAAGCTGCTGGCAGGGGAGCCCGGGCCGGGCGAGGCTCGGCCGCTGGGGCTGCACCTGGAAGGACCGTTTCTATCGGAGGCGAAGCGCGGGGCCCACGCCGCGCGCGATCTCCGGGCACCCTCCATCGCATTTTTCGATCGGATGCGGGAGGCCGCCGAAGGCCGGGTCGCGCTGATGACGGTAGCACCGGAGCTGCCGGGAGCGCTGGAGCTGATCGCGCATGCCGCCGGGCTGGGCGTTCGGGTTTCAATCGGCCACACGGACGCCCTCGCGGCGGAAGCGCGGGCCGCCGTCGCCGCGGGCGCGGCTTCGGCGACGCACACCTTTAACGCCATGCGCGGCCTGACGCAGCGGGAGGCCGGAACCGCGGGCACGGTGCTTGCCGAGGACGGGCTCCATGCCGAGATCATCTGCGACGGGCTCCATGTGGAGCCTGCCGTCGTAAAGCTGTTTGCGCGCGCCAAGCCCGCCGACCGAGCCATCCTGATTACGGACAGCATGAGCGCCGCGGGCATGCCCGACGGCAGCTACAAGCTGGGCGAGCTGGAGGTGCGGGTGGCCGGGGGCCGCTGCCTGGTGGGGGAAGACACCCTGGCGGGCTCGACGCTGACGCTGGACCGCGCGCTGGTGAACTAC
>CAXTSG010000038.1:13988-16489 GCA_964246825.1 uncultured Acidobacteriaceae bacterium | reverse complement strand
CGGCCTCGCTTGGCCTGCCGCGGCTGCCGACGACCACGATCGGCTCCTTTACGCAAACGCCCGAGGTGCGCAAGGCACGCGCCGCCTGGCGCGCCGGCAGCCTGTCGGAAAGCGAGTACGAAGCCTACCTGGAGGGCGAGATCGCTGCCTGCCTGCGCGAGCAGGAAGAGGCCGGGCTTGACCTGCTGGTGCACGGCGAGTTCGAGCGCAATGACATGGTGGAATACTTTGCCGATAAGCTCCAAGGCTTTGCCTTTACGCAGAACGGCTGGGTGCAGAGCTACGGCTCACGCTGCGTCAAGCCGCCGGTGATCTACGGAGACGTGCAGCGCCCCGCGCCGATGACCGTGCGTTGGAGCCGCTTTGCGCAGGGGGCAACCAGCCGCCCGGTGAAGGGCATGCTTACGGGACCGGTGACTATCCTCCAGTGGTCGTTTGTGCGCGACGATATCAGCCGCAGGGAGGTTACGTTTCAGATCGCGCTTGCCCTGCGCGACGAGGTGCGCGACCTCCAAGCGGCGGGGATTCGCGCCATCCAGTTGGATGAGCCCGCGCTGCGCGAAGGGCTGCCGCTGCGCCGCGGCAGCTGGGACGGCTACCTGAAGTGGGCGGTTGAGGCGTTTCGGCTGGCGACCTCGGGCGTTGCGGACAGCACTCAAGTTCACACGCATATGTGCTACTGCGAGTTTGAGTCGATCCTGCCTTCGATTGCCGCGCTCGACGCGGATGTGATCTCGATGGAGTCGGCGCGGTCCAAGGGCGAACTGCTGCAGGCTTTCAGCAAAGCCGCCTACCCGAACGGCATCGGACCGGGCGTGTGGGACATCCACTCCCCGCGCGTGCCGCCCGAGGCCGAGATGGAGGAGATGCTACGGGCAGCCGCCGGGGTGATCGCGCCGGAGCAGCTTTGGGTGAACCCGGACTGCGGGCTGAAAACGCGCGGCTGGGTGGAAACACGCGAGGCGATGCGGAATATGACGGAGGCGGCGAGGAGGGTGCGTACCTCAGTCACAAAATAGGTATCCATCTAGAAGATACAGCCGGGTACCGGTAAAGGCCGGTACCCGGCTGCAAAACCAAAGCGGCAGATTAATGAGTGGCAGGACCGTCAAGCGCTTGCGGAAATAAATGCCGCGCGCCCGATCCTTGTCATAGCTGGCCATCAATTTCAATCCGGCCCCACATACAGCTCGATCGGGGAAAAGCCGATTTCGTCGGTTTTATGATCCACGCGCAGGAAGAGCGGTGTCTTGCCCCCGTTCACGTCCACGCCCATGACCACGCCGTTGCCCACGGTTTTCGTGATTTCGATTTTGTGGGAGCGGATCACGCCGTAGTCGCCTTGGGAGCCCCAGTCTTTTTCAAAGTCGGCGTAGCTGTAGCCGCTGTAGCGGTCGCTGTGCTCGCGCCAGTCCTT
The DNA here is from genome assembly GCA_964246825.1 of uncultured Acidobacteriaceae bacterium. Lineage (GTDB taxonomy): Bacteria > Acidobacteriota > Terriglobia > Terriglobales > Acidobacteriaceae > EB88. The sequence goes on along the minus strand of CAXTSG010000038.1, from coordinate 15,072 downwards.
GTCGTTGTTCCAGTAGGCGTAGGCAGCCGGCAGGTCGCCTTTCTCTACGAGCGAAAAGAAGTGGTTTACGCGGTGCTGCTCCGGCCAGTCCCAGAACACAAAGGTAAGTACCGCCCCGAGCAGCGCCACTCCCAGCGTGATCAGGATGCTGTTGCGGATGATGCGCGCGCGTTCCGCGTCGTAGCGTGGTGCGTCCAGCAGCGTCATTTCAGGCGGTGCCTCCCGGTTCTTATGGGCATTTGGACGCGCCTACACCCATGGCTGGCAGTGTAGACACTTCGGACGGGCAATCAGTTCCTGGAGGTTTTCTCGGGCGGTCACGACCGGCTGTAGCTGGTCGCCGTCCGCTCGCCCGCGCGCTCCAGCGCCAGGGCAATCAAACGATCCAGCAGCGCGGGGTAGGCAAGTCCGCTGGCCGCCCACAGCTTCGGGTACATGCTGATTGAGGTAAAACCGGGCAGCGTGTTGATCTCGTTCAGGTAAACGCGGCGCTCGCCGTCCGGCTCCATTAGAAAGTCGACGCGGGCGAGCCCGGCGCAGTCGCATGCCTGGAACGCGCGCACCGCCATGGCGCGCATGGCGTCGGCCTCCGCCGGAGTGATTTCCGCGGGGATGACCGGTACCGAGCCCTCGCTCAGGTACTTCGCCTCATAATCGTAGAAATCCTTGGCCGGGATGATTTCCCCCACCACGGATGCCTCCGGCCGGTCATTGCCGAGCACGGCGACTTCCAGTTCGCGCGCCTTGCCGGTGCTGGCCGCCTGCTCCACCACCAGTTTGCGGTCGTAGCGGGCGGCGAGAGCGAGCGCCGTTTGAAGCTCTGCCCGGTCGCGCGCTTTGCTGATGCCGACCGAAGAGCCGCCGTTGGCCGGCTTGGCAAAGATCGGGTAGCGCAATGCCGCTTCCACCCGCGCCACAGCCTCCCGCGGACGCGCCTGCCAGTCGGTTCGCAGCAGCGTCACATGCGGCACCATCGGCAGCCCCACGGAGGCGAACAAGCGCTTCATCACATCCTTGTCCATGCCCGCGGCCGAGCCCAGAACCCCCGAGCCCACATATGGGAGCTCGGCCAGCTCCAGAAGGC
>CAXTSG010000038.1:1623-13978 GCA_964246825.1 uncultured Acidobacteriaceae bacterium | reverse complement strand
GCGTACCGTCTTCGCCGTTGGTGCCGTGGACCACGGGCAGCACCACGTCGAGCGCCACCGCCCCCGCCTGCCGAGAAGAAATGGTTTCAAGCGGCAGCAGCCCCGCGCCGGGCTCGGGCGGCATGATCACGGCCTGCCCTCGCGCCAGCACGGCCGCGGATGTTGTCACATGCGGGTCGCCTGCCGGTGGGCAGGTTTGTGCTTCAGCGCCGCGCAGCAGCAGCTCGGCTTCGCTTGCCGTTACCCAGCGGCCTTGCCTGGTAATGCCGATCGGCACCACCTCGTACTTGTTCCGGTCCAGGGCAGCCAGCACCGAAGCGGCCGAAAGCAGCGAAACTTCGTGCTCGCCGCTCCGCCCGCCGAAAAGAACACCTACTCGCAGCTTTGTCATCTCTCTGCCGATAGTAACGGGATGGCGAGTTTTGTGAAGGCCGATGGAAAAGGGGTGTGTGTAAAACGCTGCCCAAAATGGGCATAAGCCCAATTTGGAACTGAAACCCGGTAAAGGCGTCATCGGACGCGCCAAAGAAGTGGCCGTAATTGCAGAGCTGCCGATACAAAAGCTGAAGCTGAATGGTTTACCGGGGGACAGCAATGACGCTCATCATTCTTTTATTGGTTTTCTTCTTTTTCGGAAATGTTCCGACACGCCTTTTCTTGCCCGCTGTTAAGGACTCTTTTAGGCCAGGTTTGTTCTTGAGAATCCGGCATGCCGGGCCGGTTCGGGTCGCATTCTGTATGCTCGCGGCTGCTTCCATCGCTGTATGCAGTGCTTCGGGGCAAACTGCACACTTCAGCGGCTCGCAAACTGTCCTCGGCTCCGGGCTAAGCGGTCCGCAGGGTCTGACAACAGATGCGAGTGGGACTATATATCGCGGATTCGTACCATGATCGCATCCTGAAAGAAACTCCTTCCGGCAACGGCTATGTGCAGGGTATAGTAGCGGATTCCAATTTGGGCGGCACTCCTGATGTTGCGGTAGATGGTAAGGGAAATGTGTACTTCTCGGACGTTGATCAAAATGTCATTCATAAAGCAGTTCCTTCCGGGAACGGCTATGTTCTGACCACCGTACCGACAAATTCTCTCAACGAGCCGTTCGGGATAGCAGTCGATGCAAGCGGGAATGTTTATATCAGCGACTCCTACAATGATCGGGTCTTAAAAGAAACGCTTTCGGGAAATACCTATGTTCAAAGCACCATTACCGATTGGCACAATGGACTTAGCTTTCCCAACGGTCTTATTGTGGATGCAAGCGGCAGCGTTTTTATTGCCGACGAGGGAACCAATCGTATCTTAAAAGAAACCGTGACAAGCACGGGCTACAGTGAAACCGTCGTCGTTGCGAGCGGCCTCAGTAAGCCGACGCGCATGGCGATTGATGCGGCAGACAATCTTTACATTGCCGATAACGGCAGCAATCGTGTTTTAAAAGAAACAGCTTCTAACGGCGGCTACACTCAAACCGTAGTCGCGACCAGCCCTCTTTCCGGACCTCTCGGCGTCGCTCTGGATGCGCAGGGAAGATTATTTGTTGCGGATACCAACAACAACCGCGTGCTGGAGATCCAAGCTTCAGGAGCACAATACGGCAGCATCAACCTAGGAGCTGCCGGCAGCACCGCTTCCATGCTCTTCACTTTTGACACTGCCGGAGTGCTGGGCGGTGCTCCCGTCGTATCGACACAGGGTGCTGCTAATTTGGATTTCGCGGATGCCGGAACAGGGAGCTGTTCCGCCGGTCGGGTGTATGGCCATGGAGACGTTTGTACCGTAGATGTAACTTTCACGCCGAAATACGCCGGCATCCGGCAGGGCGCGGCGCTCTTGCAGGGCAGCTCGGGCAGCGGGATCGCCGCGGGATATGTGCAAGGCGTGGGCACAGGCCCACAGGTAAGATTTCTACCGGGTATGCAGAGCGTGGTTGCAACAGGCTTGGTGAACCCGCGCGATGTTGCTGTAGATTCAAGCGGCAACACGTACATCGCCGATACCGACAATCAGCAGGTCTGGAAGGTGCCCTCGGCAGGCGCGGCAGCTCCGGTGATTTTGAATCAGAGCAGCCTACAGTGGCCCTGCGGCGTAGCAGTAGATGGGGCAGGGAACGTATACATCAGCGATACTTTTCATGGCCGCATTCTGAAAGAGTCCTTGTTAAACGGTTCCTATACGGAAAGCGTTATTGTTTCTTCCGGGCTTTTCTACCCTCGAAGGATATCGCTCGACGGCAGCGGCAACTTATACATCGCGGATGCGGGAAACAATCGTATTGTAAAAGCTCTGCTGAATATGGACGGAAGCTACAGCTTGAATCCGCTTCCATTCAAGAATTTGAATAGTCCCGAGGGCGTTGCGGTAGATGCCGCCGGAAACGTGTACATCGCGGACACAAACAACAATCGTATTCTGGAAGAAATCTTCTCCGGCACTGCTTATATAGAAAGCGTTCTCAGAAGCAATCTTGCCGCTCCATTTGCCGTAGCTGTCGACGCGGGCGGGAATGTTTACATCCCCAACAACAGCGACGATCGCATTCTTGAAGAAACTCCATCCGGCACCGGCTATGTTGAAAATGTTTTGTATACGGGCGACAGCGAGCTTGATTCCGTAGCTGTTGATCCGCTCGGCAATCTTTACATCACACGCACGTCCGATGGGCAAGTTATCAAGAAAGACTATGCGGATGCTCCGGCATTAAACTTTGCCGCCACACCGGTAGGAACAACAAGCAGCGAGCAGCAAGTCTCGCTGCAAAATATCGGCAATGCGCCGCTCAGTTTTCCGGCACCGTCTTCAGGCTCCAACCCGGCCCTCTCAGCAAACTTTATCCTGGACACAAGCGTGACAAACAGCTGTCCGCAGGAGCAGGCCGGCCAGCAGGCTGGGTCTCTTTCCCCGGATGCGTCCTGTGTCCTTGCTGTCGGGTTCGCACCCACGGCTGCGGGCAATGTACAAGGCAACCTGGTGATTGCTGACAATAACTTAAATGCCGCTAACGGCATGCAGACCCTTTCCTTGTCAGGTACCGGCTCAGCGCAGCAGTCAACCTTAACCCTTTCCGCTCCGCCGACGGCGACCTACGGCAACCCGGTACAAGTTACCGCGAACGTCAGCGACAATGTCACCGGTTCTCCGGTAAACGGAGGCACCGTTAACTTCGCGGACCGGAACGGCAGCTTCGGCTCTGCCGCGGTGCAGTCCGGCATGGCAAGTAATTCTTATCTGGCCCCGTCTATCGGTACCTTCACGTTGTCCGGCGCTTATACGCCTTCCAGCAGCACTGTCAGCAGCAGCAACGCGCAAACGCAAATCCAGATTACGGCCGCGCCTCTTACCGTGGCGGCGAATAATCTACAGCGCGTGTACGGGGCTGCCAATCCGCAGTTTGCCGGCACGATTACAGGCGCGGTCAACGGCGACAGCTTTACCGAGTCTTTTACGACCTCGGCTAATGTTCGCTCGTCGGTTGCCAACTACTCCATCGTGCCTTCGGCATCCGGCGCAAACCTGGGCAACTACACGCAAATGATCCAGAACGGCAGCCTACAGATCACGCCTGCCGGGCTCACGGTGACAGCTGACAATGCAACCCGTACCTATGGCGCCCCAAACCCATCGTTCAGCGGTACGGTTACCGGTGCGCTGAACGGCGACACCTTTACCCGAGGCTTCACCACTTCAGCCACGGCCGCGTCGCCGGTCAATAACTATGAAATTGTGCCGTCGATTTCCGGTGCCTCGGCCTCCAACTACATACCGACAATCCAGAATGGCACGCTGTCTATTACACCCGCAAAGCTCACCGTGACGGCCGCGGATGTCACGCGCACTTACGGCGCGGCAAACCCGCAGTTCACGGGCACCGTTGCCGGTGCGGTGAACGAGGACACCTTTGTTGAAACCTTCACCACCAGCGCAACAGCAGCGTCCCCGGTCGCAAAGTATTCCATCACCCCGGCAGTCTCCGGGTCTGCTCTCACTAACTACCGCACCAGCATCATCAATGGTACGCTTACAATTTCTCCGGCCGCCCTGACCGTCAAGGCAAACGACGCCAAGCGCACCTACGGCACGGCGAACCCGACCTTCTCCGGAGTGCTCACAGGCGCGGTAAACAATGACAGTTTTGTTCCGAGCTACAGCACGGCAGCCAATCTTACTTCGTCAGCCGGATCTTACCCGATTGTCGCAAAAGTAACCGGGGCCAACCTCGGCAACTATACACAAACCCTTACCAGCGGCACACTTACGATTACCGCTGCGGCTCTCACGATTTCAGCCGACAATGCAACCCGCCCCTACGGCGTCGCAAACCCTTCGTTCACGGGCTCAGTATCAGGCTTGGTGAACGGCGATGCTGTCAGTGAAGCCTTCTATACAAGCGCCACGCCTCGGTCTTCGATCGGCACTTACTCCATTGTGCCTTCCACTACGGGCAGCGCGCCCGCCAACTATGATGTTACAGCCAAGAACGGCATTTTAACTATCACTCAAGCGGCGCTTCGCCTTACTGCCGACGCTGCTACCCGCACCTACGGCGGCGCCAATCCAAACTTCACCGGCACCATGACCGGCGCAGCAGCCGGTGACCTGATTACCGAGCAGTTCACCACCACGGCTACGCAGAACTCCGTACCCGGCACCTACTCCATTGTCCCCTCGGCGCAGGCGCAGGGTTCTGTTCTTTCCAACTACAACGTCAATGCCGCAAACGGCACTTTGACGATTGCACGCGCACCGCTTATTGCCTCCGTACAAGACAGCAGCCGACTGTACGGTGCCGCCAATCCTTCCTTCACGGGAACCGTTAAGGGCGCGGTCAACGGTGAAAGCTTTGTTGAAAGCTTTACCACCACCGCCGCCGCACACTCATCCGTAGGCAGCTATCTCATCACGCCTACCGTTACCGGACCCACCCTGGACTCTTATTTAGCCACGATGCAGCCGGGTACATTGACCGTAACCCCCACCCCGCTCACTGTAAATGCAGCCAGCGCCACTCGGCCCTACGGCACACCCAACCCGAGCCTTACGGGCAGCCTTTCCGGTCTTGTGCAGGGAGATGTGATTGAAGCATCGTTCTCAAGTGCTGCCGCTTTGTCGGCCGCGCCTGGGCCCTACCCGATCGTGGCGTCGCTTACCGGCTCCGCGCTGCCCAACTACGCTGTTCAACCCGTAACCGCCGTGCTTACTGTTGTGCAAGCCGCTACCGTCACCACGAGCAGCGTCGACACTTCGGCCTCCCTGCACGGCGGTGTTGCCATTCATGTGCAGGTACGCTCCGGCACCACGGGCATACCTACGGGCATCGTCCGCTTCTTCAGCGGCAAGCATGAACTCGGTGAAGCCACGCTTGCAAACGGCACCGCGAGCTTCCAGCTGGTGCGGCTGCCCAAGGGCGCGAACAGTGCCGTGGAAGCTGTTTACCAGGGCGATGTCGACTTCCTGCCCAGCTCCGCCGATCCGCTCCCGGTCCATGTCCCCGGCAGCAGCTTCTCGGTCAGCAACGGCTCCGGGGCTATGGACGTCCAGGTAAAAGCGGGGGAAAAGGCAGTCCTCACTTTCCAGGTTGCCCCCGGTGACGGCGACCTGTACCCCGGCGCTGTTGCCTTCTCGGCCGCCGGGCTGCCCGCGGGGGCAACGGCAAGCTTTTCGCCTGCCACGCTTGCTCCTGACGGCGGGGCGCAAACAGTCACAGTCACGATTCAGACGGCTGCGCCTACAGCATCCGCAGCAACAGCGGAGAACCATCCGCACCGGGGCATGCTGCGGGGTCTTGGGGAGGCTTCGCTGGCTCTTCTTCTGCTGCCGCTTGCGGGTACGCGGCGGCTGCGGGCCGGGGCAGGGAGGCTTACGGTTGTGACTCTGCTTGTGGCCGGCGGGCTCTTCGGCTCGGGCGCGCTTACCGGCTGCGGCTTCGCACCGGGCAGCGGCTTGTCTTCAAGCACGGCGAAGGCAGCACCCGAGCACTCCGCCAGCTACACTGTCGTGATTACGGCCACCAGCGCCGGCATCACGGAATCCACAACCGCAACCCTCACGGTGCAGTTGTAACTGAAGCGTGAACACGGAGCCCGCTGCTTCACGGCAGCGGGCTTTGTGTTTGGCTACGGATACATTCGGTTCAGCGTGCGGGCGAAGGGAATGGTTTCCCGGACGTGATCGAGTCCGCAAATCCAGGCGACCGCGCGCTCAATGCCCATGCCGAAGCCCGCATGCTGCACGGAGCCGTAGCGGCGAAGGTCCAGGTACCACTGGAAGGCGTCCAAGGGCAGCCCGTGCTCTTCAATCCGCTGCTTCAGCAGGTCGTAGTTCGCGATGCGCTCCGAGCCGCCGATGATTTCACCGTAGCCTTCGGGCGCGAGCACGTCCACGCACAAGGCAAACCGCGGGTCCGCCGAGTCGGGCTGCATGTAGAAAGCCTTGACCGCGGCCGGGTACCGGTGCACCATCACCGGCCGGTCAAACCGTGAGGACAGGTACGTCTCGTCGGGCGAGCCGAAGTCGTTGCCGTAGGTAAAGGGCTGCTCTAACTCACCCCGCGCATGCGCCTCGTTCAGCATTCCGACTGCCTCGTCGTAGCGCACTCGGGGGAAGGGCGCTTTGACTGTTTGGAGCTTTGCTACGTCGCGGCCGGTCAGATCCAGGTCCGCGCGCCGGCGTGTCAGCACCCGGTCCACGAGGAAGCTGATGAAGTTTTCCGCCAGTTCCATCAACTCTTCAAGCCCGGCGTAGCTCATCTCCGGCTCCACCATCCAGAACTCCGTCAAGTGGCGACGTGTTTTTGACTTTTCCGCGCGAAACGTGGGTCCAAACGAGTACACCTTGCCGAGAGCCAGCGCGGTGGACTCGATATACAGCTGGCCGCTCTGCGTGAGAAAGGCTTCGTCGCCGAAGTAGTCGACCGGGAACAGCGTGCTTGTGCCTTCGCAGGCCGCCGGCGTCAGGATCGGCGGGTCGGTCAGCGTGAAGCCCTCTTCATCCAGGAAATCGCGCGCCGCCTTGATGATTTCCGCGCGAATTCGCAGGATTGCCGACTGCCTGGGGGTGCGAATCCACAGGTGGCGGTGCTCCATCAGGAAGTCGACGCCATGCTCCTTGAGCGTGATCGGAAACGGCGCATCCTCCGGCACACGCTGCCCGATCTCCACTGCTTCCACGTCCAGCTCGTAGCCGCCGGGCGCGCGTTTGTCGGCGCGCACGCGGCCCCGCACGGTTACGCTCGACTCCTGCGTTAACCCCTTGACCGCTTCAAATACCTCAGGTGACACCGCGGCCTTGGGCACAATGCCCTGGATCGTGCCCGTGCCGTCGCGAAAAATGGGAAACAGCAGCTTGCCGCTTTCCCGCAGGTTGTAAAGCCAGCCGCGCAGCGTTATGACTTTGCCGTCAAAGCGCCCCACGTTTGCAATCGTGGCTGTCGGTGCCGCGCCCCCGTCAGCCTCTTTCTCGTCTGCCATGCTCCTCCAATGCTTTATGCGTCAAACTGCCCGAACGCTGTTTTTGCCTTCTCGACAACCTGCGCGGCATCGCTGCCGTAGGAATAGTGAATTTCCAACACCCCGGCCGGCTTTTGCGGTGCCTGGCGCAGGCCGGCAAGCGCCGCGGCGAAATCAATCGTTCCCTCGCCCGGCCAAAGGTGCGCATCCTTGTCGCCGTGGTTGTCGTGGATGTGCGAGGTTCGCAGCCGCTCGCTCAAGGCTTCCAGCGCGGCAGGCACACCCTCGCCGAGGTGCGCATGCCCCAGGTCCAGGCAGACGCCGATATCGTCAAAGTGCCCTACCCGCAAGATTTCCAGCAGGTGCGCGGGCGTGGTGACTTCGTTCTGGATGTTTTCTACCAGCAAACGCACCCCAAGCGGCCGCGCGTAGGTTTGCAGGTGTTCCAGCGCCGTCAGCGCGTTTTCGATTGTGCGCGGGTCCCAGCCGTCGCCGCGGTCGCCCAGGTGCAGCACCAGGTGCTCGAACGGAATATGTTCCGCGACTTCCAGCGCCCGCTTCATCTCATCCATGGCCTGAATGCGGCGCGACTTGTCGCTATGGACCACGTTGACGCAGGGCTCGCCGCCCCGGCCCGAGTTGTAGTCGCTGTAGAGCGGCGCGTGCATGGAGAAAAGCGGTGCCGCGCCCGAGCGGAACCATTCCGCGATCTCGCGGACCGCCGCGCGCTCGGTGTAGTCGAAATGCTGGCGTGCCGCGAAAATCTCGATGCCTTCCGCGCCGGTGCGGGCAAGGGTATCGAGCAGGCCGGGGTGGAGGCGCGAACGCAGGAAGACATGGGTGGAGATAATTTTGCGCATGGGCTACGGCTTGATGCTACCGTCTTACCCCATCTGACGGGAAGCGCCCGGCCCCGGAGCTTTGGAAGGGCTCGCTATGTTCGGCATCCAACACAGGGAGTGTAGGGCACCCTCGGAGCTTCCGCCATGATCAAGTTCACCATTCTGCTGCGCCGCAATCCCGCGATGACCCACGAGCAGTTTGCCGCCTACCACCGCGAGCAGCACGCCCCGCTGTTCTGCTCCCTGCCCGAGGTCCGGCAGCATGTTCGCCGCTACGTGCAGTGCCATGCGACGGGCGAGTCGATCCCCGGCATGCCCGACTCCGGCATCGACGGCTCCACGGAGCTTTGGTTTGACGATGTTGCCGGGCTAGCCGCTGTTTTCGGCGCGGAGTCGTACATGGCGCAGATTCGTCCGGATGAAGCCAAGTTCCTTGATCTTCATGCCTGCGAGTTTCTGCTCGGCGTTGAACATCCGGTTCTGGGCTGAAACTTACTCCGCCGCGGCCGTCCCCTGGTGGAACAGCATCTGCCATCGGCCGTCTCTCCACACCCACACCGAGCTGCGCCGCGCCCGGCCCTCCGCATGCACGCTCAGGTAAGTGACCAGCGCGGCAGTCTCACCCAACGGCTCCGCCCGGAACTTGTCGAGCGTGATCGGCGGCGCTGCCTCCGGCTCGGCGCTCAACAAATCCAGAGTCTCAACCTTGCCGTAGGCCCGACCGCTGCGCCCAAACTCACGAAACTCTTCCGCCAGCAAAACCGCTACAGCGGCGCGATTGCCGCGTACCGCCGGGTCCAGCAGCAGCAGCTCCAGCGTCAAAAGCGCCTGCGTCAGCGTCCGGTTCATGGCCGTTCAGTACCCGGCGGCCTTGCCGAAGTGCCGCCGGTGGTCCTGCCCCGCCGTGAGGACCCCGGTGTCCGGGTCGCGCGCGATACACTCGCCATCGCCCCACACGGAGGAGCTTACCGAGACGCTGTAGCCCCGCGCCTGCAAGCCTTCCACAACAGGCGGGCTGAAGCCCGGCTCCACAAACAGAGTATCCGGCAGGAATTGGTGGTGGAACCTGGGAGCGTCGACGGCCGCCTGGACGTTTAGGCTGCCCTGCTCGATTGACAGGAGGTAGTTCGCAACCATGGAGAGGATGCGCGAGCCGCCCGGCGTGCCCAGCACGAGCCGCACCGTGCCGTCGCGCGCCAGCACGATCGTCGGGGCCATGCTGGAAAGCGGCCGCTTGCCCGGGGCAATCGCATTGGCCGGGCCTTGCACCAGCCCATAAAGATTGGGCGCGCCGGGCTTCGCCGTGAAGTCGTCCATTTCGTCGTTCAGCAGAAATCCCAATCCCGGCGCGGTTTCATACGAACCGAACGCGCCGTTTAAAGTCGTCGTTACCGCGACCGCGTTGCCATCCGCGTCAAGTACCGAGAAGTGAGTGGTTTCGGTTTTCTCGGCACCGGCAAGCCGCGTACCGCCGTCAGCGGGCGGCGGCAAAAAGTTCTTGGGCCGCGCGAGCTCTGCGGACGGCGTGGCCCGCTTCTCGTCGATCGTTGCCCGCCATGCCGCGGCGTAAGCCGGGCTCAGCATGCGGTCCAGCGGCATGGGCACAAACGCGGGGTCGCCCAGGTAGTCGTTGCGATCCATGTACGCCCGGCGAAAGGCTTCCGTGATCCAGTGGATGGAGTCCACGCTGCGGTCGCCCATGGCCCGCAGGTCCGGCGCGGGTGTCGCCGCGAGGATATTCAGGGTTTCGAGCAGCGTCACCCCGCCCGAGGAGGGCGGCGGCGCGCTTACCACTGTTTCTCCCGCGTAGCTGCCGCGTATCGGCGCGCGCTCTACGGCTCGGTAGGCGGCCAAATCCTGCTCCGTGATGAAAGCGCCCTCGCTTTGCAGCCCCGCGGCCAGCTTTTTAGCAAGCGCGCCTCGGTAAAAGCTGTCCGGATCGCTTGCGATGGTGCGCAGCGTTTGTGCGAGCTCCCCCTGCCGCAGCGTGTCGCCGGCCGCCCAGGTTTTTGCGCCGAAGATGCTTCGGGTTTCCGCGTAGTCGCGCAGATGGGCGTCGTTCAGCAGCTTGGCTTCTTCCTCCGACAGCTGAAAACCGTTCTCCGCCGCGCGGATGGCCGAGTGCATGACCGCCGGGAGCCCCAGACGCCCGTACTTCGCTTCCGCCATGGACAGGCCCGCCACCGACCCCGGCACCGCGATCGACCGGGGCCCGACGGTGCCGGCCCCCGGGATGATGCTTCCTTTGCCGTCGAGGTACATTCCGGCAGTCGCGGCAGCCGGGGCGGTTTCACGAAAGTCGATAAAGGTGTCCCGCGTCGGCACTTTCCGGTGCGTTCCATCGGTCCCGGAAAGGTGGATCAGCATAAAGCCGCCGCCCAGATTGCCCGCGAATGGGTATACCACGGCCAGCATGAACGCGGTGGCGACGGCCGCATCCACTGCGTTGCCTCCTTTTCTGAGCACGTCCAGCCCGGCATCGGTCGCCAGGTGCTGCACGCTTACCACCATGGCGTGCAGCGCGCGCTCGGGCACTTCCGAGCGGTAGCCGGGTATCGGGCCGCCCGCGGGGGTTTGCGGTGCTGCCTGAGCAAGCACGGGGAAGGGCAGCAACACGGCAAGCAGGAAAGCGGCCGCGGTTCGAAGGGCAGGCTGCATATGGGCACGAGTTTAGCGCGGCGGAGCGGGTTCCGCATGCGGCTTTTCGCGCGGCGCCGTTTACTCTGGAGCGGATGCCGGTTACGCTTCGCTCCGCCAGCAAGATCAACCTCGGCCTCGCTATCGGGCCCGTGCGCCCGGACGGCTTTCACGCCCTCACGACTCTTTACCAAACCCTGGAGGCGCATGACCTTGTGACCGTTTCGGTCGAGCCCGCCCGGACGGACACCGGCCGTATCACTCTCACTTCCAATAGCTCCCGCGTGCCGCTGGATGCCCGCAACACGGTGTGGAAGATGCTGGAGGGAGCTTTGGGCGTCCCGGGTCGCGGATATCTTCAGGTGCAGGTTCACATGGAAAAACGGCTGCCTATTCAAGGCGGACTGGGCGGCGGCTCGGCCAATGCGGCTGCGGCGCTTGTAGGGCTGGAGCGCGAGCTGGCCCGCCGCCGGATGGCCCCGCCGCTCGCGGGCGAGGAACGCCTGCGACTGGCCGCGGCGGTCGGCTCCGATGTGCCTTTGTTCCTGCTGGGCGGCACGGTGCTGGGGCTGGGCCGAGGCGAGGAGGTGGTGCCCTTGCCGGACCTGGCCCCGCCCGCCGAGCCCTTCCACGCCGTGCTCGCCCTGCCGGAAGAAGGCGTCTCGACCCCGGCGGCTTTTCGCGCCTGGGACGCGGAGCAGGGCGCGGACGAATTGACGCAGGCAGCCAACGCCGGTAGACTTGGGAAGTTGAGTCGAGCTCTCGCGTCCGCATGGACACAGGAGCACGCAGCCGGTGTCCTGCCTTCGGGGCAGGATCGAGCGGGAATCCTGTCCACGCTTGTCCAGACCGGGATACTTAGGAACGACTTTGAACAGGTCGTGTTCCGGCAGCATCCCCTTCTTCGACAACTCAAGCGTGCGCTTACGGGCGAACCGGCCGATGCCTGTGCGTATGCCGCGCTTTCCGGGTCAGGATCAGCCGTGTTCGGGCTGTACACTGATTCCGAAGCGGCGGACAAGGCGGCAGTCCGGCTCAATGCATTGGGCGTGCGCAGTTTGCGGGCTCGCACCGTGGATCGCGCTGCTTATTGGCGCGGCATGGTGGTCAGCGAAGGTTGAGGTTTGTTTGTTGGGCGATCGACTAATGGTAGGTCAAGTGCCTTTGACGCACTTTGTCTAGGTTCGAATCCTAGTCGCCCAGCCAGAACTTGAGAGTGCGGCAGCAGCCGGGAAAACAAGCCCGGCTCAACACGGAACCGGCGACAGAACACAGAAGGCCCGGGCCAACCAGCCCCGGCGGACAAGGTGCGACATGAAGCAGGCGACGGACGGGAAAGTTGAGGAAGGAGCGCAGTCGGCAACCACCGAGGCGCACGGAAGCGGAGACCGCAACGGCAACGGCAGGCAAAAAGCCGCCGGGGAGCGCAAACA
>CAXTSG010000038.1:0-1613 GCA_964246825.1 uncultured Acidobacteriaceae bacterium | reverse complement strand
CAAGCTACCCGCCTCCGCGAAGATAAACGCTTCCGTATTTTCTCAGGCAGCGCCAATCCGGGACTTGCGGCCGAAATCTGCCGCCACATCGGGGTGCCGCTCGGGGAAACCCGCATCCAGCGCTTCGCGGACGGCGAAATCCACTTTCAACTGCTGGAGAACGTGCGCGGCGCGGATGTATTTGTGACCCAGCCGACCTCAAACCCGGTGGACCGCCACCTGGTCGAGCTGCTGATCATGATCGATGCGCTTAAGCGGGCCTCGGCCGGGCGCATTACGGTGGTGGTGCCCTACTACGGCTATGCGCGGCAGGACCGCAAGGATAGGCCCCGCGTGGCCATCTCGTCCAAGCTGGTCGCGGACCTGCTTGCCACCGCCGGCGCCAACCGGGGGCTTTTCATGGACCTCCATGCGGCGCAGATTCAGGGCTTTTTCAATATCCCGGTCGATCATCTATTTGCGAGCCCTGTGATGGTGAGCTACTTCCGCGAGCTTGCGCTGCCGAACCTGACCGTGGTTTCGCCGGACGCGGGCGGCGTGGAGCGGGCCCGCTTTTTCGCAACGAAGATGACCGCGCCGCTCGCTATCGTGGACAAGCGGCGCACCGACATCAACGTAACGGCAGTGATGAATGTGATCGGCGATGTACGCGGGCGAAGCTGCCTGGTGATCGACGATATCGTGGACACCGCGGGCACGCTTGTAAAAACGGTGGATGCCTTGCTGGACCAGGGTGCGACCGAGGTGTACGCCTGTGCTTCGCACGCCGTGCTGTCGGACCCGGCGGTGGAGCGCATCCACGGTTCACGGCTGAAGCAGCTGGTGGTCAGCGACTCTATTCCGCTTTCGGAAGCGGCGCGCGCCGAGCCCAAGATTAAGGTGCGGACGATTGCGGGCCTTCTCGGCGCGGCGATAGAAAGCATCCACATGGAAACCAGCGTCAGCACATTGTTTAGCTAAAGCAGGCAGGAAAGGGAGCCGGGTTTCTAACCCCGGTGCCCGAAAGGAAACCAGAGTATGGCAACAGCAGAAGTGGTGACCGCGGAAGTCCGCGAAGGTCGTTTTACAAAGAATGCCGCGCGCCGGGTGCGCGTCGCGGGCAAGCTGCCCGGCGTGGTGTACGGGGCCAAGGAGCCGTCGGTGGCGGTCGCGCTCGACCCCAAGCAGATGCTGCGCATCCTTCACTCGGAGACCGGGCACAACACTATTTTTGATCTTGAGGTCGGCTCGGCAAAGGCGAAGGCCATGATCGTCGACTGGCAGTTTGAGCCGATCAAGGACCGGCTGATCCATGTCGATCTCAAGCGCATTGCGCTCGATCAGGCCATGCGCGCCGAGGTGCCGGTGGTGCTTACCGGAACCGCTTACGGCGTCAGGATTGAGGGCGGCATGCTCGACCAGGTGCTGCGCGAGGTTGAGATTGAGTGCCTTCCGTCTGATATTCCCTCTTCCATTGAGGTTGATGTCACCGAGCTGAGGCTCGGCAGCGCTATCCGCGTGGCTGACCTGCCGCACGGCGGCAAGTTTAAGTTCATTACGGACGAGGAAACCACCATTGCAAACCTGGCCATGATGCGGGAAGAACCGGCCCCTGCCGAGGCGCTGACCTCGGC
>CAXTSG010000037.1:8952-16612 GCA_964246825.1 uncultured Acidobacteriaceae bacterium | reverse complement strand
AAAGTAAGCACCAACCTTGTCCGCAATCTCTCGCATCCGTGCGAAGTCGAAGATTCGTGGATACGCGCTGCCGCCGCCGATGATCAGCTTCGGCTTCTCGCGGACCGCGATCTCCTCAAGCTCGTCGTAGTCGACCGTCTCCGTATCCTGGCGGACCTTGTACCCGACGATGCGATACAGCTTGCCCGAGAAGTTCAGCTTGTGCCCGTGCGTCAGGTGCCCGCCGTGCGCCAGGTCCAGCCCCAGAATCGTATCCCCCGGCTCTAGCAGCCCCATCATCACCGCCGCATTCGCCTGCGCCCCCGAGTGCGGCTGCACATTCACATACTCCGCCCCAAACAGCCGCTTGGCCCGCTCCCGCGCCAGCGTTTCCACCTGGTCGGCATACTCGCAGCCGCCGTAGTACCGCCGCCCCGGGTACCCTTCGGCATACTTGTTGGTCAGCACCGAACCGGCCGCCTCCAGCACCGCCTCTGAAACAAAGTTCTCGGACGCGATCATCTCCAGCCCGTCCTGCTGCCGAACGGCCTCGGCCCGCAGCGCTGCGGCGATCTCCGGATCCTGCCGCGCCAAAATGCATGGTCCTTGGTTATAGCTCATCCCCTCATGCTAACGCCGCCGCCTCCCTCTGAAGCAGCTTTCTCCAGGACACCGGTAAACTCCTACCACCTTTGGGGGAGGCTGAAAAAGATGGTTGCCGAAGCACCCGATGTCGCATAGCATCGGGCCACTCTACAAATCCGGTCTCGGACCGACATGAAAACAAACTCCGCCGGGTTTTCCCGCGCGGAAGCACGAGGTGAGCCATGTATCTATCCGGGCGCTTTGCCCTTGCGACCTGCGCTGCCGCCGCGACGGCCTGCGCGCTGCCTGCCTTTTCCCAAGCTCCCGCCGACGTCAACATCGGCGACCCGCTTGCCCTTACCTTTTACGTCGCTCCGCAAAACCTCGCCGCCGCCGAGGCCAAGGCGCAGTCCTTGCAAACGCCCGGCTCACCGGACTACCGCAAGTTCCTCACGCTCCAGCAGTTCGTGCAGGGCTATGCGGTTTCTGACGCGCAGCTTGCGAGCATCGAGGCCAGCCTCCAAAATCTCGGCTTCACCATCGGCGAGGTCTACCCGAACCACCTGGCCATCGAGGTGCTCGGCTCCGTGGGCACGGCGCAGTCGGCGCTCGGCGTGGAAATGAAGCGCTTTACGCGCAACGGCGTCACGGGCTTGGCCTCCACCAGGCTGCCGACCCTGCCGCCCGAGCTCAAGGGCTTGATCCGCGGCGTGGGCGGCCTCAACACCGTCACCCACGCCCGGCCCATGCACCTCAAGGGCGGCTCCGGGCAGCCGAGCGTGGGCACCCCGGTCAAGGGGCTGCTCACGGGCGGCACCTCCGGGCACTACCTGCCGCTGGATTTCGCCAAGCAGTATGACCTGCTGCCGATCTACGAGCACGGCATCACCGGGCGGGGCAGCACCGTCGGCATCGTCACGCTCAACACCTTCAATACGGCGGACGCCTTCACTTTCTGGCAGGGCATCGGGCTCAACGAGCCGGCCTCGCGCATCACCAAGGTCAATGTGGACGGAGGCGAAACGGCAAGCTCCAACAACAGCGACGGCGAAGGCGAAACCGACCTGGACGTGGAATACTCCGGGGCGCTGGCGCCGGGAGCCGATGTGCGCGTCTACATCGCGCCGAACCAATCGTTTGCCGACTTCCTGAACGGGTTTGAAGCAGCCGCGTCCGAGAACATCGCGGACACGGTATCCACCAGCTGGGACCAGCCGGAGCTAGACTTCTTCTACGACACGGCCACCGGCACGCCCGCCGACACATCGCTGCTCGATACCTTCCACGACATCTTCGTGGAGATGGCGCTGCAAGGCCAAACCGTATACGTCGCGGCCGGGGACTCAGGCTCGTTCGATACAGTGCGGGACTGCCCGATCTTCGGAACGCCCACGCCGGATAACCCGGTGTGCAATGCGCCCTACGCGGTCGACTCACCCGCAAACGACCCCTACGTGACGGCGGCCGGCGGCACGACGCTGCCGCTCAAGCTCACCTTTAAGGATGGAACCGTCGTAAGCGTACCGGCGGAGCGCGCCTGGAGCTGGGACTACATCGCAAGCGCGGCCGCGGCGCAGGGCCACGGCGCCGACATCACCCTGGACGATGTATTTTCCGTGGGCGGCGGCGGCGGCGTAAGCTCCTACTTCAACCTGCCGTGGTACCAGACCGCGACCCCCGGCATCACGGCAACCAAGGACGGCCAATTCTTCGCGGCGGACTTCGGCGCGGGTGCTGTTGTCCAAAACATCCTGCCGGGCAGCTTTGCCGGTCGTAACATGCCGGATATTTCGGCCGACGCCGACCCTTACTCGGGGTACCAGCTGGTCGAGGGCGGAGTCAGTTATACCTTTAACGGCGGCACCAGCTTTGTCGCGCCGCAGTTGAACGGAGTAACCGGGCTGTTTGTGCAATATCTGGGAGGCCGCGTCGGGCAGATCAATCCCGCTCTATACCAACTGAGCAACTACGCGACGACGGACATACTCCAGGGCGATAACTGGGGCTATGCCGCCGGCACCGGGTATGATAACGCGGCCGGGCTGGGCTCCCTGGACGCGACAAAGCTGCTGCTGGGGCTCCAGCTGCTGCCTACTCTATAACTGCCGGGGTCAGCGCAAGGCCGGGAGCTTTAGGCTCCCGGCCTTGTCACTTACTGGGCAGCGGTGCCGTTGAACAGAAAAGTAGTTTGGTAGCTGTCGAGCGACATCGTGTTGAAGTGAGTAGCATCCACCGTGTAGCCGACAAAATGGACCGGCTGGCTCAGCGAGCCGCTGGAGTTGAGCGTATATGTGAACCTGCCGTTGCTGTCCGCCGGCTGAAAGCTGCCCGCCTCCTCCGTGCCTTTCAGCAAGCCGCTCTGGGCGGAGGCAATCTCAAGATAGGCTTCCACCGCCCCATTCGTAAAATTAAGCATGCCGCCCACATAAGCAGGCGTCAGCGAATAAGCCGCCCCCGCGGAAGCCGGAGGCGCGCCTTTCCAATTAATCACATAAGCCCCGGCCGGAATATAAGGAACCTGCTTGGATAGAGTGCCGCCGCCGAGAAGATTCGTGCCCGTATACACAAGGCCGGCATTGCTGATCGTGGAAGCACCGTAAGGCGAAGCATAGCTGGAAGCAAAGAAGTCAAAAGTCTGCCGCCCCAGCGAAGTATTCAGGAGAAGCGTGCCGGTACTGCCGTCGACAGTGTAAGTTCCCGATACAATCGGCAACGCCTGCTGCCCGCCTGAAGCTAAGTTAATATCTTCCACGCCCTTGGTGATATTGCCTTTTCCGTCGGCGATAAAGCTGCCCATGGCGACAACTTTATTGGTCGTGACAGTATCGTTAAGGCTGCCCTCCAACTGAAAAGTATACTGCCCGGAAAGCGCCGATGGAGTGGAAGGAGCCTTGCCGGAAGGGGCGACCAGCATTGAAACCAGGCTGTCTCCCGAACCGTTCGGGCAGGCCGGCGGCGCATACGGAGAGTATTGCTGGAGATAAGCCGCGTCCAGGGTAAACGGGCCCGCGGCCGGCGGAATCACCGTAAAAGCAAGCTGGGACGCCGGAACGTTGAAGGTAAGCCCGGCGGGGCTGCTCTGGTATTCCCCGCCGGAAACCGAAGTCCAGCTCCACAGCTCCTGGGTATCGGCCCCGGCAGGCGGCGTAAAACCCGGGGCATAGCCGACGCTGAAGGTAAATGTGATGGGCTGCCCGGAAACCGGGTGCGCGGGCGTGTAGCTGAGGCTGCTGGAGCACTGAGCATACAGCGGCGGCGCGAGGAGCAGCGCCGCCAAGGAAAGACCGAGCCTGATTTGTTTGCTGCTTCCGGTTGTCAAGGGAAACTCCGTGCGGATCGGGGAAATTAGCCGGCTGGGAAAGCGGCGGATATCTAAAATCTACAGGGAAAAGATACGTCCCCGAGCCGCGCACAACGTAGGAATGACTTGGTTTTCAGGTGCATGTAACGAAAGTGACCTATGACGTAGAACTGCTGTGTACAGCGTGACAATAACTACAAGATAGAATTATTCCTAAGTCCGGCAAACTGACTCTTCCCCACTAAAAAACAGACCCGTGACCTCGTCACGAGCGGCGCGAAGGGATGCGGCTCACCCTGGCCGCAATTCCGCAAAGAATCTCATACGGAATCGTGCCGCACGCATCGGCGTGCTCCCAGGCCGTGATTTCAGCCTCACCCTGCTTCCCGAGAATCACAACCTCATCGCCGATCGCCGCGCCCGGAACATCGGTGACGTCAAGCACCGTTTGATCCATGGAAACGCGCCCCACCATGGGAGCCCGAAAACCCCGCAGAAGCATGGCACCCCGGTTGCCGAGCTCGCGGCGAAGTCCGTCCGCGTAGCCGACCGGTACGGTGGCTAAACGGGTGCGGCGCGCGGCGCGAAAGGTTTCGTTGTAGCCGACCGGCGTGCCCGGCGCGACCTCGCGAAGGCTGGTCACCGCCGTGCGCCACCGGAGTACCGGCTGAAGCATCGGCGCATCGGCGGTCTCGGAGGCCGGGATAAAGCGCGTGGGAACCCCATAGAGCGCCAGCCCCGGGCGCACAAGAAGCCGCGCGCCGCACTCGTCCGCGAGCCTGGCCAGGCGCGAAAGCCCCACACCGGCGGCGGCATTGGCGGAGTTGCCGGCATGCAGCCACTGGGGACAGAGGCCAACCTCCCAAAGCCCGTCAAGCGCCTCGGCAAGAAGGCCCAACTGGTGCTCAACGCTGGGGCTCGATAGAGCCGGGTCCGCGGCCGACACCCCCGTAAGCACTTCCGGAGAAGAAAAATGCGTCAGGACGCCCTCAAGAAACACCGGAGACTCCGCGGGAAGCACACCCCGCAGCAGAGCCGCCGCCCCGTCGGGCGCAACTCCCTGGCGGCTCATGCCGGTATCCACTTCCAGGTGTACCGGCACCGAGCGCTCAGGGTAGCCGAGAGATTGCGCGGTGCGATGCAGCCTTTCGAGGTGCCAAGGCTCCCAAACCTGCGGCCGCAGCCCGCGCCGTACAACCTCCTCCTCTTCCCCCGGGAAAAAGCCGGACATAACAAGCATGCGCGGCCGCGCCCCGCCCTCGCGCAGCCCCGCCTCAAGCGCAAGCGCCTCCTGCACGGAGGTCACCCCGAGCCACGCCGCCCCCGCGCCCTCCGCCAGGGCCTGCCCGCACTGCACGACGCCATGGCCGTAAGCATCGGCCTTTACCACCGCCAGCAGCCGCGCGGAGGGATCAGCCCCCCGGCGCACGCGCCCCTCCAACTCGCGGTAATTGGCCGGGAGCGCCTCGAGATCGATTTCAGCGACGGTGGGCCGCATGCCTTACCGCGGCGGGGCCGAGCCCGAAGGATTGTCCTGCGAGGCAGGCGGAATCGTCCCGGGCGCACCCGGCGGCGGGGTGGGCGCCTTGGAGTCGGCGCCCTTATAAACCAGCGGAATATGAAAAGGCAGCGCGGCACTGGACTTCTTCTCAGGGTCAACCGTCGAACCCTTGCGACCGCCTTCCAACTGATCCACCACCGCGGTACGCTGGGCGCTGACGCAGCTCCAGGTGCCGCGGCCTTTTTGCCACACATGGGTAAACACGCCGCGCTCGTCGCGGATGCGCGGAGCCTCCTTCAGGCGCAGCATGTAGGTGCCTTCCACCACCGCCACCTCGCCGAAGCTGCGCACGTTGACCACCTTCTGCTCGACGGAAAGCACAGGCTCCGGCTGGCCTCCGAGCGCGTCCACAATGGCCTGGTCGCGCGTGTTGACGTGCGCGGCCGCTGAAACATCGATAAAGTTAGGAGCCAACAGGTTTTCCAGCGCGAACTGGTCGCGGTGCGCCAGCGCAATGCTCCAGTTGTCTTCGAGCTTCTGAAACTGGGTAATCAGCGGAGGCTGGGCGGGCGCGGGCGTTTGGGCAAACGCCGCGCGGCCGAGCAGAAACAGTCCGAACAGAAAAAGCCGGGTAAGGAAGCGCATCAAGGGCTATCTTACCCAGATCACTGTCTCCCGGCCCGCTTTCAAGGAGCCCGCATACCCACAGCTCGCCTCAATGAGCAGCCATGGCCGCGTTGAACTGCTCAAAGAATTGATCGAACTTCTCAGCGTTGAAGTCCCCTGCAAACCGCAGCGGCTGGACTTTTTTGACCAGGATTTCCTTCGCCTCCGGCTGGTTCGTCAGAATGTCCATCACCTCGGAAACAAAGTCGGCCAGCGGCATGGCCCTTGGGTCGCTTGCTCCTTCCTTGCTCAACAGCTCCGTCTGAACATAAGGCGGAATCAGCTCCAGCACCTCAACCGACGTCTCCTTCAGCTGGTAGCGCAGACAGGTAGACCAGGCATGTATCCCAAGTTTCGTCGCGCAATACGTCGGCGTCAGGGCAAGCGGCGTAAACGCAAGGCCTGAAGTTACGGTCACAATGGTAGCCGTCGGTTGAGCCTTCAGGTGCGGCAACAAAGCGGCGGTCAGTTGAAGGGGCGCAGCCAGATTGGTAGCAATGGTGCTGTCAATCGCCCACGGATCGGCGGGGCCGTTCAGGTCCTCCGGCTTCATGATCCCGGCCATGTGAATCAGCACATTCAGCGCGGGAAACTTGGCCGTCACATCTTTGGCCAGCATCTGCAATTGAGCGGGATCCTGCACGTCCGCAACCTCGGTAAAGATTCCGGGGTTTGCGCCGGCAACCTCATCCAGCGCGTCCTTCCGCCTCCCGGCGATCACCACCGTGTTGCCCAGCTTGTGGAACGCCTCCGCAAGGCCCCGGCCGATGCCCGAGCCGCCGCCGGTAATGAGAATCGTGTTCTTTGCATTTGGATTCATGGCAGTGTTGCCCTCCTCAGGGTTACTGTAGGAGAGCCGGCCCTGATTGGGAAGAAGGCACGGGAAAGTGCCATACTTACCCGCTGGTTAGCGAGGAATATGCCTTTCCGAACAAAAACCATCGAGAATCCGATTCGGTTCCAATCCCCGGCGGGCGCGACCGCGAGCTCGCCCGAGATCGACCGGCTTGTCGAAGAGGTCATCGGGCGCGTTGCCGACAAGTGGACGCTGCTGCTTCTGGAAACCCTGAGCCAGCATGGGGTGGTTCGGTTCAGTCGCCTGGCAGGGCTGATCCACGGCATCAGCCAGAAGATGCTCACCCAAACCCTGCGTCGGATGGAAGGCGACGGGTTCGTGACGCGTACCGTCTACCCGGTGGTACCGCCGCGGGTTGAATACGCCCTCACGCCGCTGGGCGAAAGCCTGGGCCTCGCCTTCTGCGGTGTTTGGCAATGGGCGGAAGCCCACCATGAAGAACTTGAAGCACGGCGAGCCGCCCGGTCGCGCGATTGACCCCTCCGATGCCGACCGGCATGGTTCGCGGCCGCATTCGGCAGCTTCCGTCCGAGGCGTTTCTCGCTACTATGGGTAGAAGCAAACGTATAACGTGATTGAGGGGGAGCCTCCACGCATGAAACCTGCACCCGCGCCGCGCCCGACCCTGACCCCGGGCGTGCTGCCCCCGGACCCGGAACTGGTGGACCTGCTGGGCCGGACCTTTACGGAAAGCGGAAAAACGCTGCTCCGGCTCCTGGATGAGCAGCCCATGCTGCTGATCTTCCTGCGCCATTTCGGCGATAGCTTCACC
>CAXTSG010000037.1:3349-8942 GCA_964246825.1 uncultured Acidobacteriaceae bacterium | reverse complement strand
ACGTGGCCAAGGCAATGCCGCAGCTTGAAGCGAGAAATACGCGTCCGGTCTTTGTGCACATGGGCTCGCCGGAGCGGGCGCGGCCCTTCTTCACGCGGTTCGGCCTCCTGACGGTGGAACGGGTGTCGGATCCGACCATGAAGCTCTACCAGGCCCCGGAGTTCCACCTGCTCAAGTCCACCGTGCTGCCCCACTTCTACGGGGCCACCGCCTACCTGAGCCTTGTGCGGCGGGCGCTTTGGCGCTACGGGGCAGGCTCCCCGGGCCGGGAAGACCCGACGCAGCTGCCGGGAGTGTTTTTCCTCAAAAACCGCGCCATCTACCGGGCCTTCCGGCACAAACACCTGTCAGACCGGCCGGACTACGCCCTGTTCGGCGTATAAACCCGCGACCCGTGCGCGGATTTCCTCCTTATCCAAGGACGGGAGTCGCGCGGTGGATTTCCCGCGGCGTAGTCTAACCGTGTATGGCGACCATTCCTGAAATTCAGTTTGAGCGGGGACTGCCGGCCTCGCTCGATGCGGAGCGCTCCATCCTCGGAGCCATCCTGCTCGATAACCACCTGTACAACGAAGCAGCCGAGCGCATCACGCAGGCCGACTTCGCGCTGGACGCGCACCGGCGCATTTACCTGCGCATGGCGGAGCTGATCGACGCCGGGCGCGCGGTCGACATCATCACCCTGCGCGACATCCTTTCGCAGTACAAGGAGGTCGAGTCGATCGGCGGCGTGGCCTATCTCGCCTCCCTGACGGAAAATCTGCCGCGGCGGCTCTCGATCGACGAATACGTCCGCATCGTCAAGAACAAATCGCTGCTCCGGCAGCTCATCGTGGTGTGCTCCGAGGCAATCACGGAGGCGGCCGACCAGTCCGAAGACGCTTTGGACGTGCTGAACACGGCCGAGTCCAAGCTGCTGGAGGTCACCGAGCACGGCGTCCAGCGCGGCTTCGCCTCCATCCCGGAGATCGTGCGGGGCTCGTTCGGCTCCATCGACCAGCTTTTCGCCGAAGGACACCGCGAAGTCACCGGCCTGGAAACGCACTTCACCGAGTTCGACCGAATGACGAGCGGGCTCCAAAAAGCGGAGCTCGTCATCATCGCCGCCCGGCCCTCCATGGGCAAAACGGCCTGGGCCATCAACATCGCGCAAAATGCGGCGGTGCGCGGCGGCGCGGTCGTTGCCGTCTTTTCGCTTGAAATGTCGAAAGAATCGCTCCTGCGCCGCATGCTGGCCTCGGAAGCTCTGGTGGACCAGCAAAAAATCCAGAAAGGCTACACCAGCCGCGAAGACCAGGCCCGGCTGACCGAAGCCCTGGAACGGCTGACCGAAGCCCACATCTTCATCGACGACACCCCCGCCATCTCGCTCACGGAAATGCGCGCGAAAGCCCGCCGCCTACGCCAGATGCACGGCCGCCTGGACCTGATCGTAATCGACTACCTCCAGCTGATGACCGGCTCCAGCGGCTCCGGAGCCGCCGCCCGCAAACGCTACGAAAACCGAACCCAAGAACTCTCCGCCCTAAGCCGCCGGCTCAAGGCCCGGGCCAAACAGCTGGACCAGCCGGTCATCGCCCTCTCCCAGCTTTCGCGCGCCAGCGAGCAGCGCGGCGGCGACAAAAAGCCCATGCTCTCCGACCTGCGCGAATCAGGCTCCATCGAGCAGGACGCCGACGTCGTCGCCTTCATCCACCGCGAAAGCTACTACAACAAAGACGAAAACGGCCAACCCGACCCCGAAACCGAAGGAAAAGCGGAAATCATCATCGCCAAGCAAAGAAACGGCCCTACGGGGTCGGTGCATCTGGCGTACCTGAGCAAGTGCACGCGGTTTGAAAATCTAGCGTTTGGGGGCGGGGAATGATAGCACTCACAAACGTCAAGCGTAGAATCGAGAAACGATGATTGCTCGAGTTCATCTAAAGAATTGGAAAAGTTACGCCGATGGAACTTTGGAGATTGATCCCCTTACCGTTCTTATCGGCACAAACTCCAGCGGTAAGTCCAATGCCGTGGATGCGCTTGTTTTTCTAAATAGAATAGCGATGGGCTCTTCGCTGACCACAGCTCTGACTGGAGATGCTATTCAAACGCCCCTCCGTGGTGGCATAGAATGGGCAGCTCGCAAGCCTGAAGAGACGTTCACATTGGGCGTAATCTTTGAGGTGGATGATGGTCAGACGGATTATGAGTACCGCATTCAATGCCGGATCGCAGATAAGCGTTGTGAGATCGAAGCTGAAACCCTCACGCGAAATAGGTATAAGTGGCTCAAGGGTGTCAGCGTAAAGCGAAAGATTGGAAATATTAAGCTCTTTCGAACTGACCCGTGTCTTGAGGATTCACCCACCATAGTGGCGAGGCTTTATAACGAGAAGCAGGGATCTCCCCGGCCCATGGGAAGGTCTCAGCCGGTGCTATTTCAGCTTGCAGGTCAAAAATCAAGACAAGAGATACAAGATGGCGTATCTGTTGTTGCAAATGCACTCAGAGACATATTCATCCTTGATCCAATTCCATCTCACATGAGATCGTACTCGCCCTTATCGGAAAAGCTAGAGAGTGACGCAAGCAACATAGCCGGCGTTATAGCTGCTCTTTCAGAGGATCGGAAGAAAGATATAGAAGCTACTCTTACAAGGTACGTTACCCGACTTCCAGAAAGGGACGTACGCCATATCTATGCAGAGCCGGTAGGTAGATTTCAAAGTGACGCTATGCTTTATTCTGAGGAGACTTGGAACGGTACAGATACAGCAGTCGTCGATTCAAGAGGTATGTCAGATGGCACATTAAGGTTCTTAGCTACCTTGACAGCGTTACTTACCCGACCGGAAAAGAGCCTTCTTGTGCTGGAGGAAGTTGACAACGGCTTACACCCATCCCGCGCTAAACTCCTCCTTAATATGTTGCGGGAGGTAGGGGACGATAGAAAGATTGATGTTATTGTAACAACACATAATCCAGCGCTTTTGGATGCTATGAGTACCGAGCTTGTCTCATACATTTCCGTAGCCTATCGAGACAATAGTACAGGTGCAAGCTGCTTGACTCCGTTAGACAGCTTGGACCATCTACCAAAGCTTCTAGCTCAAGGTCAAGTCGGAAAACTTTCCAGCCAAGGACTTATAGAACGCAGTTTGCGTGATACGTCACGTCGCTCTCCGCAATTGGAGCTGAAGATTGGCTAAGCGCGTGGTAGTGCTGGATACATCTATCCTCTGTTGCTGGTTGAAGGTGCCAAACAAAGAGACGGCTGGTTCTGATGAAGATAGGTGGGATCATTCCAGGGTTGAACGATTGATTTCCAAAGAAACAGCTTCTAAGCAGTCGACTCTTGTTCTGCCAATAGCAGCTTTGATCGAGGCAGGTAATCACATTGCAAATGCCCCGTCAAGCAGGTATCAATGTGCAGAGCGGCTTGCACAGCATTTACTAAACGCAATAGATGCTGCAACGCCATGGGCGGCTTTCACGGAGCAGTCTGCTATTTGGCAGGCAGAAAACGTGAGAAGTTTAGCGGAAACGTTCCCCGATCTTGCGTCGAAAAAGATTTCTATTGCGGATGCTACTATCCAAGATGTTGCTGAGTATTACGCAAAAGCTGGGTATGAGGTAAGTCTGTTAACGGGAGATCGTGGATTATACGAGTATCACTCGGAAAATCTTCAAAGGCGGCCGAGGCGGGCTGTAAGGGTCGTCACATAAACACCTGAGCAGCTTTGAACGCTTGGTGCGATACTCACCTCCGCTACCATAGAACCCAATGCTCAAACAGCGCTACGCGGAGTGGATGGTTCGGTGGGAAACGGAGCTGACCACGCGGGATGAAAACCGCGTGGTGCGGCCGGTCGAGTGGGGTTTCGGGTGGCTCCGGGATGTGCTGCCCCCCGACATGCGGTGGCTGGCCGAGGTCCCGGAAGGAAATCTCGCAGCCCATGGAGTCAGCGCCGACCGCGCCGAGCGGGCTATGCTGTGGGTGAACCGGCTCATGGTCGAAAACAGCGCCCGGTTTTTCGCCTACGAGCAGCCGCGGGACTTTGCCCTGGAGCACCGGCACCCGCAGCTGTACCCGACCAACGTCCGGCCGGAAACCCTCGCCCAGGATGCCGAGCTCAAGGTCCGGGCCGAGCGTGGCGAGCTCTCGACGGCCGAGTTTCTGCGCTTTACCTCGCCCGTGCGGACGCCCTACCCCGAGAACGACCGGGTCAACGCCCGGTGGTACCCGGCCAAGCCCGACCGACAAACGGGCGAGCCGCCGCGGAAAGCAATCATTGTGATGCCGCAGTGGAACGCCGACGCCTTCAGCCATAACGCGCTGTGCGCCATCTTCAACCGTTTCGGGGTGTCGGCCCTGCGGCTCTCCAAGCCCTACCACGACGTGCGGCGGCCGGCCGAGCTGGAGCGCTCGGACTATGCGGTTTCGGCAAACATCGGGCGGACGATCGGGGCCTGTCGGCAGGCGGTCGTCGATATCCGGTGCTGCCTGGACTGGCTCCAAGCGCAGGGCTACCGCGAGTTCGGGGTGCTCGGAACCTCGCTCGGCAGCAGCTACGGCTTTCTGGCGGCGGCGCACGATCCGCGTCTGGAAGTGTGCGCGTTCAACCATGCCTCCATCTCGTTTGGAGACGTCGTGTGGACGGGCCAAAGCACCCGGCACCTCCGCGCCGGCATGGAGGGATGGTATCTGGGCGAGTTCGTCTATCGCGGATTTGCCGAGTAAGCCGGCAAGGCTCGCCGAAGTCGGCAGCAAGCCGAGGCTCGCTGCTGAAAGCCGGGAAGCACTCGGAAGCCGGAAGCATCCTGAAGCGAAACTCCGCCCGGCCGCCCGGCTCCTCAGCTCGCCTCCAGCATCACCCTCTGCTGTAGCAGGTCCACCAGCGCCTGCTCTTCCTCCCGCAGTGCGTGCCGCCGCTCGTCAATCTCCTCCTCCAGCTCCCGCTTCGCCGCTTCCGTTGACTTCCCGCCCAGGTACGCCTCAATCACCGCCGGATGCACGTAGCACTTCCGGCATACCGACGGGGTATTCCCCAGCCGCGAAGCCACCTTCACAATCGCCTGCACCACGTTCTTTTTCGCCTCCGCCGCGGTTGCAAACGGCGGCAGGTCGCGCAGCGTTTCGCACGCCAGCACCGAGCCCGCCCACGTCCGAAAATCCTTCGCCGTAAAATGTTCCCCGCTGATCTCCCGCAGGTACTCGTTCACATCCGCCGAATCAATCGTGTGCCGCTCCCCGTCCTTGTCCAAATACTGGAACAGCTCATACCCGGGCAGATCCGCGCACCGCTTCACAATCGCCGCCAGCCGCCGGTCCTTCAGGTTGATTGTATGGTGAACCCGGCTCTTGCCTTGAAACGTAAACTTGATCTCCGAGCCCTCCACCTCCACATGCTTCGTCCGCATCGTGGTCAGCCCGTAGCTCTTGTTGTCGCGCGCGTACTCTTGATTGCCCACCCGGATCAGCGTCTGCTCGATCAGGCTCACGATCGTCGCCAGCACCTTGGCCCGGGGGGGGCCCCCCCCGCCCCCCCCAAAGCGCCCCCCCCCCCCCCAAACCCCCCCCCCCCCCCCCCCACGGCCGGAGCCGCGC
>CAXTSG010000037.1:2802-3339 GCA_964246825.1 uncultured Acidobacteriaceae bacterium | reverse complement strand
CCAAGTCATGCGCCACGCGCTCCCGAATCGCCGGCAGCGCCCGCGCAAAGTGCGTCATGCGCTCATACTTGGTCTCGTCTCGGGTTTCGCGCCAGCGCGGGTGGTAGCGGCTCTGCTTGCGCCCTTTCGCATCGCGCCCGGTCGCCTGGAGATGCCCATTCGGCTGCGCCGAAATCCACACCCCGGTCCAAGCCGGCGGAATCACCAGCGACTTGATCCGGGCCAGCGTCTTCTCATCCCGCACCGGCCTGCCGTCCGGGTCCACATAGCGAAACCCGTTCGCCGTCTTCTTGCGCCCGATCCCCGGCCGCGTATCCGTCACATACCGCAGCCCCGCCGCCTTCGCCGACTCCACCGGGTCGGTAATCGGCTCCAACAGCGGGTCTTTCCGCTCCAGCTCTGCTACAGGTTCCATGCGCGGGTAAGATGCACCGCCGCCCGGGATGCGCAGCCGTCCGCTTGGGCAGCCTTGAACCCGCAAAACAGCGTTGCCGTCTTGAGGAAAAGGAAACCTAGCGAACCCGCTTGCTGATCTCC
>CAXTSG010000037.1:0-2792 GCA_964246825.1 uncultured Acidobacteriaceae bacterium | reverse complement strand
CTCCATCGGGAACTCGATGTTGAGGGTAGCAAGGCGGCACTGCCCCTCGGGCAAAAGCTCGCCGTGCTCAAAGCGCAGCCACTCAGGGTTCTTCGGGTCGATCACCCACACCTGCCCAATCCCCATGCGCTCGTAATCCCAGAGTTTTTTCAGCATTCGCTTGATCCGGTCATCCGGGCTGAGAACCTCAAAAACTGCAAGCGGCGGATGGCTCGGAATCTGCTCGTTCGGAGCATCCGCGGCAAGCACCGAAATATCCGGGATGCGGTACCGCGTCGTGCTCGTATGTACCCGGAGCTCTGCAAAAACCCGAACTCCCCAGTCATCCTCGTGCTTCGCAAAAAACAGAAGGATGGCCTTCTGCCAAGCCGCATGCTCCCTAACGCCCATGGGTCTTTCCTCAATGTAGCCGTCCACATACTCGGCATCCGGCTCATAATCGAAAGTCCGCAGGTATTGCTCGACGGACATAAAAACGGGAGCTTGTGTAAGCGTTGCCATGGACACCACCTCTGCCCTCCACTCTAAAACAATCAAGCGGGTGTGGAAAAAATCTCGTCTCGCCGAACTGAATTCAGCGCCTAATTGAACGCCTGCTTGAGGAGCGGATGTAGTTTTTCCCAAAGAGAAGAAAGCGTCGCTGATATGTTCACGGCTTTGTTCAATCCGTCTAACATCGGACCTACAACAGCACGGCGGCGGGTCTCTCCGGGCTTTGTCACTTCTTCAGAAAGCACCGCTAATTGTTCCGACATCTCCCGCTTCTGCTCGTCTCCAATCGGTTCATTCACAAGCGCGTCAGTAAATGCCTTAAATGCGGTAGCGAGGCTGGCGTTTCCCTGCTTTTCAGTACTTCCTATCGCAACTGCGATGCTTTGCGCTGAACCGTTGTTTATTGCTATATTCCTGCTGCCCTCCGCTACGTTCACATTGTGAATCGTGTTGTATTGCGGGGCGCGCTTTACGGGTATGTTCACCCTTGGGGTTGAGTAGCCGCTTCCAACCGTGGAATCCGCTAGCGCAGACAGCTGATTACCCATTGCCATAAGCAGGCGCTGGCGATCATTTGCGGCCTCTGCTCGAGCAATTTCTATCTGTTGCGAGAGCAAATAACACTCACTACAGAGCGGATAATTTTCAACAACTCTGTTAGTCGGTTTTCCGCACCGGTCACACGCAGCCATACAGGTTAACCCCGCCTCCTACCCCCGCTCACATGCACGCTCAACAGCGTCAGCGCCGCCGGCGTCACCCCCGGGATGCGGCTGGCCTGCCCAATCGTCAAAGGCCGCACCCGCCCCAGCTTTTCCTGCATCTCCCGGCTCAGCCCCGCCACGCCCTCATATCGAAAATCCGCAGGAATCGCCCGACTTTCCGCCGCCCGCAGCTTCTCGATCGACCGCCGCTGCTGCTCCAAGTACCCCGCATACTTGATCTCTGTTTCGATCGCCTTCAGCTCCACCCGACGCCTTCCTGCGGCCACCGTGCCCGGCTCGGCCCCCAACCACGGCGCGAACACGTCCCCGCCCTGCGCCAACTCCCCGGCAAGCAGCGGCCACACGAACTCGAGCGTCACCTCCGGCCGCCGCAGCAGCTGCGCATACGTCAGCCCGGCCGTGTTCTCAGCGGTCAAGCCGTTCCCTTCCATGGCCGGCAGCTGCATCAACACCCCCGCCTCCGGCTTCCGCGTCGTCAGCAGGGTCTTCAGCGCCACCGCCCGTGCCTGCTTCGCCTCATACGCCGCCCAATCCGCATCCCCAATCAGCCCCAGCCGCCGCGCATGCGGCGTCAGCCGCCGGTCCGCATTGTCAATCCGTAGATGCAGCCGAAACTCCGCCCGCGAGGTAAACATCCGGTACGGCTCGTTCGTCCCCTTCGAGATCAAATCATCAATCATGATCGCGATATACGCCTCGGTCCGGTCCAGCGTAAACAACTGCCCGGCCCCGCGCGCCGCGAGCCCCGCATTGATCCCCGCCATCAGCCCCTGCGCGGCCGCCTCCTCATAGCCCGAGGTCCCATTAATCTGCCCCGCCAGGTACAGCCCCTCAAACTTCTTCACCCGCAGCGACCGGTCCAGCTCCGTCGGGTCAATCGAGTCGTACTCGATCGCATACCCCGGCCGCAGCATCGTCGCCTCCTCCAGCCCCGGGATCGACGCCACGATCGCCCGCTGCACCTCTTCCGGCAAGGAAGTCGACATCCCGTTCACATACACCTCATCCGTTTCCAATCCTTCCGGCTCCAGAAAAAACTGGTGCCCGGCCTTGTCCGGGAAGCGCACCACCTTGTCCTCGATCGACGGGCAATACCGCGGCCCGATCGCCTCGATTGCCCCCGAATACATCGGCGACCGGTGCACATTCTCCCGAATCAGCTCCATCGTGCGCGGCGTCGTGTGCGCGATATAGCAGGACACCTGCCGCAGCGCCAGGCTGCC
This sequence comes from uncultured Acidobacteriaceae bacterium, assembly GCA_964246825.1. Lineage (GTDB taxonomy): Bacteria > Acidobacteriota > Terriglobia > Terriglobales > Acidobacteriaceae > EB88. The sequence continues at coordinate 352 of CAXTSG010000037.1, read as the reverse complement.
CGTCCTGAAGGAAAACGGCGTCGGGTCCGCGTCGCCCGGCTGCTCCTCAAACCGCGTCCAGTCAATCGCCCGCCCGTCTAAACGAGGCGGCGTCCCAGTCTTCAAGCGGCAGGCGCGCAGCCCCAGCGCTTTGAGCGACTCGCCCAGGTGTACCGATGCCGGCTCCCCGGCCCGCCCCGCCGTGTACCGCGTTTCCCCGCAGTGGATCAGCCCGTTCAGAAACGTCCCGGTTGTCAGCACCGTCGAGCGCGCCCGGAGCACACGCCCATCCCGCAGCCGCAGCCCGCCCAGCCGTGCTCCCTCCGGCGGCGCGCCCGCGCCTGCCTCCCCGTCAAACACAAAGCCCGCGACC
>CAXTSG010000036.1:0-16684 GCA_964246825.1 uncultured Acidobacteriaceae bacterium | reverse complement strand
CTACAACGCCATAGCCGGCGGGCAGCTGGGCGATGGTGATCTTCTGCACATCAATCGCATCGTGGTCGTTCGGCAGCACCAGCGAGATCGGGCCGCCGGCGGTACGGGCACCTTGAGCGACCAAAGGTGCTTCGGGCCGGGAATCCGTATAAACAGTAAGCAGGTTGGCACCGCTCCAGATAGCGACGGTGCGGCCGGCAAGCACGATCGTTTCATCGACCGCCGTGGCAGGGCTTGTGGGCGTGCGATTGGAAAGCCCGGCGATCTGCCCGGTGTAGGGGCCAATGCCGACCGGATAGCCGCCGCTCAGCTGGCCGGCGGGGTTGCGCATCCAGAAAGCGAGAAAATCTTCCTTGCGGGTAGGATCGCTTTTGGCGCTCGCGCTCAGGTGGAGGATGAGATCGGTGTAGCTGGCGGCACTTTCAAGACCGCCCGGCCCTTTTTCCCCGTGGATGGCACCGTTGCGCACGTTCCACGCAGCAGAATGGGGCTTGCTGCTGCCTCCCAGGCCAAGCGTCAGCGTTTTCTCCATCGTGTGGCCGACACCCGAGGCCGAGGGCGGTTTGGTTTCAATGCTCTTCCAACCGCTCAAATCCGTCCCGTTGAAGCTCGGACGCAGACCTCGCGGGGTCAGGCGCACGTTGCGAACCGCGAGCGATCCGCTGCCTGTCGCCTCAAAACCGAGATAGCCCGCACCGCTGCCCACATCACCGATGTGCGCGACTCCCTGGCCGTCCACCTCGATGTCCATCTGGCCGCCGGCAAGTTCAACAGAGGCACGGTGCCAGCCCTCGGTAACGGAGCTGATCCTGGAGTGGGCGCTGCCTTCGACGCCGCCCACTCCGAAGCTCGCGCCGTTGTTGTCAAGATCGATGCGGTAGCCGCTGGTGCTCTCGCGGTTGGACCAGACGCGGACGGCAGCATTCGGAGTGCCTGCAACGTTGTACTCAAACTGGAGGGTAAACTCGCCGAAGGGAACGGCAGTGAGAATGGAACGCTGGCCCGCGCCGCTGCTTGTGAGGGTACCGGCTTTAGGATCCCAGCCTCCGTTGCTGTTCCAGCCGAGCAGGGAAGTACCGTTGAATAGATTGAGCGTGGTGGCGGACTCTGCCTGGGCGGTAGACACAGCGGCCAGCAGGCCGAAGAGAAGGCAGAAGTGCCGGAAGCGGTGCTGCAAATGAGCGGTGCGGAGCCGAGAAGGCATTTTATCGTTCTCCCGCGCGGGCCGGTACAGGTGCCGTTGGAGCCGATGCGTCCTCATCGATGTCCGGCGAGCTTACGGAGAAGACGAGCTCGTAGACAGGTTCTTCCTGCTCCGACTCAGCAGCAACAGGGGCGGCATCGAGATGAATCTGCGTCCCGGGAGCGAGATCGCGGCTCAGCAGCAGCTCGGCGATGGGAGAAAGCACTTCGCGCTGCATTACGCGTCCGGCAGGTCGCGCGCCGTACTCAGGGTCATAGGAAAGCCTGGCCAGCAGCGCCACAGCGGCCGGAGCGGCTGCAAGCAGCACCTCGCGGTTCTCGGCCAGACGGCGCGCGAGGGCGCTGAGCTGCGTGGTAACAATACGCTGCAGCTCCGGCATGCCGAGCGCGTGGAAGGGCACAACCTGGCCGATGCGGTTGTAAAGCTCGGGCCGCAGCGACTGCTTCACAACATCGAGGATGATCCGCTCGCGCAGCACGGCATCGTCGCCGGCGCGCATGCTTTCGCGCACCCCCAGATTCGAGGTGAATAAAACAACGGTGTTGGTAAAGTCGCAAAAGCGGCCCTTGGCGTCCGTTAGGCGTCCTTCGTCGAGAACGCCAAGCAGCAGGTCAAGAATCTCAGGGTGGCCTTTCTCGACTTCGTCAAAGAGCACGATCGAGTAGGGCGAGCGGCGCACCTGCTCGGTAAGGAAGCCGCCTTCGTCGGAGCCGACGAGTCCGGGGCGCGAACCGATCAGTCCGGCAGCGGAGCTCTTGTCCTTGTATTCACCCATATCAATGCGGATCAAGGCGGATTCATCGTCGAAGAGTGCTTCGGCGAGGGCTTTTGCGAGCTCGGTTTTTCCGACTCCGGTAGGACCGACAAAGAGAAACGAGGCCGGGGAGCGCTTCATCTGCAAATCGGTGCGCATCCGGCGGGCGGCGTCGGCAACGGCGTGGACTGCTTCAGGCTGCCCGTACACGCGCTCGCCGAGGCGGTCCTCAAGGTGCAGCAGGCGCTCACGCTCGCTTTCCAGCATGCGCGCAACGGGCACGCCGGCCCGCTCGGCAATGACCTCGGCGATGTGCTCCGGACAAACGCGGTCCGAAACAAGCACGCCGCGGGCGGCGGCTTCGGCGGTATGCTGTGCGAGCTTTTGTTCAAGGTCGGCGCGCTGGTCGTCCAGGTGCCGGATCACGCCATAGCGCATTTCGGCCGCGCGCGCAACGTCGCCCGCCCCCTCGGCGGCTTCGAGTGCCCGCCGGTTTTCTTCAAGGGCGGCGCGGGTTCTGGCTAAATCCTGCCGGGCGCTGCGCTGACGCTCCCACGCCTCGCTGTCCGCGGCAATGCGCGGCTCCATGGCGCTGATCTCGGCGCTGATGGCCTCGATGGACTTTCTTTGAGCACCCGAGGGTTTGGAAAGCGAGTGCAGGGTGGCAAGCTCGGCTCGGCGCCGGGTCAGCAGGCGCTCCTGCTGGTCAAGCGCGGTGGGGCGCGATTCAAGCTGCATGCGCAACCGCGCGGCGGCGGCATCGATGACGTCGATCGCCTTGTCGGGCAGGAATCGGTCGCGCAGGTACCGGCGGGAAAGCTTCACAGCGGCGACGAGCGACTCGGCAGTGAGCTCAACGCCATGGAAGACGGCATAGCGGTCGCGGATGCCGCGCAGGATGTACAGCATGGATTCATCCGTCGGCTCCTTGACCTGAACCTGCTCGAAGCGGCGCGCGAGAGCGCCGTCCTTTTCAATGCGCTCGCGGTATTCATCAAACGTAGTCGCGCCGACGCAGCGTAGTTCGCCGCGGGCCAGCGCGGGTTTCAGGATGTTGGCGGCGTCCATGCCGCCTTCGGTCGAGCCTGCGCCGACCAGCTGATGAATCTCGTCGAGGAACAGGATGATCTCGCCTTTGCGCAGGCGGACCTCATCCACGACCGCCTTGATGCGTTCTTCAAACTCGCCGCGGTACTTGGCGCCGGCCACCAGCGACATGAGATCCAGAGCGACAACGCGGCAGCGCCGCATGCTTTCAGGCACGTCGCCCGATGCGATGCGCTGGGCGAGGCCTTCGACGATGGCTGTTTTGCCGGTGCCTGGGTCGCCCACAAGCACCGGGTTCGATTTTGTCTTGCGCAGCAGGGTCTGGATGAGCTGACGGACCTCTTCATCACGGCCGACCACCGGCATCAGCTCGCCGGCAAGCGCGGCGGCTGTAAGGTCGCGGCCGAACTTTTCCAGCATGCGCGCCCCGTCGGCAAGATCGTCCTGTGCGGCGGGTGCCGGCTTCTGGCTCCGCTGGGAGCCTGCCTGGGCCGCGGTTTCAAGGTCCGCAACGGTAATGCCGGCTTTGCGGAACTGGTGGCGCAGCTCGCTCTCGTCTCCGCTCAGGGCGGCTTCGAGCACGTCCACCGGCTCGGCGGCGGGGCGGCCATGCCGGTCGGAAATGCGGAAAGCCTCCTCCAGAAGGGTGCGCAGCGGCTGCGAGGCGAGCGGACGGCGGCCCGGCTCAAGGCGCGCGGCTGAAAGGATGTCGGCGCGGCGCGAAAGAGCGTCGAGCAGCGGGGGCACGGCGACGCCTTTGGCTTCCAGCAGGGGGCGCAGGCTGCCGGTGTCACCGTCGAGCAGCAGCAGGAGCAGGTGCTCGGGCTGGATGAGCGCTTGGCGGCGCTGCTCGGCAAGCAAACGCGCACCGGCCAGTGCCGACTCCATTTCTTCCGAAAGTTTGCTCAGGTCGAGCGCCATGGTTGCTGTCCTTTCCTGTTATTCCAGCCGCCGCCGGCGCGGCCGCGTGCCCGGTTCCGCCGGCGGCTGAGGGGCCTCGCGCGGCATCCATGGAGGCTGCTGCGACGGCTGCGCCTCGTCAGGTACCGGAAACTGCTCGCTCTGGCCCGGGGAAGCGGCAAAGCTGCTGTGCGGGGCACCGTTGCGGGCAACCTCGGCACCGGCAAAGGCGGCAGGGATGCGGGGCGACAGCCGGGCGGACTCCGGTTCCGACAGGGAAGCGGCACGGGAGTCGACCGCTTCCGCGCGACCGGCGTAAAAGCGGTGCCGTATAAACAGCAGAGCCGTGCGCACGGTGTGGTAGTTGGGCACGGTCACGCGCAGGTCGGTGATGGTCGGCACGTCCGGCGCTTCAAAGTCCAACTCCAGGTTGAATTGCTCGTCAAGCTTTGCGTTTGAAGTCAGGATAATAGCTTCGCGGCGGAAGCCGGAGCCTTCGTTCAGGCGGATTTCGGCACCGATCGAGGTGCCGCGCAGAAAAGGGGCATTGCGGTCGCCGACCAGAATCAGACGGTAGCGGTCGCGGCCCTCCAAGCGCAGGTTAGAGAAAAAGATGGTCATCTCATCAGCCAGGCCCTGGACGCGCGCCGGCCTGGCGGCGACTTTATAGAGTGCCTTGCCTCCGCGGTCGAAAATAAAGTTGGTGCTTTCCAGCGAGGCACTTTTGCGGAAGTCAATGTACTTGCCTTCCAGCGCGCGCTCCAGCTTTTCAAGGCCCGCAAGCGACTGCAACGCGCGCCGGATCTCCAGGCTCAGATCTTCTTCCATGCGCAGCGTGCGGCCCACCTGGAGGGCGTGCCGCTGGCTTTCAACCAGGCTCAGCAGTTCGGTTTCCCCGGTGTCGCGCAGCGTGTCATAGTACTCCTGCATGCCGGTCGCAAGATCGAAGTAGATAGCCGAAGAGTGCAGCATGCGGCGGACGCGGCCGAAAAAGCGCTCCGGCGGCTGGTTGCGGTCGAGCAGGTCGTAGGCGGCGTTCTGGAGCTCCAGCACCATGCGCTCGGCGAAGTGGACCGCATCGCGGTCGACTTCGGTATCGATGCCGCGCTCGGTAAACAGCACCAGGAACTCGCGCATGGCGCGATGGAGGTCGGCATAGCTGTTGGCCAGCCGATTCACCGCGTCCAAAACCCTGCGCGTGCCGGCCATCAGTTCGGAGTGCGCCGAAAGCAGCACGCAAGGCGGAATGTACTGGGGATCGGCCTCAAAGTACATTCCGGTTGCGGGCCGGCGCAGGCGCGCAACGGCGATGGCATTCTCCCGCTCCACCGCGGTCACGTCCAAAGCGATCCGGTAGGTCATAACGCGTTCAGTACGCATCTGCGGGTTATAAGCATCGGCCACCCCGTCCACCACGGAACGCTCGTTCGGCTCGCAGACAATCCAGACAACCGCCTCGGCAACACCTGCGAGCCGTTCTTTTTGAAGGCGAAGCGAAAGAGTTCCCGCATCTTCCACGTCGATCACAAGCCCGGAGGGCGTGAGACCGCGGGCGCGCGCTACCGAAACATCCAGCGCATCGGCGGTTTCGTGCAGGGAAACCTCGGGGTCGTGGCGAATCGCGCCCAGGTCGCTTTCCGGCAGGCGCAGCCCGCCGCCCACCAGCCCGGACCCGGGCATGATGTAGCGCAGGCTCCAGCCGAAGAGCGACTCCATATAGCGCTCCTGCCGCAGGAAGTGATCCGGCGTCAGCAGCATCCCGTGTTCCCAGTTCACCGACCGTAAATGGATCGCCTTCATCGTGTCTCTCTCGTCTTCATCCGAAGTGTTTCAGTCTTCACGGCACGCCGCTTTCGGTGCCGACAGATGCTTCTGCCGGCGGAGCAGGCGCGCCCATATGGGAATTGATCCCAAGTCTTGCATTCCGCTCAGCCATCCCCAGCCGCGGCGACTGCCGCTGGTCCAGCACAGTCCATTGCAGGTCGAAGCCGGTGGAAATGGGGAGTACCATCTCCAGGGTGCGCGCAAGCAGCGCCGCGCCTTCCCCCTCGGTGAACCGCGTGTATGCGGCGAGCGGCACCGGCCCGATCTCGATCACCAGTACGGCTAAATCCTCCATGCGGTCGCCGACCACCGCATCCACGCCGAGCCGGGAAGCGCGCCGGGCAAGCAGCGAAAGCGCTTCGCGCGGGGCGGCGGTAAAGGCCGGTCGGTAGGAAAACGAGCGCACGGGCAGCCCCAGCAGCACCTCCAGCACCAGCGCGCAGCCGCTTTGCGAGCAGGCGAGCTTCGGCATAGCGGCAATCAGGGATGCCAGCGGATACCAGAGTGCGGGCGGCCAGTCCTGGGCGTTGACGCCGAATAGGGAAAGCCAGCGGGCACAGGCCGCCGGGTCTTCCGGCGAAATACGAAACAGCGGCGCGCCCTCGTGGAACCAGTGTCCAAGCTTCTGCAAGGGGTCATCAAACAGCTCCAGCAGCTCGCGGGTCCCCATGGCTGCTTCGCCGCCCGAATCCCACATGCCGACCGGCAGGGACTGCGTGATGCCCAGGCCGGCGATTGCGAGTTCAATCGGCGTGCCGGGGAGCAGCGGCGTGCCGGCCGGCGGGCGCTGGCGCATCACAGTGCCGGACGGCAGGGCTTCGCGGCCGGAGTACCGCAGTTGAATGCGGTGCGGCTCGATGCCGAGCGCGGCGAGTGAAACAAGGGCGGAGTGAAGGGTGTGCCGGTGGGCAAAGGTGCCGGCGGCAAAGCTCGGCATGCGCGGCGCGGCGGCGGCATCGGAGGCGGTCGCGCGGTCCGCGGCATGAGGGCTCGCGTCGGTCTGCCGATCCAGCACCATGCGGTCGGTTAACGCCATACAAACTCCACTTCCAGCTCCAGCCCGTGAACCAGCCTGCCGCGCAGGGAGCGTTCTACCTGCTGCTGCAAGGCGGGCAGCTCCAGCTCCAGCTTGGAAAAGCCGTCCGGGTCAAGCACCAACTCCAGGCGCTCGACCCGGCGCAGCCCGTTCTGGCGGCGCTCAATGCCGGAGCGGGTTTCCGCTGCAAGGATGCGCCGGTCCAAAGCAAGGGCGGCCGTTTCTAAATCTCTTCGGGTGACGATGCGGCCGCGGGTCAGCAGGGCTTCGGCGAAGCGCCGCTGCTCCACCGAGTGGTCTTCGCCGTCGGCCCCGCCGGCGGCCGAGGTAAACGGCAGCACGCGCGTGTGCTGCAGGGTGGCCGCATTGCTGAATCCGGTGATGTCGCCCGGTCCGACGCGATTGCCGAGCTCGCCGTTTGTGAGCCACAGCCGCACGTTGGCTCCGCTGTCCGGAGCACCCTGGGCGTCGGAACCCGGATGGAGGGTAATCCGGTCGTTGTGGATCTCGTACCAGCCCCCGCCGGCGGCACCCTGGGGGCGCGTGCCGGCTTCATAAGGCATATTTGCGGTGCCGGTGACCGCGATCGGTGCTACCAGGAACTCCCGCGTGCCGCCTTCGCGCGTAACCGGGATGGAAATGCCGTGGCGCTCGAAATCAACGGTCTGGTTGCGGGGAAAAACGTTGGACGCCGTGATGGTGTGCAGCAGGATATTGTGCAGCGCATTGTGCAGCGCGGGAACGCCGGGCGGCATGGGAATCTTGATCCAAAGCCGCGGCTCTGCCAGCAGCGCCTCGACGCCGCGGCCGCAGATGCGGGCCAGTGCCGGCTCCAGCAGCCGGGGAGCGCGGCATAGCAGCGGTGCCCCCGGCTGCATCTGCGGGAACAGGAACTGCCGGGCGCTGTAAAAGCCGTCGGGGATTTCAGGCAGCGCCGTATCGGCAGCGGCGGCGGCTTCGCCGGTCTGCCAGTCGAGCTGGAATACGCCGCAGTTGACGCGCCGGGCGCGCATCAGGCCCGCGCCGGCAAGCTCGCCCTCGGACCCGTAGATCCACCAGGGTTCGCTTGAAAGCGCAGCCTGCAGCGCATAGCTGCCGGGACCCAGATCAAAGAAAATGCTGTGCCGGTTGAGCAGCGAGGGCGCGAGGTCCTCGACGGCGACAAAGATGGCGGGCTGCGGGCCGAGCGCGACGGAAACAGGCTCGGACGAGGGCCGATAACTGTGCATGGCGTCGCTCATCTCGACGCCTGAAAGCAGGCGCAGTGCCTGGTCCTGGTAGCTGAAGGCGAAGCTGACCCGCGCCCGGGAGATTTCCACAGTGGCGTCAAGCGAAAAGGACAGCCGCTCCCCTGTGGAGGCGAGCGCGTCCAGCTCGGTGCCGGCACGCAGCACGCGCGGCTCGGGCGAGTCGGTCATTAGGCGGACCACCGTTTGCGCCGGCCGGGCCAGGTACTGCGGAATCTGCAGCCCGCTCATCAACTCGCGCAGCAGCGACTGCCGCAGGATGCCGGTATCGGCATACACCTGATCGATCTGTTGAGCAAAAGTGCGGAACAGCACGGCCAGCAGCGGATCGGTTGTTTCGGCCGAAATGCCGAAGTCCTTCACCCTGCGGCGAAAGTCATCCCGCAGCTTGCGGTCAATCTCCAGAACCGTGGGGGTGTGCGGGCTCATGCGGGCTTGCGATTTCTCCGTGGCTCTTTCTGGGTCTTACTCGCTGCCGAGCGTGGTCGTAAAGCTTTCTCCGCTGCCGGGCCGCACGATCGTAATCACATAGGTATCCGTGTCGCGGGTGCTGTTGAGCTCGCGGACAACTTCGGCAACGCGGTATTGATCCACGCCGAGCTCGCCCAGCACTGCATTGGTGCGGTCCATGGCCAGGCGGGCCAGGTCGGCACGCTGGCGCCCGTTCTCAAACAGGTCGCGCAAACCGAAGTCGGGGCAGGCCGCCCAGGAGCCTGCCGGCGTCCGGGCCATCACCTGTAGAAGGGAAAGCAGGGAGCCGGCGGACTCTTCGCGGCGCAGCAGACCGTTTTCTTCAAGACGCAAGGGGAAGGCGAGGGAACGCATGGTCGTGCTCCATAAACTCCATGGATCGGTTCAGGCAAAAGGCGGACAAAGGCAGAGGAAAACCGGGGCGGCCGGGTCGCGCATCCGGCCGACCGCCCGGGACAAACCCTCTAGTTGCTCAAAGCGATGTCGCTGAAGTTCTGCTGGTTGAGGCTGGCTTCAAGGTCGAGCACCAGAACATGGTTGACCCCGACGTGGTCCTGCCCTGCCAGCTGCTCGTCGCTCTGGTAAGGATTCAGAGTGTGATAGCCGCTGATCCAGCCGTTGAAGCTGTAAGAGGCCAGCGCATCCTGGTGCGAATCATCCTTCCAGAAAACCAGCTTAATCGGTTTGACCTTGTCCTTGGTCACGACATTGGCCAGGTTGAACAGATTGCTCATGGTGGAAAATGGAATGTTGGTGTCATCGTGGAAGTCCACGTACACGCGGATAGTGGTGGCAAGCGACCCCATCTGGGGCATGCCGGCGCGGTCCTTGTCCGTGGTAAACGCGACCGAGGTGGAAAGGCAGTCAAACTGCTGCCCTTCAATCGTGCAGGTGCTGCGGTACGGAGTTGCCATAGGTCGAATCCTTTCTCGCTGAACTGCCTGAATCTCTACGCACCCGCGCCTATCCGCAGGTGCAGGGTCGGAAAGCTGCCGCTCTTAATTGCTGAGCTGCACAGCCTGGAAGTTTTGCTGGTTGAGCGCCGGCTCGATATCAAGCACCAGCATATGGTTCAGGCTGGGCGAAGCGCCTTCGGCCAGAACGTCCTCGGTCGAGAGAGCCTGGGCCTTGGGCAGGAAATCCAAGGGGTTCGAGGTTTCGTAGCGGCGAATCCAGCCGTTGAATGAGTAGGAAATCAGCGCATCCTGCTGGGAGTCGTCCTTCCAGAACTCGATCTTGACAGGCTTGATCTTGTCGCGCGTTACAACGTTAGCCAGGTTGAAGAAGTGCTGCACCGTGGAAAAAGGCAGGTTTACATCGTCGTGGAGGTCGGCCCACACGCGGATCTTGGTGGCAAGCGAGCCCATCTGGGCTGTGCCCGCGCGGTCTTTGGCTGTGTTGAACTTGACGCTGGTCGTCACGGCCTGGAACTTCAAGCCGTCGATGGTCACGGTGGTGCGGTAGGGATTTGCCATAGGGTAAGCTCCTTGTGGTTGTTATTGCGGGGGATTGCCGAGGATGGACCGCGGACGAAATCTGCGGAGCATCGCATAAATTTTCGCTCCCAGGCGAACTTCCGCGTGCTCTTCCGAGTCCGCCGTTTGCGTGGGCGCGGCGTGCGGAAGCGAAGGGGGAACGGGCGCGGTCTTTGCCGCTTCGGTACTGTCTATGGCCGGGGGAGCCGGGGGAGCCTTTGAGATGGGCGCGGCGGTGATCCGACCGCCCTCCGCGCGCAGGGAAAAGCCGACGGCGGCGCGTCGGGCAGGGGCAGCCGGAGCCGGATCCTCTCCGCGCGCCTCGGCGCGCTTAGCCTCTTCGGCCATGCGCGCGGCGCTGCCCGCGCGGATGCGTACAGCTCGCAGCGGGGCCGCGCTCTCCGCTTCGCTCTGCCGTGCTGCGGAGCCGGCCCCCGGCAGCCCGGTTCGGAATCGAATTTCGCTCATGCTGCTTCCTTTCCGGTGCCCATGGCCGCTTAAGCCTTCGCCGGTTCGGGCCGCGAAAACTCCGGCACGTCGATCTTCAGCACAAAGGTCTCGGCCGGTCCCGTGGGCATAACGCTTAGAGTGATGTCGCAGATGCCCTGCATGCGCTTGTTGGAGTCCTTGTCCACAAACAGGTCGTAGCCGAGAATCGTCCCCTGCTCCATCTGCTCATCCAGCAGCCGCTTGAGCGGCGTTTCAATCTGCTGGTCCATGAAGTCGCGCGTCAGCACCTGCCCGGCAACTTGCAGCAGGTAGTGGCGGCAGCAGCGTTCGAGATAGCGCAGGATGCGATAGGAGGTAAAAAACTTCAGCACGCCGTAGGGGTCGTCCGCCTGCGTGCGGCAGCCGTAAAAGCAAAGGTGGTTGTCCGCGTCGCGGATGATCGGGATAAGCTGCCGCTCCATTGAAAGGTGCTCCATTTCACCGATCAAGGGCTCGATGCGCGCCTTGGCTGCGCCGTTGACGCGGCCGAACCGGGAACCGACCGGGCCCTGGGCCATGCCGGAAGCATCGTCGGCGCGGGCGACCGCCCCGGCAAATACCAGCGACGGCGGCCCGTACAAGCCTTCCTGCTGCTCGGCCCCTTTTTCAAACCAGTGGGCGGGGCGTAATTGAAGGTAGCCCATCAGACAAACGTCGGCGGCGGCCTGGTCCTCGGGCCGCTTCAGAAACTCGTATTTGCCGCCGGGCAGGAAGTTGCGCTCCACGTTTTTGAAGGACTTCTCGTCGTCCAGGTCGCCGATCAAAAGCATGCCCCAGGCATTTGCCAGCTGTTCCAGCTTTTCGCGAATGGGCTGCGGGTAGTAGCCGGGTACGACCACATTGCAGATATCGTCGCGGAAGTTGAAGTTGTCGTTCCGCTGCACCACGAAGTTTTCCAAAGCGGCGATGTTCATTGAGAAAACATCCTGCATCGCCTGCGGGTCGGCATTGAGAAGAAACAGCTCCACCGGCTTGCGCACCTTGCCGTCGCCTACCTTGGAGTTTTCAAAAAACAGCTGCAGCTGCCGGTAGCTCAGCTCAAGCGGGCGGATTTGATCGAAGATCTGGCGCAGCAGCTCATCGCGCATGCTTTCGGCCTGGTCGATCTGCGACTGGAGCTTCCTGACAGTATCGTCATAGCTGTCTCCGGTGGAGATGAGCTTTTCAAAATTAGTGAGCTGCGCCAGGAACTCCTTTGCCGACTGAGCGGAGAAGATACTGGACAGATCGCGCTTCTCGTTGGTGAGCGCGGGATGCAGGTCGGCAAAGATGTCCTGTAGGAGCTCGCGCGCCGGGGAGTTCTGGAGAATCTGCTCGGTGGTCTTGTTCAAGGTCTCGGCCATGATTATTTGTCCCCTTCCGCCACGCGCTCAAGTTCGCCGCGCAGTTTGCTCAAAGCATCCACAATCTCCTGCCGCTGCCCGGCATTGGCCCAGGCGCGGCGTACCGTCGGCAGCTTCCAGCGATCCTTCAGCCGGTACAGCAGATCGATGTTGTTCTTTAAATCGGCCAGGTCGTTGCGCAGGTAAGTGGTTTCGCCGTTTTCGCCGCGGATTTCCTGGCGCTTCTGGAGGTTGTCCGGTTCAAAGTCCTTGATGGAGCGGAAGCGGAGATCGGCGCGGAACTCCGTTTCTTCCGGGCCGGCATGGCCCTGGAACTTGAGCTCGGGCGCGAACTTGCGGAAAGCATCCCCCAGGTCTTCAACCTTGGTCAGCTCCTCGTTTTCCGAGCTGGCCTCGCTGCCGCCGCGCCCCAACGTCATGGGCATCATGGCGGCGGCGGTCGAGGTGGGAACTTTACGGATGGAAGGGGTGACGCCTTTTCGGATTACTTTTACCAGGGGCATGAGGAACTCCTATCAGGGTCCGAACCGATCGGTCTTACCCTCTCTGAGGGTGGGCGGTTGAGAATCATTAAGTCTTTCCGTAGGTGAGGCGAGTGCGGCTCAGCTCGCCCCGCGGTTGTACCTGCGTCGTTTGCGCAGGCGAGCGTTGCAGCGGTCCGCCGGCTGCTTCCGGATCAAAGCCGGCCGGTGTACTGCCGCCGGTGGAGCGAATCTGCACCCCGGAGGCTGCCGTGGTCGAAGGCCGGTCACTGCTCCAGCGCCGCGGGGGAGGAGCGGCACCGGCATAGGAATCCCAAATCAAACGCGGCACCCAGAAGCGAAGAGCCAGCAGCAGCGCCAGGGTGCCCAGGAAGAGCAGCAGGCTGACGAGTACCGCCGACCAGCCGGCATCAAGCGGCGGGTGCGTGTCGATCAGGGCCTGCTCCTCCGCCGGAGTCGCTTTGCGGTCGTAATGCGGGGCGGCCATGGCCGGCGGCAGATAGCGCAGGGGCGAGCCGGAAATCGGCGCAAGGCCCGGCACCTCCAGGCTCGGCAGCCAGCTCTGGTCGCGGCCGGAAAGAGCGGCCCGATTCCCTTCGGGCAGCAGCCAGGTGAACCGGATCTCGTGGCTCTGCGCGGTGCGGCTCACATGCAGCGCACCGAGCAGTTCATTGGCATCGGCGGCGTAAAAAAAGCGTTTGGAAAGCCGTTGCAGCGCCGCGGCGTCAATCGCGGCGCGATCGCCGAAGCCGACCCCGATCACATCCAGGCGCGCGCTGGCGACCTGGGCGGCAGCCTGCTGGAGCCCCAGCGGCCCATCGAGCAGCAAAGGGTCGTCGCCCGGGCGCACCTCATTTTTACCGTCGGTCATCACAATCATGTGCGGCTGCAGTTCGGACCGCGGATGCCCTTCGCGTTCCAGCGCCGCTTCTTCGTCTTCCATCGTCTGCACACCGGTAAACACAGCCTGGTACAGAGCAGTATTGTTGCGCGGCCCCGGCTCGGGCAGCGCCTGAAGCTGGGCCCGGGCATCAGCGCGCGTGGAAGCAAATACGGCGGAGTGAATCGTCGCAACAACATTGTGGCTTTCAAAAGGCACAATGGCGATACGGTCGGAGCCTTCCTGCATTGCGTCCAGGTAGCGCCCCACGGCTTCCTTGACGGCGGAAAAGCGGGAGCCGCTGCCGGCAACCGGATCTTTCATGCTGCCGCTGATGTCAACCATCAGCAGGACGACGCTGGTGTGCTCGGCTGCGTCGGCGCCGAGGCCGGCCGTGGCGAAAAACGGCTTCAACGCCATTGAGTCGGAGCGCAGCGTGAGGGAGCCGGCCAGCTGCGACTGCGCTGGCAGGTTGATGGGCGCGGGCTTTCCTTCGGCATCGACGGGCGTGATGCCGGCACTGAGGCACGGGCTTGAGGTTACGGGGGCGCAGTTCACCAGACGGACCGGCGTGCTGAGGCGCAGGGCCGCGGGGGGCTGCGCAGCCTGTGCCTGGGACGGCACCGTGCCCGCCATGCTCAAAGCCGCGCCCAGCAGGACGCCTACCCGTGTTGAAAGGGAACCGCGCAAGGCGCCGGCTCGGCTCGGCGTTTGCTCTTTCCGCCGCATCGGCTACTCCCCGCCCTTCTGGCTCTCAAAACGCAGAGCCGTCCGCCCGATCAGCACATCGTCGGCGGGGTGAAGTTCCTGGGAGGTCACCACGGTCTTGCCTTTGATCCGCAAAACAAAGCGCGCGATCCCTTCCGGGCCGGAAGCGTCGGGATGGCGTGCAATAAAGAACCGGCCTTCCTTAGAAAACACAACCGCGTGGCGCGGCGCGATGGAAGCGTCCGGGATATAAAGGTCGGCCCCCTGCTGAAAGCGCGTACCGCCCTGCGCGGTCAGCATGCTGCCCAGGATGTAGCTTTCCCCGGGATCGAGTTCCCAGTTCTCGCGTACCTTGCCGAGCTTGTTCTGGGCTCGCGCATCGCCGGAGCTGATAAAGCGCAGCAAACCGTCGCGCACCAGCGTCGGGGCGATGCCGGCACCGAAACCGGTCCCTGCCCCGGCCAGCAAAAGGCCGGCCAGCGCCGTGCCCGAAGGAAGATGCGGGCTGAACAGCACATACACCAGCCCGCCGAGCAGCCCGCCTACCAGCCCGCCCGCATAGGTGTGGATCACGCGCGCACGATGGATGCGCACCCAGCGCAAACCCAGCCCCAGCGCCACCACGGAAATGCCGAGACCCCAGGACGCCAAACGAAAAAGCAGCGGCGACTGCGCCGCCACCGCGCCGCGCAGTCCAATGACGACCGCGGCGGCAACGAGGGCCGAAGCCGTGCCGAACAGCAAGCCGAAGCCGATGGACCGGGGACGGACCTTTCCCGTCAGCATCCGGTCGAAATGGGCATACATCACCAAACCCACCAGCGAGCCGAAAAACATCAGCGCGAGAAAGTCGGGAAGCCAGGGGCTGCCCGTGTCCGCCAGAGGGATGGAGCTCAGCGTGCTTCCCACCCAGGCAAGCAGGCCGCCGAAAGCACCGGCTATCGTTGAAAAATAGAGACCGCGGTATACGTTCATAGACCCGTCGGAAAAAATTTGCAGTTCAACCCTGTACAGCGCAACAACTTGTTTTTTCTTGAGTCCGGCATCAGCGGCAGTATAGGAACGATGTCCGACGGGATTCAGCCTATCAAGTTTTTGATGGGACGGAGTGAATTCTTATAGAAGTTGTACAGAAGAAAGCCATTCCCGTTTTTGCACTCACGCTGAATGATGACTTTAGAAACCTACGATCTCGGTGACTCCCAAGCGCTGGCCGGGCTTTGTGTTGCCGTTGTCGGACTGGGAGCCCTTGGCTCCGAAGTCGCAAGGCTGCTGGGTTGCCGCGGTGCGGGCGAGGTCATGCTGGTAGACCCTGACAGGCTGGAAGAGCGAAACCTGCCCTACAGCAGGCTTGCCCGCGAGGCCGTTGCTCTCGGCTTGGTGCCTGAAAACCCTCTGCCGGCGAAGGTGGATGCCGCTGCCGCGGTCGGCGGACGGCTCCATCCCGGCACCCGGTGGCACCCGGTCTGCTGTGAAATCGCCGATGCGCCGATGCAGGAGCTTGCGGCCTGCGAGGTGATTTTTTCCTGCACGGACAACACGCTGGCACGCGCGGAAACCGCGCTTCTTTCGCGTTTGCTGGGCAAACCGATGATCGACGGCGGACTAAAAGGGGAAGCCGCGCAGGAGGGCCGCGCTTCGTACTTCGCGCCGGCGGCGGCCTGCTATCTTTGCCGGCTCTCGGCCCGGCGACGGATGGAGCTGCTGCAATGGGCCGCCGCCTCCTCCCTGGGCTGCGCCGTCGAGCAGCCGCAGTCCTCCATGTCGGGCGCGCCCGCGATGGGAGGCGTGGTCGCGGCTGCAATGGTGGAGATTGCACTGCGCTGCGTGCGCGGTGCGCCGGAGAAAGAATGCCGCGCTTCCCGGGCGTGGGTATATCGCGCTGCCCGGGACAATGGGAATGACCTTTCCGTCCTGGAGCGGCAGGAGATTCAACTCGCGCAGTCGGCGGACTGCCCCTGGCACGACGCGATCGGCCGGGGAGCGCTTCGGCCGATCGCTCCCGGCCTGACAGTGGGGGCAGCGCTTCGGGCGCATGCCGCAGAGTCCGGCGAAGGCCCGGTCGTTCTGGAATTGCTGTGGCCGCTGTGCCTGGAAGCACGCTGTCTCCGCTGCGGCACCCGCTGTCGGCCTCAACAGCGGGTGGCTCGGGTGCGCCGGGGCCGCTGTCCGGCGTGCCGGGAGCAGGGCGCGCTCCAGCCTATCTCCTGCCTCCGGACGATCCATGCAGACGACCCCTCGGCGCAGTACACGGTTGCCGAATTGGGCATGCCCGAGCAGCACCTGTTCTGGTTTCGTACAGCGTACTCTGGGGTGAGCGAAGAATAGCCGATAAGCAAGCAGGAACCGAACATGAACGGAAAGCACGAGAGCAGTGTTTTAGAGCGCGGGATGGTGATGGTCGGCCTGCTCTTGCTGATCGGCTCGTTCCAGTTCGGCTTTGCTCTGTGGGGCAGCGCGCCGGCGCTGCTGGGCGCGGCCCTGCTGGGCACAGGAGGCATGCTGCTGTGGCTGCAGTTTACGCTGCCGCAGCGTCATTTCTGGCTGCCGCCCGCGGTACTCGCAGCTACCTTGCTGCTGGTTACCATCGTAATCGAGATCGGCTTTCATCGCAGCTTCGCTTTGTGGTTTGCGCCGCTGCTGGGTTGGGGAGCTGCTTCCGGCACAATGGCTCTGCGGCTGCGCGACAAGGCCCGCTGCAATCTTTGCAATCGTCGGCTCAAGCTCCAGGCGGTCACCTTCCGCTGCCCGCGCTGCGGCATGCTGGTGTGCGATGAAAGCTGCTGGAACTTTGAGCATCGACGCTGCACCATGTGCCTAGAAA
>CAXTSG010000035.1:15331-16771 GCA_964246825.1 uncultured Acidobacteriaceae bacterium | reverse complement strand
ACATAGCCTGTATCCCGGGTGCGCCTGTAGCTTTCCTCGGTCAGAAAGCCGACCATCAGGACTTCGCCCGAGACCGCGTCCTGCACGATGCCGGGAACCAGCCCCTCCATCTTGTTAAAGTCGATTGCGGCTTCCATCCGTGTCCTTTCCTGGAGCATAAAAAAGCCCGCCTGCGCTTGCGAGTGCGGCGGGCGGGCTCCGGTACCGGCGTACTACAAGGTCTTCAGCAAACCCTGCCTTTGGCCCGCCGCGTCCGGCGGCTTGCATGGCTTTGGGCGGAATGGCGGCCGATTCGCATTGCGCTTCCTCGGTCTTAACGCTAACGAGGCCCGTGCCGCATGTCAAGATGAAGGCGCATCGTACCGCGGCTGGGGTAGGATGACGGCTGGCCCGCCCGGAACGGCTTTCCCGCGCCCTCGCCATCCGCTTTATCAACCGGGACGGACACGCACGCTTATGAACCAGTTCCGCGCCGCGCCCAACCAACTCACGTTTCTTCGCCTGTGCCTGGTGCCGTTTCTGCTGCTGGCCGTGCTGGAAGGGCGCTTCCGCCTGGCTTTCGGGCTGCTGGTGGTCGCCGGCATCTCCGACGGGTTGGACGGGCTGCTGGCGCGCTGGCTGCGGCAGCGCACGCGGCTCGGTCAGTACCTGGACCCGGTGGCGGACAAGCTTCTGCTGTCATCGCTGTTTCTCACGCTGCACCATGTGGGCCTAGTGTCCCGCCGGGTGACGATGCTGGTGTTCGCGCGCGACCTGGGCATTTTGATTATCGGGGCGCTGCTTTTCGCAACACTGGGGCTGCGGAACTTCCGGCCCAGCATCTTCGGCAAGGCAAATACGCTGGTGCAGATCGTTGCCGTGGTTACGGTGCTGCTGGCGCAGTTTGTGCCATGGCTGCTCCTCGGCTCCGTGCGGCATTGGTCCTTGATCGCGACCGGCGCGCTGGCCTGTGTGTCAGGGTTTGATTATGCGATGAAGATGGCCTGGAAGCTGAGCGTGTCAGAGCCGGAAGCCGCCGAGCTGGTGGACTGAGGTGGAAGCTTCAATCCGCTTCCAAATCCTCCTGCCGGAACGGCGGGCCGACCTTCTCTTCTATCTCCATATCCCGGAACTCGTCGGAGTCGAACACTTCTCCGCAGTCCAGGCATTCCACGAACTCAGCATCATCATGGCGTGAGACGATGCGCACTCTGGGGTGTTTGCAGGGTGTTTGCATTGGTTTCGGATGCGCAGGCCGGCGCGGCCTGACAGCGGCAATTGTAGCGCTCCGTGGCTGCGCTTCCAAGGCTTTGCTCGGAAAGCGAGGCGTTTGCTGTGCGGGAAAGCAATATCGCCTCCGTGCAGGCAAGTGCAACCGGGGTTTGCGGATAATAATTATCGAAAAGGACGGCGCGGCATTGCGGGGCCCCGGAGCGGGACCTATACTGAAATTCCATGCTC
>CAXTSG010000035.1:10322-15321 GCA_964246825.1 uncultured Acidobacteriaceae bacterium | reverse complement strand
AGGCTGACAAAAAAAGCGGATTACGGGCTGATGGCGCTCAAATACCTCGCCGAGCATCCCCATTCGCGGCCCTGAGCGCGAAGGATATTGCCGAGGCTTACCACATTCCGCCGCAGCTGCTAGCAAAGATATTGCAGCGCCTGGCCAAGGTGGGCCTGGTGCGCTCCACCGCGGGGATGAACGGCGGCTACGCGCTTCAGCGGGAGGCCTCCGCCATCACGGTATTTGAGGTCATCCTGGCGGTAGACGGGCCGCAGTTTTTGACCGCATGCACCAGCGGGCAGCGCCCTTGCGACCTTACCGATAGCTGCACCATCAAAGAACCGATGGCGCGGGTCAACGAATCCATCTCCGACCTTCTGAAGGGTATCCGGATCGGTGACCTTGTGGAGCAGGACGCGCAGCGCACGGCAAAGATGCCGATGTCTTCCCTGGTTTCTATTCAAATGTAGCCGCGGCTCGACGCCGCGCATGTTTCCCTGGAGCCCTACTGATGAGTACAGCAACGCAGATGCAGGAAAATCCCCCGATCCACGCGCCGGAAGGCGACCAGGTTGTTCCGGCAGTGACCGGCGAAGCCGGGATCACGTCCAACGGCGTCAAGCTGCCGATCTACATGGACAACCACGCCACCACGCCCATGGACCCCCGGGTGCTGGAAGCGATGGTGCCGTATTTCACGGGCAAGTTCGGCAACGCGGCCAGCCGCAACCACGGCTTCGGCTGGGAAGCCGAGCAGGGCGTGGAGCACGCGCGCGAGCAGATCGCAAAGTTGATCGGCGCGACCGCAAAGGAGATTATCTTCACCTCCGGCGCGACCGAGTCGAATAATCTTGCCATCAAAGGCATTGCCGAGATGTACCGCGAGCGCGGCAACCACATCATCACGCAGGTAAGCGAGCACAAGGCGGTGCTGGACACCTGCAAGCGCATGGAGAAGTCGGGCTACCGCGTGACCTACCTGCCGGTGCAGGCCGACGGGCTGGTCTCGCTCGACGAGCTGAAGGCCGCCATGACCGACAAGACCATTCTGGTCTCGATCATGTGGGCCAACAATGAAATTGGCGTCATTCAGCCGATCAAGGAGATCGGCGCGCTGTGCCACGAGCGCGGCATCATTCTCCACACGGACGGCGTCCAGGTGTTCGGCAAGATCCCGATTAACGTGGTGCAGGACAATGTGGACGTAATGTCGTTTACAGCGCACAAGATCTACGGACCGAAGGGTGTGGGTGCCCTGTATGTGCGGCGGCGCAACCCGCGCGTCCAAATCTCCGAGCAGATCAACGGCGGCGGCCATGAGCGCGGCATGCGCTCCGGCACCCTGAACGTGCCGGGCATTGTCGGCATGGGCAAGGCGGCGGAGATTGCCAGGCAGGAGATGGCGGCTGAAGGCGAGCGCCAGCTGCGGCTGCGGACGCGGCTCCAGCAAAAGCTGGAAGGCGCGCTCGACTACGTTCACATCAACGGCACCATGGAGCCGGGCCGCCGCCTGCCGGGCAACCTGAACATGAGCTTTGTCTATGTCGAAGGCGAGTCGCTGCTGATGGGCATCAACGACATCGCGGTTTCGAGCGGCTCGGCTTGCACCTCGGCGACGCTGGAGCCATCCTATGTATTGAAGGCGCTCGGGTTGGGCGACGATGTGGCGCACAGCTCCATTCGCTTCGGGCTGGGACGGTTCAACACCGAGGCGGAAGTGGATTACGTGGCGGACAAGCTCATCAACGTGGTGCAGAAGCTGCGCGAGCTGTCGCCCTTGTATGAGATGGTCAAGGAAGGTATTGATTTGACCAAGATTGAGTGGGCGGCGCACTAAAAGCAAGGGTAGAGGGTGAAGGGTTCAGGGCAGAAAGCCTACACTTTACCGGCGGTATAACGGCATCGAGACATCTGGAGGAACACCATGGCATATAGCGATAAGGTAGTGGATCACTATAGCAATCCGCGCAACGTAGGCACCCTGGACAAAAGCTCGTCTGAAGTGGGAACTGGACTCGTCGGCGCGCCGGAGTGCGGCGACGTCATGCGCTTGCAGATTAAGGTTAACCCCGAGACGCAGGTCATTGAGGAAGCCAAGTTTAAGACCTTCGGCTGCGGCTCTGCCATTGCTTCAAGCTCACTTGCGACCGAGTGGGTCAAGGGTAAGACCGTGGCGGAAGCACTCACGATCTCAAACACTGACATCGTGAAGGAGCTGGCGCTGCCGCCGGTCAAGATTCACTGCTCGGTGCTCGCGGAAGACGCGATTCGCGCGGCGATCGGTGATTGGAAGCAGAAGAACGGCGTAGGAGAGAATGAGGCCGCGGCACAGCCGGTTGCAACAGCGTAAGCATATGAAGGAAGACAGAAGTACAAGCTGGGTTGCGGACGCACGCAAGCTCCTACAGGACTTTGTGGCACCGGAAGTGCGTGCGGTCACGGCTCGCCTGGATACGTCGGACAAGCTCGCTGAAGAAAGGCATGCGGCGCTGCTCTCCTCAAGCAAGGAAAGACATGCAGCTTTGCTGGACATGCTTGAACAGCGAGACAAGGTAGCCGCTGAAAGGCATGCGGCATTGCTGGATATGTTCCAGGAGCGGGATAGAACAGCCGCTGATCGCCACGCGCTTCTGCTGGAGAAGGTTGAAGGTGCCCGTCGCGAGATACTTCTACAGCCAGAGCTCGCTATCGCAAAAGCAAGACTGGGTGAGCAGCCTGTAAACCGCAGTGAAGCTGCATCAAGTCCACAGTAAGCAACCGCGAGCACACCATGAGCACACTCCCCGCAATCCTCCAACCCGACAACATGGCTCCCAACCAAAAGGGCATCCAGGTGACCGAGCGCGCGCTCAAGCGCATCCGCATCGCCATGGTGAAGGAAGGTGTATCGCCGGAGCAGGGCGGCCTGCGTCTCGGTATCCAGGGCGGCGGCTGCTCGGGGCTTTCTTATAACATTCGCTTCGACTCACAGCCGCGCGAGCGCGACCGGGTGTATCAGTTTGACGATGTGCGGGTTTTTGTCGACCCGAAATCGTTCCTGTACCTGCATGGCATGGTGCTCGACTATGAAGAAACGCTGATGCGGCAGGGCTTCAACTTCATCAATCCGCACTCGACCAAATCCTGCGGCTGCGGATCGTCGTTTTCCGCGTGAGTTATCAATGAGCACCGTAGACAGCGTGAGCGTCCCCGAGTCCGCGCCCCAGGGTGCGGATTACTTTTCTGTGTTCGCGCTGCCCCGCAGGCTGGGGCTTGACGAAAAGCTGCTGGAACGCGTCTTTTATCGTAGGAGTCGCGAGGTCCACCCGGACCGCTTTGCCCAGGCAAGCCCGGAAAAGCAGCAATGGTCGCTGGAGCAGACATCGCTGCTGAACGATGCCTACCGCGCGCTGAAGGACCCGATCGCTCGCACCGAATACCTGCTGCGCTTGGAGGGCGTGACCGTCGCGGACGAAAAATCAGCGGCCAAGCCCCCGGCAGACCTGCTGGAGGAAGTTTTCGAGCTCAACATGCAGCTTGAAGAAATGCGCATGTATGCGCAAACAGGCGAAGATGACCCGCAGCTTCGGTCTGATCTTGAAGCAGCGCGGCAGCAGTTTACGGGGCAGCTTGAGGCTGTAGAAGGGCAGCTGCGAGCGGAGTGGGTGCGCTGGGATGCGCTGGCTGAAGCAGACGGGCCCGAGCGAAAGCAATGCGCCGAGGCCATGGCGGCGCTGCTCGACAAGCGCCGGTACGTGCGCAATCTGGTGAACAGCGTGCGGGAAGCGCTCGGACAATAGCTGCGAACAGGATGGGTATGGAAGACAAGAGTTTCACGGCGAGCGGAACGGAAACGAACGGCGGCGAGCGGGCGCCGGAGCGCATCGTCGGCATCGACCTGGGCACGACCAACTCGCTCGTTGCTTTCATGCAGGGCGAGCAGCCGGTCGTGATTCCGGGCGAGGACGGCACCAACCTGGTTCCTTCCGTCGTGGCTTTTCCGGCCTCGGGCGAGAAGCGAGTCGTCGTCGGTTATCCGGCACACCGGTACCTGGCCGAATCGGCGGAACGGGTGGTCTACTCGGCCAAGCGGCTGATGGGGCGAGGGTTGGAAGATGTTCGGGAGGAGCTGAAGCTCTTTCCCTTCCAGCTTGCCGCCGACCTCCAGCCAGGCGAGGTAATTCGTCTCCAGGTAGGCGAGCACGAGTACACGCCGCCGGAGATCGGCGCGCAGGTGCTGCGGCAGCTTAAGCGCAATGCCGAGCGGTACTTCGGCGCGCCGGTTACCAAGGCAGTGGTCACTGTACCGGCCTACTTCAACGACGCGCAGCGGCAGGCCACCAAGGATGCGGGCCGCATGGCGGGCCTTGAGGTGCTGCGTCTGGTGAATGAGCCCACCGCGGCCGCGCTCGCCTACGGGCTTGACCGCCGCAGGGAAGGGCTGGTCGCGGTGTACGATTTCGGCGGCGGCACCTTTGATATCTCGATCCTGCGTTTGCAGGACGGCATCTTTGAAGTAGTCGCGACTGGCGGCGACACGCACCTGGGCGGCGACGACATCGACAACCTGCTGCTGACCATTGCGCTCGACGATATCGCCGGTTCCACTTCGCTCGACCTCCGCACGAACCCGGAAGCGGTGCAGGCTGTGCGCAAGGCGGTAACAGACGCGAAGATTGCGCTTTCCTTCGCCGGGGAGGCGCGCATCGTGGTCGAGCTGCCGGGGCAGGAGCCTTACGCCCGCGTGCTGACCCGCGCGCAGTTCGATGAGCTGATCGCGCCGGTGGTGGAGCGGACGCTGGCCCCAGTGCGGCAGGCGCTTTCGGACGCAAAGCTGACGCCGGCGGAAATCGACGAGGTTGTGATGGTCGGCGGATCGACGCGCATTCCTCTGGTGCAGCAGCGTGTCGGGGAATTGTTCGAGCTTGCGGCACGCGGCCGCATGCTGCACACGGAGCTCAACCCGGACGAGGTGGTCGCGCTCGGCGCGGCCGTGCAGGCTTCCATCCTGGGCGGGGCCACGGCGGCCACCGCGGAC
>CAXTSG010000035.1:8220-10312 GCA_964246825.1 uncultured Acidobacteriaceae bacterium | reverse complement strand
GCTCGATGTGACGCCGCTTTCACTCGGCATCGAGGCGCTGGGCGGCGTGGTCGCGAAAATCATCCAGCGCAACTCCACGATCCCGGCAAGCGAGACCGAGCACTTCACGACGGGGGTCGATGGACAGCTGAACGTGGCCATCCATGTGGTGCAGGGGGAGCGCGAGCTGGCTAAAGACTGCCGCTCGCTGGCGCGCTTTGACCTGAAAGGCATCCCGCCGATGAGTGCCGGGCTGCCTAGGATTGAAGTCAAGTTTCTCATCGACGCTAATGGCATCCTCCATGTTTCGGCGCGCGAGCAGCGCTCGGGCAAGGAAGCTGAAATCGAGGTCAAGCCGACCTACGGGCTTACCGATGAACAGGTCGAGACCATGATCCTCGACTCGTTCGACAATGCTGAAGCGGACTTTGAGCAGCGCCAGTTGATTGAAGCGCGGGTAGAAGCGGACGACATCCTGACACGGGTGGAGAAGGCAAAAAGCCATCCGGCGTGGCGCGGCCTCAGCTTCGAGGAGCAAACCGAGGTCGGGCTCGTGGTGGACGAGCTGCACATTTTAAAATCCGGCGAGGATCGCGCGGCTCTTCGCAAGTCCATTGAGGCGCTGGATCAGGCAACGCGCCGTCTCGCCGAGCTGATGATGGACCAGACCATAACGGCCGCGCTCGGCGGCGAAACGATGACCTCGGCCGGGGAAAAACTGGGCGAAGGACCTACGGCACCGCACCCTTTTGCCAAAGCAGAGATCGGATAGGATATGGGTATGAGCGAGAAGCTGTCCATTGTCGGTGATGTACGGAAAGCCTTGCAGGACTTTCTTGCGCCGGAGCTGAGCGAAGTTAAAGCAAAGCTACAGGCGCTTGCAGACGGGCAAAAGGCCATACTGGAAAGTCAGCACGAGATGGAAGCGCGGCTCGTTCGGGAGATTAAGACTTTAGAGCAGAAGCTGATCTTGATGTTCAAGCTTTCCGAAGCGATGGCCGAGGTGGAAGACCTGAGAAACGAAAATGAGCAGTTGAAACGCGAGAAGACCCAGTGAGCGGGAACGGGAGCCATGCCATGAATGCGGTCGAGGAAAAGCAGTTCGACGCGAGCCGCCCGCCCGCGGAAAATATGGTGCGCGTTACCTTCGAGCCGGAAGGCAAGACGGTCGAGTTTCCCTTCGGCACCATGCCGTATGACCACCACGGCCTGCCGATGTCCTTCCTCGATGTCGCGGAAAACTACGGCATCTTTCTCGACCATGCCTGCGGCGGCGTTTGCGCCTGCACGACCTGCCACATTCATGTGAAGCAGGGTGAGAGCGGGCTGAACGAAGCCAGCGAGGACGAAATGGATCGCATGGAAAAAGCGCCGGGGCTCCAGCTAAACTCACGTCTGGGCTGCCAGGCAGTCATCACGCGGCCCGGCAGCTACACGGTTGAAATCCCGAGCTGGAACAAGAACTACGTTTCCGAGGGCAAGCCGCTTGCCCTCGGAAAATAGGAGCCGAAATGCCGCAGGAAATTATGTGGACCGATGCCGAGGAGATTGGAATTCAGCTGCAAGAGAAATTTCCCGAGCTCGATCCACTCAAGGTCCGCTTTACGGAGCTGCACGGCTATGTCACCGGGCTCTCCGGGTTCGCCGACGACCCGGCAAAGTCAACTGAGGGCAAGCTGGAAGCAATCCAAATGGCCTGGTACGAAGAGTGGCAGGACGCGCATTCGTAGCCGTTCAGCTATAGTCCTTCTTCCCAGCCGAAAGCATTCCGAAACAGCTCAAACTGACCCTTGCGCGCCGGCTCGCCGGGCGGGACATAAAGAGAAACCACATCGAAGCGTGCCGTTGTTCCTTCCGGAAGCTGCTTGAGATAGTGCCGCGCCAGCCGCCGCAGGGTTTGCCGTTTGTGCCTGTCTACCGCCGCTTCAGCAGCCGCAAAGGCTCGGCTAGAGCGCGTTTTTACCTCTACAAAGCAGAGCGCTTCTCCTTCCCAGGCGACCAAGTCTAGATCGCCCGGCGCGCGTCCGGACCGCCAGTCACGCGCAACCACCGTAAATCCGAGTCCGCGCAGGTAGAAAAAAGCCGCGTCCTCACCTTCCTTGCCGGTCAGCAG
>CAXTSG010000035.1:7013-8210 GCA_964246825.1 uncultured Acidobacteriaceae bacterium | reverse complement strand
GTCAGCAGGTGCCGCGGTCCCGGAGCCGCTCGCTGGCCGTGCGGCAAACGGCTCAGCAGGCTGAAAGTAAGCTGCCAGGCAGCAGCGCGCTGCTTCGGCGAGAATAAAGCCATCCAGGGCAGCGTAGCGGGTCTTGTGCTCCCTTGCTACGGTACCAACGTGTCAGCTAGGAGCCGCTTTCCGCCTTCTGCTCCACGTAGTTCTGGATGTGCTCGTAAACATGGTCAGGAAAGTTGAGGTCCTTGTACACATTGCCTTGGTCCGGGTCCGAGGCGTTCGGAATAATTGGGAACTCCTGCTCCTTCTGCCAAGCAAGAATCCGCTCACGCTTGGGCGGATTGTAGTCCTTGCCCTCCACCTGGCGAATCAGCAGCGCTGCCTTCTGCTCCGAGACGTCCTTATCCTTTGTTAGCGTAGCCATCAGCTCTTCTTCACTAAGAAAGTGCCGCGCCACCATGGCAAAGGTGAGCCGGCCGTAGTGGCCGATGTCCTTACCTTCTTCCAGCGCCGCAATCAGATGCGCCATCATGCCATTCTTCTTCAACTCTTCCATACTTACTCCCTTTTCGCCTTATATTCTCCTTTTTAGGATGCAGCCGCGGGAGTCTCTGTTGGCTGCGAAAAAGGCCCGCTCCTGCGAGCGGGCCTTTTGTTGTGCCGACTAAGGATTAGGTGGTAGGTCGGGGTTTGCTGACCAGGAACTGCGCCGGAATAGCCTGCCCGGTGCTGTTGGTCAACTGCGGGTTCAGGGTCAATGTGTCTTTTAGGGTGCCGGTGTTGATCTCGTGGATGAGATTGTCGCCGGTCGTGCTGACAAAGAATAGGGAAGAGTCCGGGCTGAAGACTCCGGAGATGGGGTCGATCGCGCCGGAGGAGAGCTGAATATTGGAGAGTGTGCCTGCCGCCCCCGCCGTGGCCGAAGGCGTGTAGACCGGCAGCAGCCCGGAGCCGTTGGCGGCCGTGTAGGTGAGGAAAGCCTTGGACGAGTCCGGCGAGGCGAGTACCTGATTGATCTGCGTCGGGGTGATGCCGGTCAGAGCGAGCTGCTGCAAGGTAGTCTGGATCGCGAGGGGCCCCGCAGGAGTTGGCGGGATACCCGGGCAAGGCCCGGTAGGAGCAATCAACCGACTGGTGTCCGAGCCGGACGCCGGGCTGTGCTGCACGTCGAAGACCGCCGTGGTGCTTGCTCCTAAGATA
>CAXTSG010000035.1:0-7003 GCA_964246825.1 uncultured Acidobacteriaceae bacterium | reverse complement strand
GTCAAAGGTCGCGGCTAGGTGGTCAGCGGCGGTGCCCGTAATCGTGGCCGCGAGCGGATTGAAAGTGACCGGAGTAGTCGTCGTATCCGGGCAGAAGGAGCGCGCGGTCACCGGTGCCCCGCTCAGGAAAACAGCGACCGAGGGAATCGTGACAGCCACATCGGGCGAGCAGAACGGGTTGCTGTTGGTGTTGTCGAGCGGGCAGCTTGCGGTCGGGTTCGCGCTCGTCAGCGGGTACTGGCTCCAGCCGCTCACGATATTGTGGACATACAGGGTGTTCGGCCCAATAATGTACACGTTCTTGCCATCGGGCGAGTACTGCGCGTGGGTGGCGAGGCCGCCGATGCTGATGACGGAGGAGTTCGTAGTGGAGCTTTGGCCCGTGGCGCTCGTGCCGGTCACGGCGGGCGTGTAGAGGTAAATCACCTGCCGCTTCTGGTCGGCGATGACCACCTGGTTGTTCGAGGGCGAAACGGCGAGTACCACGCCCGGCACGGTGGTGTCCTGCGCGCCGGCCGAGTTGTTTACGGCTGAGTAGATCATCAACTCGCGGTAGGAGCCGAAGTAGAGGCTCGTACCGGTCGGGTCCAGCACCATGGAATTCGGCGGATAGGGCAGCAGGATGGGCGCGCCCGAGGTGCCGAGGCTCAGGTCAAACGGAGTGAACTGCTGCGAGTTCGGCGAAGCCGCCCACAGAAGGGTGCTGTTGAGCCCGGGCGAGCGCACGGTCAGGGGGTTAGCAACAATCGGCAGGCCGGTGCCGAAGACGCCGAGCTGGTTTAGAGGCGTCGGATTGCAGCTCAGGCCGGTCGAAGTGGAAGAACTGCCAGCCGAGGTCGTGGTGCTGGCGGTCGCGGTCCCCGGCTGGCAAATGCCCGTAATGGTCGCGGTGCCGGGAAAATTGGTGGTGACCTGCCCGCTGCCGGCAACGGCGACCTGCAAAGGCTGGGTGGAGGTAAAGTCCGGGCCCGAGCCGCTGATTGGAGGGATGGGCTGACCGGTGATGTCGGTGAGGGTGGAAACAATAGTCTGCGGATTGCCGGCCGTGATGGTCACGGGGCCGTTCGCGCTGGAAGAACCGTCGCTGCCGACCAGCGATAAATGGATGCTTTTCGGAGGGCAGGTGAAGAAGTAGCCTGCGGCCGAGCTGGTGCCGACAGAATTGCCGCTGGTACCGGCGATGGTCGCGGTAACAACCGTTCCGCCCGGCTGGTTGGCCTGCGTTGTTCCATTCACCTCAATCGCCTGACCGGTACTTGTGTTGACGCTGGTGTTGTTGATCGTAACGATGGATGGGGTTTGAGGCACGTAGGTAATGGTGCCAATATTGGGAATAATACCCAGGGAAGTGGCATTGTTCCCATTGCCGATCAAGGCACCGTCCGGGCCGTAAACTTGAGTAGCTACGGCCAGGTTCTGGCCGGGTTGTTGAGATGAGTAACACTGTCCCGGCGAACTGATCGAGATCGCCGACACCGGCGGGTGGACATACACAGATAATGGATTACTGGTAACGCCGCCGATGCTGGCAGTCACGATAACCGTACTCGGGCCCGAAGGAGGCGTGCAAACAGTAAAGTCCGGGACGCCGCCCGGGCTGGTACGATTCCATGTTCCCGCGCATATTGAGCCGGTCGGGCTTACGTCTGCAACCTGTAGGTTCTGGCTGCCGTAGGTGGCAGCGCCTGTGCTCAGGGTTGCACCCTTGCAGTTCGTCGCAATCGGCGTCGCGATCTGCGCGAACTGCCCATAGGCCAGGGAGATGCCTACGTTCGACTGAGAAGTAGGAATACGTACTTCGTAGATATCTGTAGTCTTGGGGCCGTACCCCGCGTTGTTGCAATACGCGGCCACGTTGGTGACGCACCCCGTGGTCGAAAGGCCGAGCGGAAGCGCAAACAAAAGCAAAGCTACCAGGGAGAAAAACCGCTGCATGAAACCTCCCCGCCTGCCGGAAATGGAGCGCAGACGGTTGCCACTCGATTCTCAGCTCGCATCGTTCGGGAGAAGAGCGGTCGGCAATAAAAGTTTACAGCAGACGGAGGTAGGAAGCAGGGAGAGGTAACGAAGCAGGAGGAAGTTGCCTTCCTATTTCCCGTCCTTGCCTGCTTCCTTAGACAAGCCAGGGATTGAGCAAAGCAACACCGGTCGGCTGGAAGTCAGCGATGTTCCGCGTTACAACTATCATGCCATGTACTAAAGCAGTGGCAGCGATGAACGCGTCACGCTCGGCCGCAGGATCTGGAACGTGTAAACGAGCGCATCGCCGTGCCACAGTGGCATCGACCGGTAATACTCGGCCGCTGAACTCAGGGAATGCATGCCGTCCATCCAGGCTCGCGGCAATGCGCCTTACGGCGGATCGCGCCGTTTCATTTGAAGAACACCGATTTCGATTTCGAGCATGGTTGCGACGGAAAGATAAAAGCGCCCTGCATCAATAGTTTTGACCCACTTGGCAACAAAAGGGTCAGCTTTACCGGTTTGAACTTTCCGCGGTTCTGAAACAACATCTGTATCAACAACAAACATTAGAAAAAATCTACTTCACGACTTTTGAAATTCATCGGGGTGGATCAAACGCAATATCCTCAATGCCCGGCATAGCGAGAGAGTCCGCGATATTGCGCGGTGCCCCAGTTAGCTGTCGATATTGCTCCATACTCAGGAGCACATGCGCGGGCTTGCCGCGGTCCGTCACCAAAAACCGAACCATTGCCGGCTGCCCTCTTTGCTCGGCTCACATCTTGATTGAATTCTCGACTAGAAAGGGTTGTGATGATCATCGCGAAGGCAGATCTCCATCTTTCTTGTACCTACGCTGCTCCCATGAATCCGTCGTTGCAATGTACCGGATACTTCAAACGGAGTATGCCGGCCCAGCTACCGCAGATACCGGTCAAACCACCGGATCGAGCGCTCCAGCACATCCTTTTGGTGATCGGGGTCCACAAAGCCGTGGCCTTCGTTCGGATAAACCACCAGTGTCGTCGGCACATTCATCGCCTTAAGCGCATGCCAGAACTCGAAGCTCTGCGGGGCCGGGCACTCGCCGTCGCGGTCGCCGACTACCACCAGCGTCGGCGTCGCCACTTTATCCATATAGTTGATGGCGGAGGACTTCGCATACACCGCCGGGTCCTTGTAGACGGTATCGCCGAAGAACGGCGTCATCCACTGGTCGATCGAGTTCTCGCCGTAGTAGGAGAGCCAGTCTGAAATCCCCGCGCCCGCGACCGCGGCACGGAAGCGGTGCGTTTGGGTCACGCCGAACATGGTCATGAAGCCGCCGTAGCTCCAGCCGGTCAGCCCGAGCCGGTGATCATCCACCGCCGGGATTTCCCGCTCAACCGCATCCACCCCGGCCAGGATGTCGCGCAGGTCGCCGTAGCCGAAGTCCCGGCGGTTGGCCGCCGTGAACGCTTCGCCCTCGCCGTAAGACCCGCGCGGGTTCGGCTCCAGAACAAAGTAGCCGGAAGCCGCAAGCGGAGCCGCGCCGAAGCCGGCGCGCGGCCAGCGCGGCGTCACGGCCGAGGATGGGCCGCCATGCACCATGACGATGAGGCCGTACTTCTTTGCCGGATCATAGCCGGCCGGGTACAGGAGCCAGCCCTGGACTTTGTAGCCGTCGTTGGTCCATCGGACCGACTCGACCTTGCCCCAGGTCGGCTTTTGGCTCGCATTCAGGTGCGTAACGGCGGGCAGCGGCTGCCGCGTCAGCGGGCCGGCGTAGACCTCGGGTGCCGCCGTGTAGCTGGAAGCCGACCAGGCTGCCGTCGAGCCGTCGCGGGAAAGCGCGAAGGAGCCCGCAAGACGGCCGTCGCCGATCGAGTAGGGAAGAGTCTGGATTTCATGGTGCTTCGCAAGCGGGCTGCCGGAGCCGGGAGCCGACAGCGTGACGGTATCGACCTCTTCCTCGCCGGCATCGACGGCGGTTGCAATCATGGAACCGGAGGCAAGCCAGTCTATCCACTGAAAAGAAACATGGGTGCCGGGAGTAGCATCAACCGGAGCCGAAGTGCCGTCGGCGGCAACCGTATATAGATCGCCGCCCGTCGCGCCCTGGTCGCTCATCAGGCCGCCGATAAAGGCAATCTGCTTGCCGTCCGGCGACCAGCGAGGGACGGCAATCTGCAATCCGTGCAGCGGTCCGGCCACCGTGCCTGGATCGAGAATGGTTTTCGGTTGACTCCCCTGCCCGAGCGCCTCCGTATACAGCTTTGACACCCACCAGTTGTTCTCGCCCGGCGGCGCGGCCGCGACAAAGGCCAGCTGCCGCCCATCAGGTGCAAAGGCAAACTCATACACATGCAGCCCGGGCGGGGTTACCTGCTCCAAGCGGCCGCTCGCGGCGTCGATCGTCGTCACCCGCTGCACTTCCAGCCCTTCCACGCCGATCTCGCCCGAGGGCGGCTTCATCGCGGCCAGCGCGCCGGAAGGCCGGGTCGCGCCTTCCACGTAGAGCAGGCCTAGAGATTTCCCATCCGGCGCATATTCCAGCGACTTGGCAAAGCCGTGGAGAGTGAGGAGCAGGCGCGCTTTCGCACCCGGCTCCGGAGCGGCAAGCAGCACCTCAGTCGTTCCCGCGCAGTCTGCCAGCACGGCAAGGTGCCGGTTGTCGGGCGACCAGCTCAATGCGGAAATGCTTTGCTCCCCCGGGCAGAGCAAAATGGCATGCTGCTCCGCGCTCCCGACCTGCTGCAAAACAAGGCTGCCCCCGAGCACCATGGCGAGATTTCGGCCGTCCGGCGAGAGCGCGACATTGCCGATGCGTTTCGTTTGTCCAAGCGAAGCCAGCACCTGCGCGGCGGGAGAGCTTTGAGCGAGGAGCGAAGGGGTAACTATCCCGGCAAGCAGGAGGAAAAAGGCAGGGCGCATGGGGAAGATGGTAGCAGCGGTCCGGCGATTCTCGGTTCAGTAAGTCGAAACGCGGGACGTTTCTGGCGGAAACGCGGGGACGCGTTGACGGCAGGCGGTCGTCTTGCTACTCTAAGAAGGTTCTGCCATTGTTCTTCTTGCTGCATAGTGTAGCGGCGCGGCAGATCGGTCGGCCGGATTTCTCCGGGGCGCATGCGATACGGCCTCGGAACCGCTTTCGCAGTTTGGTTGTTTCAAGCGAAGCGGTCTTATCAGATGTGCCTGCGACACCCATCACCTGGATGGGCTATGCGGGCCGGAACTCGCGAAACGGAACCTGTGCTTTCCTTGCGCCCATTAGGCTTTCGGGCGCGAAACGCATGGTCACCGTCGGGGTTTTTACAGAGGTTTGTGTATGCAACGCTGCTGCCGGGGGCGGCAGCAAAGCTCGGGCGGGTTGGCGCCGCATGTGCGCCCACGCTCGTTTCATCTTTCAGTTGCGGCAGGTAAGGAGCTCGGGTTTGCCTACATTCAGTCAGTTGGTTCGCAAGGGACGCACGGCACCGCGGTACAAAACGGCATCGCCCGCGCTCCAGGGCTCGCCCCAGCGGCGCGGCGTGTGCACGCGCGTCTACACGCAAACACCGAAGAAGCCGAACTCGGCCCTCCGCAAGGTTGCGCGCGTGCGCCTTACAAACGGCATTGAGGTGACAACCTATATTCCGGGCATCGGCCACAATCTCCAGGAGCACTCGATTGTGCTCATCCGCGGCGGCCGTGTAAAGGATTTGCCGGGCGTACGCTACCACGTAGTACGCGGTACGCTGGATTCAGTCGGCGTGGCCAATCGGAAGCAGTCGCGGTCCAAGTACGGAGCCAAGCGCGCCAAGGGCGGCGCGGCGGCGACAGCAGGCAAGAAGAAGTAATTCGAGTTTCGAGGATAAAAGCAGATGCCTAGAAAAGGTCATGTAGCCAAGCGGGAAGTCGCGCCGGACCCGGTGTACCAGTCCACGCTGGTCACCAAATTTGTGAACTCGATGATGTGGGGCGGCAAGAAATCAACCGCGCAGGGCATCTTCTACACCTCCATGACGAACCTGGAGCAGAAGGGCGGCGATGAAGCCCTAAAGTTATTCAAGAAAGCGGTTGAAAATTGCAAGCCGCTGCTTGAGGTCAAGAGCCGGCGCGTGGGCGGCGCGAACTACCAAGTGCCGATCGAAGTGAACCCGGAGCGCAGGACCTCGCTGGCCATCCGCTGGCTCGTAACCTACGGGCGGGCCCGCGGCGAAAAAGGCATGGTCGACAAACTGACGAACGAGCTGCTGGACGCGGCCAACGGGCGCGGCGCGGCCATGAAGAAGAAGGAAGATATCCATCGGATGGCGGAAGCAAACAAGGCCTTTGCGCACTACCGCTGGTAAACCGCTCCCCCTTGTGCGCGATCCGCGAGCTCGCGCCGTTCTAAGCGCACCTTAACCGAACACTTTGTAAAGAGAGACACCATGGCTCGCCAAGTACCGCTCAATCGTTGCCGGAACATCGGAATCATGGCGCACATCGACGCCGGGAAGACCACGACGACCGAGCGCATTCTTTTCTACACCGGTATCACGCACCGCATCGGGGAAGTCCACGAAGGCACCGCCACCATGGACTACATGGAGCAGGAGCAGGAGCGCGGCATCACCATCACCTCCGCCGCGACCACCTGCATGTGGCAGAACATCCGCATCAACATCATTGATACGCCCGGCCACGTCGATTTCACGGCCGAGGTCGAGCGGAGCCTGCGTGTGCTCGACGGCGCGGTTGCGCTGTTTGATTCGGTTTCCGGCGTGCAGCCGCAGTCGGAAACCGTGTGGCGGCAGGGCGACAAGTACAAGGTACCCCGGATTTGCTTCGTCAATAAGATGGACAAGGCCGGTGCCGATTTTGAGTACGTCATCGAGACGATTCGGAAGCGGCTCGGCGCAAAGCCCGTCGCCATCCAAATTCCGATTGGCGCGGAAGCCAAGTTCCAGGGCGTCATCGACCTGATCGAGATGCGCGCGATTGTCTGGCATGACGAAACGATGGGCGCGAAGTATTCCATCGAAGAAATCCCGGCTGATCTGCTGAAGAAAGCTGAAGCCTGGCGCATGCAGCT
>CAXTSG010000034.1:13012-16792 GCA_964246825.1 uncultured Acidobacteriaceae bacterium | reverse complement strand
ATGGGGCTGTGTAGCTCTTTATTCGCGTTTGCGTGGGCTCAACCCGGAAGACAACCGCTGGGATTACATCGTTTGTCAAAAACGCGGGCGCAGCGAAGCGGCGCACTTCGTTGAAGTACACCCCGCTACAACAACGTCCCATGTACGCGAGGTTGCAGCTAAGGCAGAGTGGCTGCTTGAATGGTTGAGAAACACACCGCTTGCGAGTAGACCGCGCGAACTGCATTGGATCGCAACGGGCAAAGTATCTTTCAACTTAAGAAGTTCTGAACTGAAGGTTCTTGCAATGAAGGGTGTAGTTTTTCGAGGAAAAAAGCTACATCTGTGACGTTGCATAAGCATAGGCATGAATCCTGAACTCAGAACTTCAATACACCCAGCTCCGCACATCCCCGCCCTTCGGCGCGGTGGCCTTTATCCGCGCGGCCATCTGCGGCAGCACCCTCTGCGGCCAGGTCCGGTTGTTTTCCGCCATCGTGTACGCGTCCGGGCCGCCGGTGTAGCAGTGCGGCGCGCCGGCGCCGTACTGGAAGCTCGCGTCCGAGTGTGGATTCCTCGTCCCGTCCAGCATGTGCTGCATCCGGTGCACCGCATTGTTCAGAAAGTACGTATCGCCCTCGCCGGCCTGCACATGGATCTTGCCTTCCAGCTTCGGCCCCAGCCTCGCCCAGTCGCGTTCCACCACGGCGGTCAGGTCCCAATGGTCGTGCCAGTACGCGACCACCTGCTTGTCGATCGCGCCGGTTTGGTCATTCCAGATGGGCACCGGCAGCCCGTCCGGCCCTTGCGGCGAGTACACCGCCTGCCAAACGTTCCACTGCTCGCCCGAGCGCCCGTGGGTCCCGAGCACGTACTCAAACTGCACCTCGTCGCCGGTCAGCGCCAGCACCGAGCCGTCCGGCCTCCTGTCTGCCGCGATCGGCACTGTGCCGAAGTCCGCGCGGCGCGTAAACGCATTCGCATCCTCGTACAGGTTCACGTTCTGGTAATCGTGAAAGTCAACCGGGTCCGGGCACGCGGCCCAGGTGCCGTTGTAGAAATCCGGGTAGAAGATTTGAGAGGCTAGCGCTTCCCAACCGCCGGTCGACCCGCCGAAGGTCGCGCGCGCCCAGCCCTGGCCGATGCCGCGAAACTCGCGCTCAACCTCCGGAATCAGCTCCCCGGTCACCGCCGAGCCGTATGGCCCCACGTTGGCCGAATCCATCACGTAGGAGTCGTCGTAGTACGGATTTGCATTTTGAACGGACACCACCAGCATGTGCGGCATGCGGCCGTTCGTCCAATCCTCAAAAAATTGGTAGCCCCCCGCGGCGCGGGCCCGCTCGCGCCCCTTCAACTCAGCCGTCGGCGGCGTTGTGCGAAATTGGAGCCCAAAGTACGGCGTGAAGTGATCCTGGTACACCGCCAGCGGGTAGCGCGCATCCGGGTGCTCGTTGAAGCCCGGCGGCAGCAGCACCCAGGCGTCCAGAAACATGTCGCGGCCCCAAAACGCGGACAGCTTCGCCGAACGCATGTGAACATGCCGCAGATACGGCTTTGCGCCCGGGTCTTTCGCCAGCAGGTCGTCAGCTGTCGGCACGGGAGCGATCACTTGGTCGAGCGTAAGCCGGGCCTCGCCCGATCCAATCCAGGCAATTTTCTGCGGCGCGTCATATGGATTGCCGGGTTTGCGGTTCCAGTGCTGGCCCTCGCCGCGGTCGGGCGGCAGCATCACGGTTTTGCCGCCCGCGAGATGGAACGGCTCATACACGTTGAACACGGCCTGTACAAAGTAGCTGTCCGGCGGCAGCTCTCCGAGATGCCGCATCGGGTACCCGGCGGTGCTGTTATCGATCGTGACACTCCCGCCCGGCTTCAGCTCCGTCACATCCACGCCGAAGGCCTGCGCCGAGTCGTACTGCTCCTGCACCTGGTCGCGCGGCTCCGCGTCAGGCTCGCTATGCTTGGAGAAAACAACCAGCAGGTGCCCGGTCAGCGCCGAAACTCCCTGCGGGAACGAAGCTGCCGGAACCGTGACCGTCAAGGAGGGGCCTGCCTGCGCCAGAGACGGCGAACCGAGTGCAAGCAGAAAAGCAACAGCCTTGAAAAGACGCATGCCGCCAAGGTAGCACCCGCGCCGTTTTTCCGTTACCGCGGGGACGCATGGGCCTTCTCGGTGTCCAATGACAAAATCCACACGCTGAACGGCGGAAGGGAAATCATCTCCCCGTGCCTGCCGACCTGCGCCGAGGACTTGCCGCCGAGACCTTCCGCCTCGCCGTTGTTAGAGGACGCAAGCAGCAGCAGGTTTGCTCCGGCAGCGAGCAACCGGGGCTGTTCGCCCATATTCATCGCCGCCAGCACCCGCTTGCCGTCCTTTCCGGTGCGTACATAGGCCAGCACGTCCGGCGGCGTATCTTGCAGCATTTCCATTGTTGCTTCCGGCGCAAAAGCGGGGTTGCTCCTGCGCAGCCCCAGCAGCAGCCCGTACCAGCGCAGCAGCGACCCGGGCTCCTCTTCCTGGCTCCGTACGTTTACAGTCCGGTAATCGTTTTCAACGGGCAGCCATGGGCGCGGCGAGGAAGAAAAACCGGCCTCAGGGCCGGGCATCCACTGCATCGGCGTGCGCTCGCCGTCCGGCGTGTTCCCCGCCGTGCGCATGCCAATCTCCTCGCCGTAGTACAGCATCGCCGTGCCGCGCGCGGTCAGCAGCATTGCCGCGACGATCTTCGCCGCGGCCGCCTCGTGCGCGCCGTCGCTGAAGCGGTCAAAGCTGCGAGGCATGTCCCGATTGTTGAACGCAAGCAGCGGCTCTGCGCCGCCCATCCGTGCTTCCGCATTGCCGAGGATGCCGCGAAAGTACGCCGCGTCCAGCCGGTGCGCGCTCCCCTCGCCGAGGCTCGGTACCACGCCCGCGGCCAGTTGGAGCTCAGCACGCGCATCGTGCCGCGGCATCGACGCCGGGCCGGACGCCTCGGTTGCGCCCAGAAGCACACGGTCGCCGGGGTAGCCCGCCAGGAGCGCGCGAAGGCGCTGCACGAAGTGGTTCACTGCGGGCTCATCCCCCGACAGCGTTGGAACGGCACGGAAACGAAAACCGGCCGCCCCCTTGTTAAGCCAGAAGCGCAGCATGGCGAACATGGCCTCTTCCACGGCCGGGTTGCGCCAGTTCAGCTCCGGCGCTTTCACGGAACGGACGGAAAAGAACTGCCCGGTTTCCGCGTCCCACTCCCATGCCGAACCGCTATGCCCAATCTGCGGAGGAATCGGCTTGCCGTCGGCGCTGTAGCCCGCGGGATCGCGCCAAAGGTACCAGTCGCGCTTCGCGCTTGTGCGCGACGAGCGCGACTCTGTAAACCAGGGGTGCGTCTCTGAAGTACAGTCCAGAACCGCATCCAGAAGCACATGCATGTGCCGCTCGTCGGCTTCGGCAATCAGCCGGTCCAGGTCCGCCATGGTGCCGTACTGCGGAGCAATCGCTTCAAAATCCGAGATCGCGCTGTCATCAATACCCGGCGAGGGGTACATCGGCGTCAGAAGGATTGCGTCCATTCCAAGCCGTTCGAGGTACGGCAGCCGGGCAGTGATGCCCTGGAGGTCGCCGATTCCGTCGCTGTTGGTGTCCTGAAACGAGCGCGGAACAATCTCGTAGAACACAGCGCCCTTCCACCAGGGCGCGGCTGCCTGCGCCTCCGCTGCCGACGCAGGCACAAGAGCCGCGAGAAGACAAGCACCCCCGATGCCGACTCTCCCAAGGGACAGCGCGTGTTTGCACCTCATCGGACCGGCCGAGAAGAGCGC
>CAXTSG010000034.1:11142-13002 GCA_964246825.1 uncultured Acidobacteriaceae bacterium | reverse complement strand
GGACGCTTGCGCTGCGCGCGTCCGTGCCCCCGGAGCTCCGCTTCCCGGCCGCAATCTCCTGCCGCACGGCAACCTCCCGGTCCGACGGCTCCTCGTTCATCAACGGCATGCGGAACTCGGGAATGTCCTCGCGGTTTCTCCGCTGTTCCTGCACGCGAAGCACCTCGCCCAGCATCTCGGCATGGGGACGGCCCGCGCTGTCCCCATAGCTTGAACCCGCGGAATTGTCCTGGTTTGCGGAGGTGCCGCCGAGGTCGGCACCGTGCCGGGTCAGGATGCGCCGAGCTTCCTCTTCGCGCTCCGGCGCGGAAAGCGTCAGCAGCACACCGCCCGGCGAGCTGCCGAGCCGATGCTCAAAGTACCGCGCCCGCTCTTCCGGCATGGAGAATCCCTTCAAAAGGTAAGCCAGATCGCTGTGATCGTAAGGGTACATGCCCGCGCTAATTCCGGGAGTTCCGGAAGCATGGACGCGCTCATCCGACTGGTGCTGCCCGCTGCCGCCGTTCACATCGAAAAAGCTTCGCACCTTGTCCCACATTGTTTCCGCCGCGCTGAAGCCCATGGTGCCTGCCCTTTCGACGCTGCCGCCGGGCTTGCCCCCGCGCACCGCGCCGACCTGGTGAGCCTGAAACCCTTCGGCATGCAATGCCTTAATCGCCTCGGAAGCTTCCCGCTCCGAATCAAAAAACGCCACCACGGAACCTGTAGCCGACATCTGTCTCCTTTTTGGATTGCTGACCCTGCTTCTGCAAATGGAACCCGGCGCCCTGCCGGGGTTTGTGGAGGGTGGTGTGCGTAGTGAGAGGAGAGCGTCCGAGTGCAGGTTGCACGCCCGCAATGAGGCGGCTTTGCTACCGGGCAGGCGCTGCCTGGCCCCGGGCGCGCTCAATAGCCCGCAGCACCCCTCGCGCCTTGTTGAGGCATTCCTCGTGCTCGCGCTCCGGTACGGAGTCGGCCACAATGCCGGCCCCGGCCTGCACGCTGCCGCGCTCGCCTTGCAGCAGCAGGGTGCGGATGGCGATGCAGGAGTCCAGGTTTCCTGAATAATCGGCATACAGGATCGCCCCGCCGTAGATGCCGCGCCGCGCCGGCTCCAGCTCTTCAATGATTTCCATTGCGCGGATTTTAGGCGCGCCGGAAAGCGTCCCTGCCGGGAAGCAGGCCCGCAGGGCGTCCAGCGCCGTAAGCCCTTCACGCAGCCTGCCCTCGATTGCGCTCACAATGTGCATGACATGCGAGTACCGCTCAATGTGCATCAGGTCGCGCACGCGCACGCTGCCGAACTCGCTGACTCGGCCTACATCATTGCGGCCCAGGTCCACCAGCATCACATGCTCGGCGCGCTCCTTCTCATCGGCCAACAGTTCCCCGGCAATGCGCTCGTCTTCTTCCGCGTCCTCCGAGCGCGGGCGCGTCCCCGCGATCGGACGGTATTCCACCTTGCGCCCGGTAACCCGCACCAGCAGCTCGGGCGAGGAGCCGATGATATGGGTCGGCTCCGGACCATCCCCCAACCGGAGCCGCAGGAAGTACATATACGGCGAGGGATTCACGATGCGCAGCGATCGGTAGATCAGGAACGGGTCCACCTCCGGCACTACGTCAAAGCGCTGAGACAGCACCGCCTGGAAGATGTCGCCGGCCGTGATGTACTCCTGGACGCGAGCAACCGAGGCTAGAAACGCAGCCTTGCTTGTACGGGGATGGACAGCAAGCGGCACCGACGCGGCGGCCGGCGCGGGCGCGGCGGAAGGCAGCGGCCTCCCGAGCCGGTGCGCCAGGGCCTCCAAACGGGCCTGCGCCAGCCGGTAAGCCTCTTCGGGTTCCGTTGTCCGCACATCCGCGGTTACGATCAGCACC
>CAXTSG010000034.1:6089-11132 GCA_964246825.1 uncultured Acidobacteriaceae bacterium | reverse complement strand
TCAAAAAAGAGCAGGCAGGCATCCGGCATCCCGAGCTCGTCCTCGGCCAGGCAAGGCAGCTTCTCAATGCCGCGCACCGTGTCGTATGCGAAAAAGCCGACAGCCCCGGCGGTAAACGGCGGCAAACCCGGCAGCCGGGCGGGCCTGTGCCCGTCCAGGGCAGCATGCAGGAGCTTGAAAATGTCGCCCTGCCGCCGTTCTTCCCGTCCGTTTTCAAAGATCAGCAGCTCGGGCCCGCGCGCAAGGATTTTCTGAAAAGGCCGGACGCCGATAAAGGTATAGCGGCCGATCTTTTCGCCGCCCTCGACCGACTCCAACAAAAAACACTCCGGCTCA
This sequence comes from uncultured Acidobacteriaceae bacterium, assembly GCA_964246825.1. GTDB lineage: Bacteria > Acidobacteriota > Terriglobia > Terriglobales > Acidobacteriaceae > EB88. The sequence goes on along the minus strand of CAXTSG010000034.1, from coordinate 10,796 downwards.
TCCGCCGCCAGGCGCAAGAAGGCGGGGACCGGCGTTTCCAGGTCCGCGTTGAGCCGCAGAAACAAGGGCACCAGCGTGTGTTCCGCCGCCAGATGGAGGAAGCGCTCGCGGGCAGGCTCGGACGGCGGCAGGGAAGCGAAAGGCTCGGGCATGGCGTCGTTCCATGGTAAACGGCGCTCCCTATCAGCGGCTTCCGAGGTTGCCCCTCCGGGGAAGCGAAGCCTATACTCGGGTCGTTTGCCCGCGCCGGCGCATCTTGTGCGGTGGGGAGTAGGAATGATGGCAGCAACTGTGTCACTGGAACAGGAAATTAATCCTTGGGAGGCGCAGGCGGCCCGCTTTGAATATGCCGCGCGCAAACTCAACCTTGACGACGGCATTTGGAAGGTGCTGCGGCAGCCCTCGCGCGAAATCATTGTGCATTTTCCCGTGCAGATGGACGACGGCCGCTTCGAGGTCTTTACCGGCTATCGCGTGCAGCACTCGCAGGCGCGCGGTCCGGGCAAGGGCGGCATCCGCTACGCGCCCGATGTGACCCTGGACGAAGTGCGCGCGCTGGCCAGCTGGATGACCTGGAAGTGCGCGGTCGTCAACATCCCGTTCGGCGGTGCCAAGGGCGGGGTCATCTGCGACCCGAAAAAGATGTCGCAGGGCGAGCTGGAACGGCTGACGCGCCGCTACACGGCGGAAATTATTGACTTCATCGGGCCGGAAAAAGACGTGCCCGCCCCGGATATGGGCACCGACGAGCAAACTATGGCCTGGATCATGGACACCTACTCCATGCACATGCGTCAAACGGTGACCAGCGTGGTAACGGGCAAGCCGGTTTCCATCGGCGGCTCCCGCGGCCGCCGCGAGGCAACGGGCCGCGGCGTGCGCAAGGTGTGCGACGAAGCCCTGCGTTTTCTCGGGCTGCCGAGGGAAGGCTGCCGCGTCATTCTTCAGGGCTTCGGCAACGTCGGGGCAAACGCCGCGCGCCTGATGATGGAGGCCGGCTACCGCATCATCGGCATCGCCGAGTACGACGGCGGCCTTTACAACCGGGACGGCATCGACATCCACGCGCTCGCCGAGCACCGCCTGCGCAACGGCAGCATCCTCGGCTTTCGCGGAGCGGAAGCCTACGACCCGGACGAGCTGCTGCTGCTCGAGTGCGAAATCCTGATCCCAGCGGCCATGGAAAATGTAATCACCAGCCGCAATGTCGAGCGCATCCGGGCCCGCATCATTGCCGAAGGCGCAAACGGTCCTACCACCGCCGTTGCCGATGAAATCCTGGCGGAAAAGCGCGTTTTTGTCATTCCCGACATCCTGGCGAACGCCGGCGGCGTGACGGCCTCATACTTTGAATGGGTGCAGGACCGGCAGGGCTACTTCTGGAAGGAAGACGCCGTGAATAATCAACTGGAGGCGATTCTGGCCGCCGGCTTTGAGGATGTGGTGCGCTATGCCGAGGCACACGGAGTCAACAACCGCATCGCGGCCTACATGCTCGCCATGGACCGCGTCGCCTTTGCCATCAAGCAGCGCGGTATCTATGCCTGAGACTGATTCGAAACGCGGCAGAGTACCGGCGTAACGGGTCGGCAAGCGCCGAATGTTTCGTTTTGGCTCTTCCGGCCCGGGCGCGTGCCAGAATGGGAATGTCGCCGGGCTTGGTTTTCTGGAATCCCGGGTGAAACTCCCGCCCCTGCCGATAGGGAAGCCATGTTCGAGACAACTACTTCCGCCGCTCGAAAAGGTCCGCAGGGCACCTTTGCCATCCCCATTCAACCGCTTGAAACGTTTCCTCTGGAGTTTGAAGCTGAATTTGCCGAGATGCAGGCCGCGGCTCCAGCCGGCACCACGCTGCCTGCTGTTTTCGGAGCCTGCCTTTGCTTTCATGCCCTGCTTCTTCTTGAGCGGGCTTGGGGGCTCATCGCGCCGCATGTTTTCGCCCTACGCGGCATTTTTGTAAGCCTCCTGCTGCTTATTTTTCTCCTTGTTCCTGCGAAATACCGGAGCAGAAAGGAAACCCGCGCCTTTCTGGTATCTTTCTCCGCGCTGATCGTGGCGGTGCTCTCGCTCGGAGTTTCTTCCGCCAGTGCGGGGCAGCTGCTGCTGTTGCAGACCGGCATCGCTCTTTTGGTCGCGCTCACGGGCTCCTTTGCCGCTATGCCTCGCGGCTGGGCCATGCTGCTGGCCGCGGGTACCCTGCTGGCCGACGGCATCCCGCTGGTAGGGGGGCCTTCTCTCCGGGCGATTGGTCTTCCGCTCTTGGTGGAATCGCTTTGGGCGCCCTTGTTCGGAGCCGCTCTTATTGTTATGCCGGCGCAGATGCGCCACCGGGAAGCCCGCCGAGATTTCCTTCTGCTTCGCCAGGCGGCTTTTGCCGGACTGCCCGGCGGTGCTCCGTCTGAAGGGGCTCGGCATCTGGACCCCCGCACCGGCACGGCCGACCGTTTGGCTTTCGCCAGGCGCTTGCGCGCGGCCTGGGACCCGGCGGCAGCCCGCCGCCACTCCATCGCGCTGCTTTTCTTTTCCATCGACGGACTGGCGGAACAAAAACGCGATCTCGGGCTACCCTTTATCGAATTGGTACAGGCGCAGGTTGCCGGGCTGCTCAAAGACAGCCTGCGGCGGGCCGACGACATGGTGGCACGCTTTGATCCTCAGCACTTCGTTGTTATGCTGCCGGGTGTCGGCACGGACGGCGCAACCCAGATCGCGGAACGGCTGCGCGGCAGCATTGAGGAGTTGGGCGTCTACTCCGGTCAAAAACGCCACTCCGCCACGGTCACGGTCGGGGCCGCAAGCCTCCGGGCCAAGCGCGGCATTCCCCGGGAAAAGCTGGTGGACTGCGCCGTCGCCGCACTGGAGCAGGCGCGCGCCGTCGGCAGCAACCTGGTCTGCGTCGAGGGTCGGGGCTGCATCCCGCGCATGAGCTGACCCGGCAGGCGCGGGATGTGCCGCGCCTCATCAAATATGGAAAAAGCTGGTGCATAATGAAGGGGCATCTCACTAGAGCCGAACGTGGCAGGCTTCCATCAAGCGTGTGAATCTTCCCAACTCCATCACGATGAGCCGGATCTGCTGCGTGCCGCTGCTGATCTGGCTCCTTTCACCGCACTTCCCCATACGCTTTGCGCCCGGAACGCAGGAACTTTGCGTTTCCATCTTCTTTCTGCTGGCGTTTGTTACCGACGGGGTGGACGGCTACCTGGCGCGCAAGCGCGGCCAAATCACAACGCTGGGCATGCTGCTCGACCCCTTGGCGGACAAGCTCCTCATTACGGCCGCCTTCATCGCCCTGGTGCAGTTCAACCCGCATATTGTGAAGCCGTGGATCGCCACCGTCGTGATCGGGCGCGAGTTTCTGGTGAGCGGGCTGCGCTCCATCGCAAGCTCGGAAGGCTTCACCATCGCGGCCAGCGATTTAGGCAAGCTCAAAACAGTGATCCAGATTGTTTCCGTCGTGGCCGCGGTGCTGGACCGCCGCTGGAGCGCCTGGCACATCGGCTGGTTTCAGATTCCGATCGATCTGATTGCGGTCGCCGCCATCTACTTCATGGCTGTAGTCTCCATCCTCTCGGCCGTGAACTATTTTCTGGCATTCTGGCAGAAGATCGACCGCGCGGGCGCGATGCGGCGAGAAGGCGAAAAAGCAATGCTTCTCGCGCGCAAGCAGCCGAACTCCTAGGAACCCGGCAGGCCGCGTTCCCGTAAATGACGTTCAGGCCGGGATGGCTCGTGCCGTCAGCGGCATGGAAGAGGGAGCCGCTGCCGTCCGAGTAAGGCTGTGGACGAAGTGGTAGGGCGGCCACGGCCCGGAAAGCTGCATCTGGCAGTCGCGCATCTGCTCGCGCGCCATGCTGAACTTGTTTCCGTAGCGCTCCACCAGCCGCGAGGAAATAAGGTGGCTCACATCCAGCTGCATCTTGCCCGACTCCAGGCGTCGGCAGCTGATCTCCTCGGCAAGCGGCGAAAACATGCGGTTCATCTGCATGGACAAGGAGCGGGCGCGCGTTTGCCGCTCGCGCTGGCGCGCTGCCGTTTCCCGAAGATCCGTCAAGTAAGTACGGCTCCCCGGCGGCACGGGCGTAAAAGCATCGCGCATCTGCTCACGGCAGCAGTCGTCCAGCGTCAACTTGATATGCATCTCGCTTTTGCCGTGCAAGGCTGCCAGGTTGGCCAGGAACTGACGCTGATTGGAGCGCACAGACCGGCGCAGCAGCTCATCATCGGCAAAGACCGTGCCGAAGCGGAACGGAAGCACCGTGGCCGTCCCGAAACAATCCGCGATAACCCGGGCATGGTCCTTGGCATGTTGCGGTGACGGTGTTTCAGAGGGGAGATGTTCGGAAACCACGACGGCAAGATCGCTGGCCGGGTAAAGAAAGACTTGATTGCCCTCGATACCCGTCACGGATTCAAGCGGAATGGGTTTGCGGTGTCGAAGCAGTTCAGGAAAGGCTTGTTTCTCGGTGACACAATAGGCATACCACGCCATCGGGGAACTCTCCGTAAACGACGGCCTCGGGTTCTCCGAAACAATCGCCTGCGTGCAACTGCGTTGGCCGGCATCGCGCTAGCCAGGACACGCTGTACCTGGAGGGCACGAGGTTTGTACAGCAATTGTCGGCATCCTAGCTTCCTTTCGTAACGGTTGGCAACGAAAAAATGCCACTTTGTGGGGAGTCCCGGTGCGCACCGGGAATGGTACAC
>CAXTSG010000034.1:0-6079 GCA_964246825.1 uncultured Acidobacteriaceae bacterium | reverse complement strand
GCGGTACGGCTCCGCTCCTCAGCGGTGGAGTGCGACCCCGGCCAGCACCAGCGACGCAACCGCTATTAAGCCGAAGATAACAACAGCAGCGGTAAGCAGGCGGGTACGATCCGCAAGCTGGCTGCCCTTGTGGGTCAGGGAGCCCTGCTCCGCTACTGTGCGCTCCAGGGTTTCACGCATCCGGCGCATCTGCTCTTCCGCATTTTCCAGACGCGCCCGGTAGCCGGCAAGCTGCTCCTGAAAGGCGCTTTGCTGCTTTTCCGAGTGCCGAATCACTTCCGGGGGCGCGGCCGGGCTCGCGGATTGCGAAGACCCGAGATTGCCGAGCATCGGCAGCAGGCGCGCCACGGCCTGCACTGCCCCGTGGTCCACAAGGCGCAGCGCGCCGCCGACCGCCGGCAGAAAAGGCCGAAGCGCCCCTAGAATCTGCCGGCCCCGTTCGCTGGGGCTCATCTCCGGAACCGCCAGGGCAGGGCTCCCCGGCGTCGGCACCGTACCCGCCTGCGGCAGAGGTTCAGCCCCGGCGACCTGGGCCTCAAGCACCGCCTCGGCATCGCGCTCTCCGCGTGACTGCGCCGCGCTCGCCTTCGCGGGCTTTTCTGTTGCCATCTTCATCAATCGATCAACCGCGTCATACTTCGCCATGCTGTTCCCCTTGCTTCGTCCGAGCATCTTCCAGGCCGAGCACTGCTTCCAGCGCCTGCTGCATGGCTTGTTTCGGTGCCGTTTGTCCGGTCCAAAGCGTCCACTGCTGCGCGCCCTGCTCCAGAAACATCTCCAACCCGTCTATCACTTCGATGCCGAGGCGGCGCGCCGAGCGGATCAGGGCTGTTTCCCGCGGGCGGTACACCATGTCAAACACCAGGCGCGCCCCGCGCAGCACGCTTTCATCGAGAAGCGGCTCGGCAGGCTGCTGCCCCTGCATGCCTATGGAAGTTGCATTCACGATGACCGCAAAATTCCCCAGCCGCGCGCGGTTCGCAACGGAAGCACCGCTTGCGCGGGCAAGCTGCGCGGCAGCGGGTTCGCTCCGATTCAGAATGGAAACCCGAGCCCCAAGTGCCCCGAGGCTGAAGGCCGCCGCGCGCGCCGCTCCGCCCGCGCCCAGAAGCAGAACGCGGGTGCCCGGGAGCGCGATGCGCCGCGCCAACGGCTTGGTAATCGCGCGGCCATCCGTGTTCGCGCCCAGAAAGCTGCCGTCCTCGCGCTGAACCAGCGTATTGATTGCGCCGATGCTTCGGACGTCCGCGTTGACCGCGCTTCTCGGCGACGCGAGAAGCTCCTCATACATCGCAACCTTCCACGGCATGGTGATGCTGAGGCCCTGTACCCGCAAATCCTCCACAAAGAGCCGAAGATCAGCGACAGCAGCGGTGTGAAAAGGCAGGTACACCGCATCGATCCCGGCGGCGCGAAAGGCCGCGTTGTGCAGCGCGGGCGAAAGCGAATGTGCTACGGGATTGCCTGCAAGCCCGTACACGGCAGTCGCCTGCGTCAGCTCTGCGGCCCGGTACTGCTCCCGCAGGAGCCGCGCTGACACTTGACCGCTCGCCGTCGGTTCGCCGCCCTCAGCGCATGCAAACGTGAACAGGGCCCCGGAGCGGAGCGCCAGCACCCGGCTCGGCAGCCCGGCGGCTCCCATGCAGATGCCGACCACGGGCACTTCCCGCGCGGCCTCTTCAAGAAAGCGCAGCATGCGCACGTTGTCGGTAAGCGCCTGCGCCGTGGAAACCACCTTATAAACAGCCGGGTGCGCCGGAGCGCCGGCAGCCCGGAGGCGGCCGAACGTCGCATGGAGGTCGCCTGTCCCCACGAAATCATGCGCGCTGGCCAGAGGAAAAGCTCCGGCCTGCCGCAGCGCTTCGCCAAACACCCGCAGTCGCTCCGGCGCGGCTGCTTCCAGCGTTTCCAGCTCCACATCCACAAGCAGCGCGCCAGCCCGGGCACACTGCTCCAGCAGCAGGAGCTCCTCTGCCGGCGAGCCGCGAAACGCACCCCCGCCCTCCACCCGCCGGCAGGTGGCCAGCACGGCAGCCCGCGGATGCTGTGCGCAGAAATCCTGAAGGGAAGCGAGAGCGGCAGCCGGGGATTCAAGCGCATCCAAACGAAGTTCAAGAAAGCTGCTTTCCCGCAGGGCTTCTTCCGCGCCGAGGAACAAGGCCCCTGCTTCGCAGCCTGTAACGGCGACGCACACCGTTTGAAGCCTGGCCTGAAGCGGCGCGGGAAGGGGTAATTTGGAGGGTGCGGGAAAGCTCATAGGCAGGCGTGTGTGCTGATGCTAGCCGGTCGCGCCGGAGGGCGCAATCGCGTGCCTGCCGCGGATACACTGGAACCATGTCTACCCTTCCGACCCTTGCCGACGCAGCAACCCTGACGCATCCCTGGACCTTGACCGGTGCCGAAGCCCTGGAGCAGTGGATTGCCGACGCCCTGCGGCTGCACGGGGAACACCTCCTGGCGCTTACCGCGGAAGGCGGTGAAAACACACTGCGCCGCTATGACGACGCGGTAGCCTTGTTAAGCGCGGCGGGCTCGCAGCTGTCGCTTATGAACAGCGTTCACCCGGAAAAAAGTATGCGCGACACGGCGCAGGCGCGCCTTCAGGATGTAGCCCAGGCCGGCATCGCGCTCGGGCTCAACCGCGACGTGTACCGGGCCCTGAGCGCGCTCGCGGTGCCCGAGGATGCCGCAACCCGGCACTATCTCGAGCGAACGCTGCTAAGCTATCGGTTGGCCGGCGTGGACCGCGATGAGACAACGCGCGAGCGGCTGCGCGTACTCCAGGATCGCGCGACGATGCTTGGGTTGAGCTTTGGCCGCAATGTGCAGGAAAGCGTCGGCACGGTCCCGTTGGACTCGCCGGAAGAGCTTGCCGGCTTGCCTGCGGACTTCATCGAAAACCACCGGCCGCACACTGAGGGCGAGCACGTCGGCCGCATTGTGCTGACGACCGAGTTTCCCGATTACCTGCCCGTCATGACCTTTGCCGAAAGCGCCGACCTGCGCCGGCGCATGTTCCTCGCCTATCAAACACGCGCCTTTCCGCGGAACGTGCCCATTCTCCAGGAGCTGCTGACCGTGCGGCGGGAAATTGCCGGGCTGCTCGGCTTCCCGACCTGGGCCGACCTGGCCATGGCGGATCAGATGATGGAGTCTTCCGCGAACTTGGTGCGCTTCCTCGATGAGCTGGACGCGGCCACCGCCGAAAGCGCCAAAACCGAGTACGCAGCCGTGCTGCGGTCTGCCCGGCAAGCGGCGTCGGGCGCGGGCAAGCCCGAGCCCGAGGCGATCGACGCCGCGAGCCGCGCCTACTGGATGGAGCAGTTCCGACGCTCGGCTTTTCAGTTCGACTCGCAAGCCGTGCGCCCGTACTTCGCGTTTGAGCGGGTGCAGGCCGGGGTGCTCGCGCTGGTGGAAGAGCTTTTCCGCGTCCGCATCAAGCCCGTGCCGGATGCCGAGGTGTGGCACGAAAGCGTCACGACCTTTGACGTGTGGGACGCGCGCGCAAACGGCGCGTGCCTGGGCCGCTTCTACCTCGACATGCACCCGCGCGACGGGAAGGACAAGTGGTTTTCCGCCGCGCCCCTGATTTCCGGCATCCGAGGACGGCAGCTGCCGGAAGCCGCGCTGATTTGTAACTTTTCAGGAGGCCGCGGCGAGGACCCCGGGCTGCTCCAGCACTCGGATGTGACGACCTTCCTTCACGAGTTCGGCCACCTGATGCACGCCCTGCTCGGCGGCCGCCAGCAGTGGGCCGGGTTGAGCGGCATCGCCACCGAAGGCGACTTTGTCGAGGTGCCCTCGCAGATGCTGGAGGAGTTCTTCCGCGACCCGGCGCTGCTGCGGCGCTTCGCGCACCACCATGAAACCGGCGAGCCGATCCCGGCGGCGCTGGTCGAGCGCATGAACCGTGCCGGAGCCTTCGGCCGCGCCGACGCCATCCGCACTCAGCTCTTCTACACCAGCTACTCGCTCGACACGCACCGCCTGGACCCGGCCGCGCTCGACCTGGACAAGCTTTTATCGGAAGACTACCGGCGCTTCCTGCCGTACGGTTGGGTCGAAGGCAATAAGCTTTTCGCAAGCTTCACGCACCTGGTGGGCTACTCCTCGAACTACTACACTTACCTGTTCGACAAAGTCATCGCACTCGATTTCTTCCACGAGTTCGTGAAGGTCCGCGCCGAAGGCGATTTACTTTCAGCCTCGGTCAGTGAGCGCTACCGCGAGACGGTGCTGGAACCGGGCGGCTCCCGCCCCGGCAAGGACCTGGTGCAGGCATTTCTCGGCCGCGAACAAAGCCCGGATGCGTTTACGGAGTGGCTGGGCGAGGCGCTAGCCGGGTAAGCGTAAATGGACCGCATATTGTGACAGGGCTATATGCGATGTAGCAATAGAAGCGTCATCCTGAAGAGCGAAGTGATGAAGGGCCTGCTGTTTCATTCCTGGCCGAGAAAAGCAGGTCCTTCGCTCCGCTCAGGATGACGCTTTTCGTCAGCTACGCTAAGTTGCCGTATCTTACAACTTAAGCCAAAGGTATACAGCGTCCCCTTCACTGAATCTCTTCCGCAACAGTAAGACTGGGCTCCACAATTAAAAGATCAAAGCTGTAAATTGTTTTCTCCCATTCCGGCGATAAGTCCAGGCCGCGATAGCGTAGTTTACGGAGGTCATACAGGGTAAGCACCTGTCCATCCTGAGCCGGGCCTTGCTGTAGGGTTTGGTCGGAAAGCGCCGCCATCCAGCCATAGCTCGCTTCCTGCGCCATATCGAAAGGCTGCTTCCCCATCGGTTTGCCGTAGCCCGGCATGGTGTAGCTTGTGCCGCGCATGCCGAGCACAAGGATGTGCAGGGAACTTGCATTTTCCGCGGCAGCCTGCTCCGCGATGAAGTCGCCGAGGTCGAGATCATGCGTCGCATTCAATCCTTTGCCCATATGATTATCCCCGAACTTGAACAGGATTTTTGCATTCGGGTTCGCCGCAGCCAGCGGACAGTAACGGGCAAGGAAGTGCTGCTTCAACAATTTCGCGCGTTCAGCAACCGACGCACCAAGGTCGCTCGCATGCAGCCGGTTAATGCTGCGCGACGCTGTAAGCTCATGCAGCAGGTCGCGTGTTTGCGCGTTCCCATCCGCATCCACTCCCTTTTGTAAGGCAGCTATTTGCGGGTCTGTGGCAGCAACGAGGAAGAGTTGTAGATAGTCGCCGCTTGCGCGTGCTTTTGCTTCGTCCACCTTCTCCTCTTTTTGCGCCTGCACGATGGCCTGTTGGGCTTGAGGCCCCGGCGCTGTCGCTGTCATGGCTGCGAGCAGCGATCCGGCCGCGCCGAGAAACTCTTGATCCAAGCCCCAGAAAGCAGTATGCGGGCCGGCGCAGTGCGCCGCCAGGTCGTTCTCCGCCCGGCTGTTAAGGAAAGCGATGCTTGCCGGGTACTTACGGAGGTAGCTTTCCATGGACGAGACACGATCGGCCGGGGGCTTCTCTATAAGGCCGGCGACATAGCGAGCTGCGTAAGGGCCGACTTCCACGGCATAGGCGTCCGGGTGGACAATATCACATAGAGCCGCGGCAAGCTGCGGTATCTCAAGAGTATAGTGATCTTCACCGAGCAGCACATACCGCGCCGGCTGCACAGCTTCGCGAAGGGTGTCGGAGCCGCTGCCGGTAAGCCCGGATGGCGTGAGAAGCAGCGGCTGCCGGGCGGCAAGCAATGCTTGTGTAAAAGCGGACGGCCCGCTTTGAGCCGCTGCAATCTGACTCAAAATCAGCATCATGCTCAGGATGAAGCCAGGGAGCAACATGCGCGGAGTTTAGCTATTGCTTTCGTCGATTTCAACAACAAGCTGCGACGAAACCCTGGTCAGCTCCAGCACCGCCCCGCGCAGCCAGACGATCTCGCCCGCCCACTCCAGCAGCGGCCACCCGGCGCGTTCGGGCGGGGCGACGCCCATGCGCTCCAGCACTTCTTTCACCCGCTTCGGCGCGCCGCGCGAGTAGCGCAGCTGCACTCGGTCAGAGGGGCGCGCGGCGCGCAGCGTAGCCGGTGCCTGCGGCTCGCCCGAAGCATGCGTGAGGCG
>CAXTSG010000033.1:5102-16803 GCA_964246825.1 uncultured Acidobacteriaceae bacterium | reverse complement strand
CGTAGGAACGGGCGCGTCGCTGCCGGGAGCGGCCCGCGGCGAAGGTTCATGGTAGGGCGTGGTTTGGCCGGACAGGCCGACCGGGGTTGCGGGGGCGTTAGCGTCCGGGCCGGTGACAGGGGTAGGGGCATCGTTCTTTTTACCGGCTTCATCGGAGTAGCGGCTTTTGACACCGGCGGGCTTGGGCTTCGCGGGCTTCTTGGAGGTGTCGCCTTCCAGACCGAGCGGACGGTCCTGCGTACTTTTGTCGGCGATCTCCTGGGAGTCGGGCGCGGGAGCAGCGTAGGGGTCGGCGGTTTCCTTGGCTTTTTTATCAGCGTTGGCAGCTTTGGTAAGGGTAGGGCGTTGGGAGAAGCGGGTCTTGGTCTTCTTCTCGGTCGCTTGATCTTCCGTGGCGCTTTCGCCGTTGCTGTAGCGCACATTGCTCGCAACACTGCCGGGTGCGGGCACGGCCGCGGCATTAGGGTCGTTCTGGGCGACGGCGGTTTCGCCGTTGGAGCCGTTGCCGTTGGCGGCGGAGGCACCCGCGTCCTGTGTGCGGGTGTCGGCCGCCGGAAGGGCTTCGCGCGGAGCCTGGCCGAAGCGGACTTTCTCGCGCTTGCCCGGCTTTTGGGTGGCGGCGGCTTTGGACGGCGGAGTGTTTGCGGCGATAGTAGCAGGGGCTTGCGCCGGTGCCGCGCCGGTTGCGGGCGCAACCGCGGCGCTGCCGCCGGGGAGCTCAGCCAGCGACGGCACGCCTGCCGGAGGAGCCGGGGCCGCCGGAGCCTTGGCGGCTACTTGTGTTCCGGAACCGCTTCGGCCGCGGCCGCTGAAACGGGTGCGCTCCACGGCCTTCGTCTTTTTCTTAGGCGCGGGCGGCTGGTAGGCGCTGAAGATGGGACGGGTTTCGTTCTTGCTGGAGCCGGTATCGACGTAGCCGGGCTTGATGTCGATGTAGGCTTCCTCGCGGAGGCGGGTGAGGTAGCCGCGGAGGGCGGGCTGCATTTTCTGCATGCCCAGGGCGTCCTCGACCTGGCCCTGCACCTGCTCAAAGGGCTGGAGGCCGGAGGAGGTGTGGGCGTCAACCTTGAGGATGACGAAGCCCTGCTTGGTGCGGATAGGCGCAGTGTACTCGCCGGGCTTGAGGGAGAAGGTATCGTCCTCAAGCACCTTGGCAAGCTGGCCGCGCTTGAAGTCGCCGAGCTCCCCGCCCTGCGCGGCGGTGGAGCCACCGGAGCTTGCTTTGGCGACTGCGGCGAAGTCCTTGCCGGACTTGAGCTGGGCTTCAAGGGCGTCGGCCTTGGTTTGCGCTTCGGCGACCTGCGCGGCATTATCGGCGTCGGCGGTAGGGACGAGGATTTCCGAGAGCTTGACCTGCTCGGGGGTGGTGAACTGGTCGGGGTGGTTCTGGTAATACTCCCGCTCGTCGCCGGGCAGGATGGTGATGCGGCGGCCGACCTCCTCGCGGATGACCTGCGAGGTAATGACGCGGTTCTGGATGCTTTGCTTGAAGTCTGCAAAGGAAACGCCCTGCTGCTCGGCGGCTTTTTCAAGCGCTTCCATGGAGTCGAGGTTGTTCTGCTTGCGCAATTCGTCAAGCTGGCGAACGGTTTCCGCCTCGCCGGTGATGCCGAGCTGCTTACCTTTGGAGAGCAGAAGCTGGTTGTCCACGAGGTCGCGCAGGAGCTGGCGCTTTTGGTCGTCCAGATCGGCCGAGCTCAGATTGCGCTGCGTGGCCTGCTGCTCCAGTTCACTCTCGGCGCGCGAGTAGTCGGAGGTGGAAATGACCTGGTCGTTGACGCGCGCGATGATGTCTTCGACGACGTCGCCGTGAAAGGGCGAGACGGGGGCGGCCGCGGCGGCATTCTTGCTGACGGAGGAGACTGCCTGGGCAAGCCCGGGACGCGGTGTGAGGGTGAATGCGGCTAGGACGAGGGTAGCGGCGGCGAGGAGCGAAAGGCGGCGTGGGATGGGGCGCAGGGTCATCGGGGATTCAGTCTCGGGGCTCGCGGGCGGCGATCAAGCGACAGCCTGCGGGCGCAAGATTATTGTACGCGGGCCGGTTTGGGCTGTGAGCGGGTCATTCCATATGCAGGGCGCTCCATACAAGGCGATCCCATTCCGGGGTCGAGCGCCAGGCTTATCAGGAAGAGGGCTGAACGGTAACTTCCAGCAGGAGTTCCAGGGCTCTCCGTTCGAGTTAACCGCCGAGAGGCTGGTGGAAACACTTAAATCGGTTTTCACTACCAAACCTGTCTCGAAATTTTAGATTGATACATCGGGATGGGCTTTCTGCCTCAGACACAAGCAATCCGCAAACACCTGACAGACTTCATGGCGGCTTACTTTGCCCGGCGGCTTAAAATGCTTGAAGGGACTCATTTCTTACGAGTTCCTAAGCAAAGGCTTCCTTGCCGAATTGGAAAGTTTAGACTTACTCCCACCCACCAGATGCCGGAACTACACATTCAATAAAGGGATAATTACCGCTCAATTGCGGCGCGGGTAAGCCGTCTGAAGACGGATCGTTGTTTCCCGCAGCAACTTTTGGGTCTGCTCAAATAACGAGGCAAGCGGCAATCGCGACAGAACCAGAATGCTCTGGTCTTCCGCACTCTCGCGAACGTACACATCCATGCCGTCAAGCCACTGCCCTAACTGCTCCGGCGTGCGGGAAGCGGCGACACTTTTCATGTCCAGCAAAGGAAGGTAGAACTTTTCGTCTTGATATTGTTGGTCAGCAATCCTCTCCAAAGCATGCCGCCTGCTTATTTCAAGTAAAGGCTCCGGCTTGTAACAGGAGAATACTTCCACCAAGGTTCCCGAGCCGCGCAACTGTTCCGCTGCTTCCGGCTCAATACCGGGTGAAGTCAGTCGAATAAGGCGGTGCACATTTAACTCAGGCTCGTCGCCGCGGAACTTTGCGGCAGCGGCATCCACGAAGCTCGCTTCCGTCCAGCTTTGCGGCGGCTTGCGGTCGGGCCACACGCCCAATCCCATTTCCGGCCGCCACTGTTTCATGTGCGCGTTTAGAACAGCCCCGGAGCTTTGTGCATCCAGCTTCCATGTCTGTAAAAAGACTTGGGAGTACCTGCTTCCAGTTTGGGTAACCACTTTCGCGAAAGCGCGGAAGTAAGCCCGCATGGTATCAAGGCGGTCCGCCGCTATGGGAAACTTGCCGACGGGAATCTGCGCGATCTCCCAGGGATTGTGTGAATCCATCACCCCGCGTACCCCTTTCGCCTGTACGGCAAGTTGTCAGCCTCCATGGATTCGAGTGCGATGGAGAGTGCTTCCCGGAAAGCTTCTTTTTGAAACGCGAGCAGCACGCCCTCGTCGGCGCGGCTTTCAAAAAGGTAGACATCCGCCAGATCGAACCATCGATCACGGAGGTCCTCCGGTGCCTTCAGAAAATCAGCCGAGGCAAAACGCGGCAGCACGAACCGGGCTTGCGCCCACTCGGCGCGTGTGTCAAGCCCTCTGCCGAAAAGCTTCCTGCTCTTCTCGAGAAAGGCATCCTTCTCGGCATAGGCGGCTTCGATGCTTGCGTCCACGTCATAGTGCTGAAAAGCCGGATGCGCCGCGCGGAGTGCGGGCGTGAAGGGCAGCCTGGGCGGCGTGGTCCCGGGGTCCGGGGGCAGAAACATCATCGCCGTGCATCCGTCTCCCAGGAAGAGCTCACGCTGCCGTTCCGCTCCTTTATGCAGGAACCATAGAAGCTGTCGGCCGGCGATAGCCGCATTGCCGGGCTCCTTCGTCCTCAGTGATTCCTGTACTTCCTCGGGCGTCGCCAAAGGCGCAAAGTCTTCATCCGAGCTCCTGCCGATGCCGAACAAGGCCCGTCGTCCGGCCGCGTAGGACTGGAGGTCAATGGCCCGCTGTGCGCTCAATCCGGCGTACTCCAGAAACACCTCGCAGCGCAGACCGCGGTCCTTCTCTAAAAGGGAGGAGAACCGATTTAGGAACTCGACCAGCCACGCTCTTTCGTCGTGCACGAGGGGGTACACGGAAACCGGAAGCCAGAACAAAAAATGGGAAGCCAAGGTTTCCGCACGCCTCCACGGCGCATACTGGTTATGGCTGGTAAGCCGCCGTCGTCTCCCGGGGGCGAGCTGCGTTTCGTGTGTTGGGATGCTGCTCTTCATGCGTTTTCCCGTGGTTATGCCGCGGCGAAACCCGAGGCGGCGCGCTTTTCCCGCGCGGAGCCCGCCTCAGCTTAGCTTCCGGCCGGCGCTGTGCTGCCCGCCTCATTTTGCGCGGTGTCGGTGTGGTCGCCGATGAGTTTGCCGATGCCGTATCCTACGGCGGCAATAGCTCCTGCCGCTACCGCCGTGCCGGCCGCTACGACTAACAGCTCCGGTGCCGCCACTACGGCGGCCGCGCCCACCGCGGCGACTTCGGCGCCCTCCGCGAGCACCGCGCCGACTCCAACCTCGGCTCCTTCCGCGGCTGCTGCGGCTGCTTCCGCCGCGGCAGCGCCTTCGGCTGCGGCTGCACCCTCAGCAGCGACGCTTTTTCCGGCCCCTTCTACTGCTTTCTTGCCGAAGTACTTATTAAAATATTCCGGCACATCTTTCTTTAGATCGCTCTCTTTGCCTTTCAGGGAGCAATCCAGGCCGGTGAATTCAATCAAAGCTCCGGTGATTCCGGTGGCGATGAGAGCACCCTCGAACTTGGTAGCAGAGAAGGCTCTGTCCACCTGCTTGACCTCGAACTCCTCAGGAGCTTTCGTATCGCGAGTACCTGTGTATAGTGCTGAGCTCCGTCCATTCACGAACACGTTTTGCTGGCCGTAGACTAGTAAGTCATCCTCATTGCGGACACTTGTGATTCGCTTATCGTAGTGGGTGATATCGGATGATCCTTCTGTTCTTTCATGCCTGTTTTTCTCGAAATATGCTGTAACATCGCCTCCTACACGCAGTACGGCATTGCCCTTGATGTAGGTTTGCGAGTCACCAGGCTTCATGTCTTGCATGGCGAACTCAGAATTGATTTTATCTTCTTGCAAATTCCTAAAAGGAGTTTCAACCCAGTCGTTTGCATATGCGTTTTTGCCCGTTATCAGTCTTATTAATCCGTCAAATGCTCCGCCTGGATCGGTGACAATAGATTTGGCGCTTTCAAGAGCTCCTCCAAAATTTTGTAAGATGCTCTCACTATCTTTCTGCAACGGCTTGGTAACATCCATATTCCCTGGTGCTTTCTCTTCCGGCATGGTTCAGCTACTCCTCGTTCTTATAAGTATGAATAGGTTGAGGGTTAGAAATAGGCTCATGGGCAGCCTCTGCTTGCAGTTTGCTTAGAAGGGCGCGGTAGGTCGTCATGTCGCCCCTGTGGAAGACAGACTTGAACTTTGTTCCGGAAATATTATCGTCAGTTATAGTAATAGATCCATCTTCATAGTGACAATAGGGACCATTGTAGAATATGCCTCGGCTGGTCCAGATCAAGCAGGCCGCGTTCCCGAACCCATTGACATCGGAGACAAGCTGCACATGCAGGCGCATCGAAACGGGCTTTGTTTCACCCGCGATGAACAGCTCGCCCGATCCCATGTATCTTTTCATGGAGCGGTCAAATATCTGGTCCCCTACTTTGACATCGACGTACATAGCCGCGTGCTTGTGCGGCCCCGGCGTATCCCCGTACTCTCTCGGGTCATAGTCGGTGATGTCCATCTCGCCGACCCATTTGCCTTCCGGGCTAAGCTTTGTATCGAGGAAACCCCAAATGATAAAAGTGATAAAGAGCAAACCGAACAGAATCCCGTTGCGTACGCGACGCCTTCTCCCAGTGAACAGTCCACCCCACATGGCTGTCATGCCGCCCGCCTCAGACATGCGCCGGCTGCTTTCATCTTCATCGCGCGTGACTCATCGGTATACGGCTGTTCACTTACAATCTGCGTACAACGCCTACTTTCCACTGGAATCCTTTTTTGGCGGCTTCTCCGGCCCGATGTCTTTGGAGTAGTACAGGGCTTCGATATGAACGCGGCCTTTGGGGGCGTGTAAAAAGATGTCACCTGTTTTTGCTTCAATGGTGATGGCTTGCTGGCCGGTACTGTCTTTTTGCTCGGTCAAGCTGATGACGCTGTTGTTCGGCGTCGCCAAGACTACCGTTTCCACGCCGTGCTTGTCGGTCATCTGCAGCCGGTTGCCGCTGCGCGTCATGATGCGCTTCACCGCGTTGTCGGCGACGTCACCCCCTCGGAAGTCGGCGCGCGGTGCCTGATGCACTCCGTTCCAGAACGACCCGAGAATGACGGGCCGCTCCGGGTCGCCGTCCTCGAAAGCGACCGCGACCTCGTCGCCGATCTCGGGCAGGAACATGAAGCCGCGGTCCGGGCCGGCGTGCGGGCTGGTGGCGCGGGCCCAGTGGGTGGGCCCGTCCTGCTGCCAGAAGAACTGGACCTGGATGCGGCCCATCTTTTTGGGGTCGTTGTGCGCGGTGACGCGGGCCGGAACGAGGCCGCTCCAGGTGCGCGCCGGGGGAGGCTCGGGGTTGCGGTACTGCATCCACGGCGTGCAGGAAAAGTCGTTCGTGTAGCCCTGCCGCGTCCAGCGGTGCGCCACGCGGGTCAGCCCGTAGGTTCCTTCCGCGTCCAGCTCGCCGTCGAGCGTGACGGTGCTGCCGGCCGTCAGGGTCGGGTTGCGCGATGATCCCGTTCCCGTGACCGCCGAGCCCAGGCTGCGCTCGCTTTCGGCCTCAAGCTGGTCCGAGTAGTGCGCCAGCGTCACGGCGCGTGCGCGCTGCGGCTCAAAGCCCGGCGGCAGCTGCCGGGAGGCCGCCAGCACGGAACCGGTGAGCTGCTGCGCCGCCGGGTAGAATTGCGGCGCCCTGCTCAACTGCCGGAAGGTCGCCGACTCCATGGCGTGGTGGTCGTAGTGCGAGCCGGAAAAGCTCGGGTTGACGCGCCGGCCGCGCAGGCTGAAGCCGACCAGGTCGCCTTCCTCGCGCCACTGCACGGTTGAGCCCGGCTGGAAGCTGTCGAACACCTCCACGCCCTTTGCGGCAGGCCGCATCCAGGCGCCGTGGTCGTCCACCACGCGGCCGAGAAAGCTCCAGTCGGTTTCCCCATACTGCACGTAGTTCAGGGCCTTGCTGTCCGCCGCCTTGACCGCCACGCTCAACCCGTGCCGTCCGCCGATGGCCGCTGCAAGCGAGCTGAGCGTCCCCTCGGTGTAGTACTGCTTGTGCGCGGTCACGTCCATAGCGAAGCTGTCGCTGACCGCCGTCAGCGTCGCCGTGTAGCTGCCCCACGCCTCGTAGTCCAGCTGCACGTCGTGCACCGCACCGGAAAAGTGCACCCGCTCCACCCCGTCGTCATCGGTTGTTTTCACCTCGACCGGCCGGCCCAGCAGCTCCTCCACCGGCACCCGCGCATCCCTTGTGCCGCGGCAGACTACCGTGCACCACCAGTGCCGGTTCAGCTCCTGCACCACGTCCACGGAAGACAGAAGGGCGTCGCCCAGCAGGCCGTCGCCGATCGTGATTTGCGGAAGCGCCATTATCCTCTCCAAACTGCACCAGCCTACGCCGGTTTTGTGAGCATGTGAATTCTAATTTGCTCCCGCCGCCGAAAGTTGTCGGATTATGGAACGCGATCTTCTGCCTTTAAAGCACTCGCGGGCAAGTTCCAACCTCCTAGCAGGTTAGAGCCTCCTATGTGAGGCGGCGGGTACGGCCGTTGCGGCAGCATATAGGGGCGATGCACCACCAACACTCTAAGAAAGAGGGTTCTTCATGAAGATGGAAAGCATTGCGGATTTGCTTTACACGGGTATGACGTATGTTCACGATTTTGAGCAGAAGGTTTCAGAGGAAGCCAAGAAGATGGCCGGGGCTGCCGATGACTCGGAGCTGAAGGAGCTTTTCGGCAAGAGCGCGACCAAGGGCAAGCAGTATGCGGAGCGGGTGCAGGCGGCCTTTACCAAGATCGGCCGGGAGCCGGAGCAGAATGAGAACCAGATTGCCAAGGCGATGATCGGCGAGGTCGAGAACATGATCGCGAACACGGAAAAGGGTCCGGTGCGGGATGCGGCGCTGATTACGGCGGCGAACCAGCAGCAGATGTACCGGGTGGCTTCGTATGGGTCGCTGCGGGACTATGCCGGGTTGATCGGCAAGGAGGCGGCGGTTGAGGAATTGCAGAACAGCCTGGAGGACAGCAAGAACGGGGATGAAAAGTTTACGAAGATCGGGCAGGAGACGGTGAACCCGAAGGCGGCGAAGGCGGCCTAAGCGAGTGCGATCGCGGTACAAGAAGCAGGCCCCGGGCGCTCAAACACCCGGGGCTTTTCAGCTTGCCCCAGGATGACGACAGCGGTCTCAGTTCGTCGTTCCGGGCCGCTGGAGTATGGCCGAAGGGGAGCGCGGCAGCCTGGGTATACTGGGTAAGCGCGATGAGGTTTCGCGAAAACTATGCCCCCATCTCCTTTCGGTACGCGCCGTGCGGTGTTTTCGCTTCTTTGTTTTTTTACGGCCTGCGGGGTTGCGGGCGTGGTGGCGAGCGAGAAGGTGCGCGCGCAGGCAGGCGGCGGCGATGCGGAGTTCCATGACTCGCTGCGGCAGTTCGCGGCTGTGTACCAGACGGTGGCCGACAACTATGCCGAGCCCTTGACGGGCGATAAGCCGAGCAACGCGATCTATGACGGCGCGATGCCGGCGATGCTGCAAACGCTGGATCCGCATTCGCGCTTTTTCGACCCGAAGGAATACGGGAAGCTGCTGGAAGAGCAGCACGGCAACTACTACGGTGTGGGCATGCTGATCCAGCCGCAGCTGATCGGCGACAAGCAGAGGACGGTGGTGTTGAAGCCGTTCGCGGGGACGCCTTCGTACAAGGCGGGCATCCACCCGGGCGACATCATTACGGCCGTGGACGGAAAGACAACGGAAGGGTTGGATTCCAACGATGTTGTCACGCTGCTGAAGGGCGATAAGGGTACGCACGTCAAGGTGACGATTGCGCGCGCGGGCACCGATGCCGGTCAGGCGCAGACCATGGAGTTCGACCTGGTACGCGCGGAGATTCCGAACAACTCGGTTGATTTGACTTACCTGATTCAGCCGGGGATCGCTTACATCCACATTAAGAATGAGCAGGAGTCGACGGGCAAGGAAGTGGAGGATGCGCTGGCGAAGTACCCGGACCTGAAGGGGCTGGTGCTGGACCTGCGGGACAATCCGGGCGGGCTGCTGAACCAGGCGGTTGCGGTGTGCGACCAGTTCCTGAAGCGCGGGCAGGTGATCGTGTCGCAAAGGGGCCGGGCGTATCCGGAGCAGGTGTACCGGGCGAACCACGGCAGCGACGGGCGGGACTACCCGATCGTGATCCTGACAAATCGCGGGACAGCTTCGGCGGCCGAGATCATTTCGGGCGCGCTGCAGGACCATGACCGCGCGCTGATCCTGGGAGAGACGACCTTCGGCAAGGGGCTGGTGCAGACGGTGTATCAGTTGTCGGAAAATACCGGGCTGACGCTGACGACGTATCACTACTACACGCCGAGCGGGCGGCTGATTCAGAGGAACTACGAGGGCGTGTCGCTGTACGACTATTACTCGAACCACGGCAAGCCGCAGGACGCGAAAGACCGCGAAGTGAAGCTGACGGATTCCGGACGGACCGAGTACGGCGGGGACGGCATCGCGCCGGACGTGCCGTTTGAAGAGCCGAAGCCGGTACACATCCAGCGGGTGCTGATCGCGCACTACACGTTCTTTGATTTCGCGCAGCAGTGGCTCGGAAAGCACCAGGTGGCGAAGGATGCTACCGTGACGCCGGAGATGCTGGAGGCTTACAAGCAATTCCTTCACTCGAAAAACATCGCGTTTACCGATGCGGAGATGGCGCCGGTGCTGGACTGGGTGAAGGCCAACATCTTGGCGGAACTGCTGAGCACGGCGTACACGGAAGAAGACGGGGCACGGGCGCGGGCGGAGTGGGACCCGGAGATCAAGAAGGCCGTGGCGGTGATGGGACAGGCGACGCAGCTGGAAGAGTCGGCGGAGCGGGCGGCCGCGGCGATGCAGGCCGGGCACAGCAATCTACCTTCAACAATGTAGAAGTGAAAAGGCCGGGCAGATGCCCGGCCGTTCTCATTTTGCTGGCGCGATCAGTGCTGGCTGGGGGTGGCTTTGCCGCCGAAGTTGAGGCCGGGAGCCTTGTCGGAGGCATTGGCGATATTGACGATGCCGCAGGCCTCACGGGCCCCCGCGGCCCCGCCGGGATCGGTCTTCATATCGTCAGCCTGCGCGTGGATCATGATGGCGGTGCCGCCGTTAGCAAAGACAGAGTTCGGCGCTTTCGGGTCGAGCGTCAGGTCTTTTGTGGTGAAGACCTTGCTGACGCCGCCGTCGTCGCCGACATTGAGGTTTACAGGCATGTCGCCGGCGTGGTGACCCTGGGGATTCTGGAGGCCGTGCTGCTTGCCGGCGGGATTGAAGTGGGCACCGGCGGTTTTAAACTCGGGGGCATCGCACTTCGGGTACTGGTGGAAGTGGATCGCGTGGACGCCGGGATCGAGATTCTTGAGCTCGGCCTGGACCTTGATGTCGTGCTTTTCCTGAACAAGGGTGATTTTGCCGCCGTCGCGGCCGTCGGAGGTTTCCATTTGGACGGTTACGGATTTAGGTGTTTTTGCTCCCGCATCCTCGGCGGCGGCAAACGCGCCCGAGGCGAGAATCGCTGCTCCGACCGCTGTGAATGCCTTGATTGCTGCTGCTGTGCGCATGCTCTGCTCCATGGTGGTCGGCGATAACCCTACGCCGGCAAACACCTTTATGCTACCCCGCCCTGCCCCGCGCGAAGACGCGGTGAGCCCGAGAAGGGTTTGGTGGAGCCGGATGGAAGCTGCTGTCAGGGAAGGTTTTGGTGGAGCTAAGCGGGATCGAACCGCTGACCTCCTCGTTGCGAACGAGGCGCTCTCCCAGCTGAGCTATAGCCCCTTACAGCGAGATTCATAGTAGCAGTTCAGGGTGCGGCGGGGCAACGCCCCGGTAGGCGCTCCGAGCGTCAGACAGAGCAGAAACGGGAGAAGGCTCTCGGAGCAGTTCTCGTTTTTTGTAGAGTTTGCGGCATGCTTCTATGAAAAAAGGTGTTGACCTCGTTCCAAGGGAGCGGTACCTTCATGTTGCGGTAAACGCATTGACAGCTTTCCGGGGCACTTTTCCCGCGGGAGCAGGCCTATTCCAGGAAGCGAATCCAACACCCTACCACATGCGTCTAAAATCTTGAGCGGCGACACCGGGTTATGGATTGCAGGCCTTATGTTACCGCTTCATCAAGAAGCAGCACCCCTGTCACTTTTTTCATCCAAGGCTGCATTCCGTTGCAGGCGCGGACGACTTTATGAAGGAGTTTTTATCGAAATGCGCTCTGATCTGATTTTTGGGGCATTGGCCCACCTTGAAAACCGCTATCAGCTTTGCCAGCTTGCCTCCAAGGCGACGCGCAAGCTGCACAAACCGAACACTCGTTTGCAGGATACGACAAACGATGTGTTGATCCGCTTTCATGACACAAACCCGGCATCGGAACGCTTGATGCACAATTCACCCATAGTTGAAGATGAGCAGCGCCGCGCGGCTTAAGCGCGGCCTGCCGTACCTGTTCTTTTCCCGCCCCTGCACGAAGCCTTCCCTACCCTTCCTTTGCGGCAGCCGTGTTTTGCCCCGGCGCCCCCCCGTTTCTCTGCCCCGACCCCCTCCCAAA
>CAXTSG010000033.1:0-5092 GCA_964246825.1 uncultured Acidobacteriaceae bacterium | reverse complement strand
CTCCCAATCAGGTGATTTGATGACCATCCTTGAACTGAAAGAAAAAAACATTACCGAGTTGAGCCGTATTGCGCGCACGCTCGACATCCCCGGCGCGAGCGGCCTCCGCAAACAGGATCTTATCTTCAAAATTTTGCAGGCGCAGAGCGAAAAAGAAGGGCATATTTTCGCGGAAGGCGTGCTGGAGATTCTGCCGGACGGCTACGGTTTTCTTCGCTCGCCGGACTACAACTACCTGCCCGGCCCGGACGATATCTATGTGTCGCCGTCGCAGATCCGCAAGTTTGATTTGAAGACCGGCGACACGATCTCCGGCAATGTGCGGCCGCCGCACGAAGGCGAAAAGTATTTCGCGCTGGTGAAGATCGAGGCGATCAATTTCGAGTCGCCGGAAGAAACGCGCAACAAAATCTTGTTCGACAACTTGACGCCCTTGTACCCGCAGGAGCGGATTAAGATGGAAACCCTACGGGAGTCGATCTCGGGCCGGGTGATGGACATGCTGACGCCGATCGGCAAGGGGCAGCGCGGGTTGATTGTGGCGCCGCCGCGCACGGGCAAGACGATGCTGCTCCAGGCCATTGCGAACTCCGTGACGGCGAACCACCCGGAGGTGGCGCTGATTGTGCTGCTGATTGATGAGCGGCCGGAAGAAGTGACGGACATGCAGCGCTCGGTGAAGGGCGAGGTGATTTCCTCAACCTTTGATGAGCCGGCGGCGCGCCATGTGCAGGTAGCTGAAATGGTGATTGAAAAGGCGAAGCGGCTGGTGGAGCACAAGCGCGACGTGGTGATCCTGCTGGACTCAATTACGCGCCTGGCGCGGGCCTACAACACGATTGTGCCGCCGAGCGGCAAGATTCTGTCAGGCGGTGTGGATTCGAATGCGCTCCAGCGGCCGAAGCGATTTTTCGGCGCGGCGCGGAATATCGAGGAGGGCGGCTCGCTGACAATTATCGCGACGGCGCTTGTGGACACGGGCTCGCGCATGGACGAAGTGATCTTTGAGGAGTTCAAGGGCACGGGCAACATGGAAGTGATCCTGGACCGGAAGCTGATCGACAAGCGGGTGTTTCCGGCGATCGATATTCAGCGCTCGGGCACGCGCAAGGAAGAGCTGCTGATTACCAAGGACGACCTGAGCCGGGTGTGGGTGCTGCGCAAGGTGCTGAACCCGCTGTCGCCGACCGAGGCAATGGAATTGTTGGTGGATAAGCTGGGAAAGACGCGGAACAATGCGGAGTTTCTGCACAATATGAGTTCGCTGTAACGGGTATGCATCCGCTCCGCGGAAAGGCGGCACGGCGCTTTGCCGAACACATATCCTTACAACGATGCCGGTAGGGACTGAGCGTGTATTTCGCAACGCTGCTTGACAACCTGAAGGATGCTGTTTTGCAGGCTGCGCATAACGGCGTCGGACCAGAGCGCCGCATATAGGTTGAAGTCGGTGGACAGGCGCTCGCGGCTGGATAGGTGGAGCAGGACATCCCCGCCGCCGAGTTTTTCGATGCGGTACTCGCCTTGAAGTACATCGAAGTACGGACCGCCGACTTTTACATGCTCATCCATAACGGTCGGCGGAATATGGGCCGTGTCGGCCTTGATGGAGAAAGCGAGCCGGTCTTCGGGCTGCCAATCGGTGACGGTTTCAATGAAAAGCAGACCGTGCTCAAAGCGGGCGTGTCGAATGCCGCCTACGCCCTCGTAGGACAAAGTGGCTTCAACGGGCCGGGGAAAGCCGATGCCGTGGGTCCAGGTGGGCGGCAGTTCCTTGGGCGAGATGGACGGCACCCGTTCGATATTGCTCCAGACCACGGACGGCGCAGCCTGGATGCGGATGGCCGTTTCCACGGTTCGCAGCTGCGTCGGCGGGGCAAGCCGAGCTTCCATGGGGGCCAGCACCATCGGGAGGCAAGTCACAAATGCCATGGGCGTTCTTTTGTATTTAGCGTCGGAAGCCGCGAATACATCGCAGAGGATGCCGCCGATGCTTCCGAAGACGAGCGTGATGGGCAAGGCAAACAGAATGCAGATCGCACCTTCAAGATCAAGGAGAGCGGCCAGGCTGTTGCTGAGCAAAATGGCCGGCCAGGGCAGAAAAAGGCACACCAGCACACCGCGCGGTTTCTGAACAAGGCTCAGAGTGATCCAGCCTACGGCAATCGGAGCCAACACCAGGAAGGCTACAGTCATGACCAGGGGACCCTTGTTGCCGGCGACGCTGCCCGTTCCAGCAGCAAAACGTAAAGCAAGTCCCGCGGCGCCGCCGAGAACAATGCTTGCAATCCAGGGAGTCGATAGCTTCAGCCGCATACGCGGGTGATGATACCGTGCGAAGCTCACGTCCGTCTCAGAACTGCATCTAGTTTCCGATTTTTGACGGGAAGGTTACCGTGAGTGTATCCAGCGCGGGCAGAATGGCCGGCAGGAGGCGGACGGCGACGCGGCCGGCTTTCACGGCCGGGTCGGTTTGGGCCAGGGACAGGGCGGCTTCCATGGAGGCGGCTTCCAGGATGGAGAAGCCGACGATGTCGCCGCCGTCGGTGACGGGGCCGGCGAGCCGGTAGCGGTGCCATTCGATTTGTTCGCGAAGGAAGGCGAGCTGCGCTGGCAGGAGGGCTTCGGCGCCTTCGGGCGAGTTCCAGTGCTCGCCTTTGATGAGGAAGCAGAGGAAGTAGGGCTTAAGATTTCGAGGGATGTCGCGCGGGACGTCCCGCGAAGCGCGTCCGGGTGCCGATGCTGTTTGTTGTGGCACGAAGTTCCCTTCCCTTTTTGGGCTGCGATTCCCAATAAGGATACCGTAGTCATTGCTTTGGAAAAGAGCGTGTGCGCGAGGCGGCGCGGGTGGGTACACTCGCCGTATGAACCCCGGGGAACGGCTTTATCTTCAGGACGCGAAGCTGGTGCTGTTTCGCGCCGCGGTGACGGATGTAAGGGAGTACGCGCGCAAGGACGGGGTTTCCGTGTGGCAGGTAGCACTGGACCGCACGGCGTTTTACCCGACCGGCGGGGGCCAGCCGCACGATACCGGCACCCTGCTGGCGCGGTCGCGCGGGGGCGCGGAGCTCGTACTGCCGGTGAGCGCGGTGGAAGAGGATGAAGCGGGCGAGGTTTGGCACACGACGGGCAAGCCCTTGCCGGCGGGCACGGAAGTAGAAGGCGCGATCAATGCCGGGCGGCGGGGAGACCATGCCCGGCAGCATACAGGGCAGCACCTGCTTTCGGCGGTGCTGGCGGACCGGTACGGGGCACCGACGGTGGGGTTTCACCTGGGGGAAAAGGACGCAACGGTGGACCTCCTGACGGAAGCGCGGGATGCGCTCCCGGAGCGGCTGCCGGAGGTGGAGCGGCAGGTGAACGAGCATATTCTTCAGAACCTGCCGGTGGGCGTGCGCACGGTTTCCCGCGAGGAAGCGGAAAAACTGCTCGAGGAGGGAAGGCTGCGCAAGCTGCCGCCGCGCGAAGGGCCGATCCGGGTGGTGTCGATTGAAGGACTGGATGAAAATGCATGCGGCGGGACGCATGTGGGCCGCCTGGGCGAGATAGGCCCGGTGCTGCTGCGGGAAACCGAGCGGCTCAAGAGCGGACTGCGGCTCCACTTTGTGTGCGGGGGCCGGGCGGTGCGCGCGGCCAGGGCGGACTGGGTAGAGCTGGGCGCGGCCGCGGCGATGCTTTCTGTCGGCGCGGGCGGCGTGGCGGAGGCGGTGCTGCGGCTCCAGGCGGAAACGCGGGCGCTCGCGAAGGAGCGGCTGCGGCTGCGCGAGGAGATTGCCGAGGATTATGCGGTGCAGCTGGCGGTGGAGGTGCGGATCGAGCACGGGCTGCGGCTGGTGTGCCGGGTATTTCGCAACCGGGATGTGGAGTTTGTGAAGCTGCTGGCGGCCAAGCTGCTTCTGGCGGTGCCGCACACGGCGGCGGTGCTGGTGTCGACAAGCGGCGAGGTGCCGACGGTAGTGGTGGCCTCCAACGTAGCGGCCGGCACCCCGTGCGATGCCCTGCTGCGGGAGGTGCTTTTGCCGTTTAAGCTGCGCGGCGGGGGCACGGCGGAGCTGGCGCAGGCCCAGGTGCCGGAGGAACTGCTGGAAGGGGTGACGGAAATGCTGCGGCGCAGGCTGTCGGGCGGTTAGGACGCGGGCTTTGTGGGACGGGTGCCGGCGGCCTATGTTAAGAGCGCGGTGCGGGACATCCGATACCCGGCTTCGGTTGCCCCTCCCTTCCCTTTCGCGCATGCTTTCCCGGATTGCTTTTACGGGTGGCACCCAGGGTTCTCTACTGTTTCAGGAGGCGTGCTTTCGCAAGGGCGGCCGATTCCTGACACGCCCTGCTCAGGATGCTGCCGTGGGAAAGCTACGGCTTCTTCGCACAGATATTTAGGTGTCAGTGCATCGGGCCGGTGCTGAAGGCGACCGCGAAAGTCGCACTTAGGGAGCGGGTATGATCGGCGTAGTTTCCGTTCTTTCTCATGGGTGTTTCGCAGGTTGCTGTCGAGCTTATGATTTGCTTTTTCAAGCGGGGCGCGAGAAGCCGTCGACGGGCGATTGCCGTGGTGCTTGCACTCTTTCCTGGCGCGCTGCTGCTCCACGGGCAGGAGCGGTTGACGCTGCACGATGCGGTGCAGCGGGGGCTGCTGCTGTCGCCGGAAGCGCGGGCGAGCGAGGACCGGATTGCGGCAGCGCGGGCGCAGGAAACAGGGGCACGGGTGCGGCCGAATCCTAGATTGTTTCTGTCTTCGGAGGATTTGCGGCCCTGGGCCGGGTCTTTTTCCTTTCCGGACAATACGGAGGATTTCGGATACCTGACGGAGACTTTTGAGCTGGACGGCAAGCGCGGCAAGCGCGTGGAAACCGCGCGCCTGGGCGAGCGGCAGGCGGAAGCCGAGCATATCCTGATGTTGCGGCAGATTGCGGCGGAGATTGCCGGCGCCTACTGGCAGGCCGCCTACACCCGAGCCGCGGCGCGCGAGTGGGAGGAGCAGGTGAAGGGTTTCGACCGGCTGGTGCAGTACCAGAAAGACCGCGTGGAAGCCGGCGCGGCGGCAGGCGTGGACCTGCTGCGGATCGAGCTGGAGCGGGATCGCGCGGCGCTGGCG
>CAXTSG010000032.1:0-16822 GCA_964246825.1 uncultured Acidobacteriaceae bacterium | reverse complement strand
GAACCAGATTAAGGCGTCCGCCACCGACCGCGGCTCCATGATCCGGGTGCCGATCGGGAACGAGAAAAGCGCCCGCGTGGAAGTGCGTTCGGTCGCGCCCGACTCCAACCCGTACCTGGTGCTTTACTCCATCTTCAAGTCGGGGCTCCACGGCAGGAAATCGGAGATTGCCAACCTCCGCCAGGCCGAGCGCTACCTGCCGGACAACATCTATACGGCGCTGGAGGACTTTTGCAAGGCGGAGTGGACGACCGAGCTGCTGGGCGCCGATGTGAAAGGGCGCTTCGCGGACCTGAAACAAGGCTCGGCCGACCGCTGCGCCCGTCTACTCGGGACTTTTGTCAAAGCGCCCGAGGTGCAGTTCCACCATGAGGTGTACAACCAGCAGCTTTGGAACGAGTTTTAACGCTTTAGGAGGTGCCCCGCTGTAGAGGAAACCGCGGCGGGGCGCGTCTTGCGAAACCTGGAAAGCTGCACTAAGCTGAAACGCATGACCGACCTCCACATTCAGATTACTGACGAGCTTGGCAGCTTCATCGCAAAAAATGTCGCGGAAGGATATTACCGGGATGCGAGTGCCGTGGTAACCGCCGCTTTGCAATCGCTGGGGCACGAGGAACAAAGCGACAAGGCAAAGCTTCAAATACTCCGTGAAGCCATAGCCGAAGGAGACGCAAGCGGCATCGCGCGGGGAGACGTGATTGCTCAAGTAAAGCGCGAATCACGCTTGATCGCTAAAAGGCGGTAATCTGGCAGCCCACAGCTACTCGCAAAGCGCGAAACGTGATCTGCTTGGGATTCATCTATACACTTTGCGCACTTGGGGCGAAGTTCGGGCGGATAGATATGTGGATGCACTGGATATCTGCTGCGCCCATCTTGCCTCTTTTCCTGCGATGGGCCGCATAAGCGACGATGTACCGTCGGGTTTGCGGCGTTCCGAGTGTCAGGACCATGTCCTTTTCTACCGCAAGCGTAGAGGCGGCATTACCGTCGTTCGCATCCTGCATAAACGCATGCTCGTTGCCGGCAAGAGCTTTTGACCTGAACAGAAAAAGCCGCGCCCACGCGCGACCTTCTCTTCGCAACCCAAAGCACTAGCGCCCAAAGTGCGCGGAGTTCTTGTCCGCGAAATGCGCCCACTTTTCCGGCAGGTCGTCGCCGGCGAAGATTGCCGAAACCGGGCAAACCGGGACGCAGGCACCGCAGTCGATGCACTCAACTGGGTCGATAAACAACTGGTCCACCGCGCCGAAATCGCCCTCGTCCTTTTTAGGGTGGATGCAGTCTACGGGGCAGGCATCGACGCAGGCGTGGTCCTTGGTGCCGATGCAGGGTTCAGCGATTACATAAGCCATTGTGGAGCTTCTCCGGTGCGATGCTTTGCTGGTAAATCTTCACCGATTGTAGCAGGCGAAATGCCGCGTTCACTGCCTCAGGGCTAAGCCTTCCGCTCCGCGGCAAACTCCGCGGGGCTCTGGATGGGAGACAGGTTTCGCCCGGCCAACATATCGCTGAAAATGCTCAGAAGCTCCCCGAGCAGCAGGCCGTTGGTAGCCAGTACCTCCCGGCTGTCCAGAAGAAACGGCTGCCCGGCAAAGCCGGTGACCGTGCCGCCGGCTTCCAGCACCAGCAGCACGCCCGCCGCGGTATCCCATGGGTTCAGACGGAACTCCCAATACGCATCCACGCGGCCGGCCGCGACATACGCCAGGTCCAGCGCGGCCGAGCCCGCGCGCCGCACCCCGTGCGAGCGCATGGTGATCTCATGGTAAAAGTGCGCGTTCGGGTTTTGGTGGCGCGAGCGGCTCGGGAAGCCGGTCGCCAGCAGCGCCTCGCCCACGCGCCCGATGCGCGAAACCCCGAGCCGGCGGCCGTTCAGGTAGGCGCCCTTGCCCTTTTCGGCAACAAACAGCTCATCGCGCATGGGGTCATACAGCACCGCGGCGGCCAGCGTACCGTCCTGCCCTTCCGGCGTGCCCGGCGGCCGATGCTCCAGGCCAAGCGAAACACAAAAGACCGGAAAGCCGTGGGCAAAGTTCGTCGTGCCGTCCAACGGGTCCACATACCAGCGGTACTCGCTGTTGAGCCGCTCGCGCGTCCCTTCTTCCCCAAAAATGCCGTGGCCCGGAAAAGCGGCGGAAAGCCTGTCCAGCAGCAGCTTTTCGCTCGTCCGGTCGGCTTCCGTCACCAGGTCCACCTCGGTCTTGTACTCGGTGGCAACGCCTTTGGCGTAGAAGTCGCGCAGCAGGGCACCTGCTTCCAGCGCGATAGGCGCGGCCGCGGCAACCCACGTCCATTCGACGTCAGGGGGCAAAGCCGGGGTTTCCTTCACTTGATTTCACCTTCCGCGCCGCCTGCCTTGCGCTCCAGGGCGCGGCGGCGCGCTTCGTCCCGGCGCGGTATTTCGCTGATCGTGCGAATCTGTTCCTTGTAGATAAACAGGTTCGGCTGCCCTTCGCGCGTGAGCCGGACCATGCGCTCATCGAAATACTCGATCCAGCCGGAAAGCGTTTCGCCGTCGCGCAGCTTCACTTCCACCGGCACCTGCTTTTCACTCAGGAAGCGCAGGTACAGGGCTTCCTGCCCGCTTTCTCCGGGCAGCAGCGCTCGGGC
This sequence comes from uncultured Acidobacteriaceae bacterium, assembly GCA_964246825.1. GTDB lineage: Bacteria > Acidobacteriota > Terriglobia > Terriglobales > Acidobacteriaceae > EB88. Next base: position 14,206 of record CAXTSG010000032.1, on the reverse strand, counting down.
CCGGCGCACCGTGGAGCTGATGGGAGGAGACATGCCCCCCATTGTAGGGCCCCTGTGCGGTTTTCAGGGCGAAGCCGCCGCCCGAAAGTACCCGCCGCGGTAGTGCGGTGTGTATTCAGCCTGGGCAGGGGTGTTGCGGAGCACCACATGGACCGCGTGAAACGCATTGCCGCCGCCGAGCGGGTTGCCGGGCTTGCCGCCCCGCGCCGGGTAGTAGGCCAGCAGGTACTGGGTGCGCAGGTCGTCCGAAACCTTGCGAAAGGCCGCCGCCAGACCGCCGTCCTTGACGTAAAAAGCGCGGCCGCCGGTGTCCTGGCTCAGGGTGATCATGGCATGCTCGCCGGCCGTGTCCCGCCCGGCGTCGGCCTCGATCGGCGTATCGATTAACGAATAAATAATGGTGTCCGAGCGCTGCGCTTCCGCCAGGGCCTCGTCATAGCCGGTTCCCTTTACAGTATTGCCGCCGTCTGAGATCATCAGCAGCACCTTGCGCCCGCCGCGGGGCGCAAGGGCATCGGCCGCCAGGTAAATCGCCTGGTAAAACGCCGTGGCCGGTCCATGCCCCAGCGAACCGAGGCCGCTCTCGATGCGGCGTACATTGTTGGTAAAGGGCACCACCTCGCGCACGTCCGAGTTGAACTCAAACAGCGCCAGCTGGTCTTTCGGGGTCAGCAGCGCCTGCGCGAAGTCGCGGCCGGCATGCTGCTCCGCGCCCAGGTCGCGCCGGGTCGAACCGCTCGTATCCACGGCAAGCACCAGCGAAAGCGGCATGTTCGTATTCCGCTCAAAAACGGAAATCGTCTGCGGCAGCCCATCCTCGGAAAGCGCGAAGTTTTCCTTGTTCAGGTCGCCGACCGGAGCTCCGTGTGCGTCCGTTACATTCACGAAAAGGTTTACCAGCCGCACCTGCACCCGCAGCGTCCCGGCGTCGTCCTGCGGCGCGATGCTGCGCGCCGAGCGCAAGCCCGCGCAGGGCAGCAAGGCCGCCAGAAGGCACGCCGTCCTCCATCGCAGTTTCTTCAAGCGCGCTCTCCGGCCGCCGGGTAAAGGCGCAGCGGCTCGGGAAAAGGCTCCCCGTCCGCCCAAACAGCGCCGTCGGCGAAAAACTCCTGCTTCCAGATCGGCACCGTCTGCTTCAGGCTGTCGATCAGCCAGCGGCAAGCCTCAAACGCCGGACCCCGATGCGCGGAAGCAACCGCGATCAGCACGCTGGTTTCGCCGATCTCCAGCCGCCCCAGCCGATGATGCAGCAGGGCATCGCGGACCGGAAACCGCGACAGCGCTTCCGCGACTAATGCCCGCATTTGCCCGAGCGCCATGGCTTCATAGGCTTCATAGACCAGGTAGCGGGTTTCGCGGCCGCGCGTGTGGTTGCGAACAATGCCGTCAAAGGTGACCACGGCACCGTCAGGTCCGGCCTTGAGCGAAGCCGCGGCTTCCGGGGTCAGCGGCAGGGCGGTCAGCTTTATGCGATCCGGCTCGGCTCCGCCGCTTACCGGCGGCAGCAGCGCGATCTCGTCGTCTTCCTCCAGCGGCTCCCGCCTCTGCACGTACTCTTGGTTGCGGGCCACCGCGAGGCTCGCCCACAGCCGCCGGGCTTCGGGGGCTTGAAAATGCTGTTCCGCCAAGCGGTCCAAAAGCGCGCCGACCGTGGCCGGCCCGGGCGGCAGCTCCATCCGGAGCTCGCGCGCGCCGAACGCCTCCCGCAGCACCCCGAAGAACAGCACACGCACCCGCATCCTCCCAGCATACCGCTCGCCCGTGCAGCGGCTTTGAAGCGAAGTCGATTGACAAAGCCCGGAGCCGGCCCGAAAATCTGGTATCGGACGCGGAAGGACCTGCCTTGCCGGAATACCTGATAGAAGCCCAAGCAGAACCGGAGATTGCCGGCGAGGTCCTGTCTGTAAACCTCCCCGGCCTCCCGAAAATCGCAAGCGGCAAGGTGCGCGAGCTGTACGCGGTCGGCGACGACCTGCTGCTGGTGGCGACCGACCGAATCTCCGCCTTCGATCATGTACTCGGCAGCGGCATCCCGGGCAAAGGCCGCATCCTTACGCAGCTCTCCCTGTTCTGGTTTGATTTTCTCCATGACACGGTGCCCAACCACCTGATTGAAACCGAGGTCGACCGCTTCCCGGCCGTGCTTGCCCCGTTCGGCGCGCAGCTGCGGCAGCGCTCCATGCTGGCCAAGCGCGCACGGATGTTTCCGGTCGAGTGTGTGGTGCGCGGCTACCTGTCGGGCTCGGGCTGGAAGGACTACCTGGCAACCGGCTCGCTCTGCGGCATCCGGCTTCCCGCCGGCCTCCGCGAAGGCGACCGGCTGCCGGAGCCGCTGTTTACCCCGGCCTCCAAAAGCCGGGGCGGCGAGCATGACGAAAATATCTCCTTCGCGCAGATGGCCGAGCATATCAGGCAGCGGGACGCGGAAACGCTGCGCGCGCTGAGCCTTGCCATCTATGCCCGCGCCGCGGAGCACGCGGAGCGCTGCGGGCTGATCCTGGCCGACACCAAGTTCGAGTTCGGGCGCTGGGGCCGGGGCGAAGGCGAAATCCTGCTGGCCGATGAAGTCCTGACGCCCGACTCTTCCCGTTTCTGGCCGGCGGATGGCTATGCGCCGGGCGGCGCGCAGCCCTCGTTCGATAAACAATTTGTGCGGAACTACCTGGAACAAACCGGCTGGAACAAACAGGCGCCGGCACCCGGGCTGCCCCCGGCTATTATCGAGAAGACGCAAGGCAAGTACCTCGAAGCCTATCAACGACTTACCGGCAAAACGCTTTCCCTGTAGCCGTCGGAGCGAGGAGTTTTCCCGATGACGTGGGTCGACTGGGTGATGGTTGCAGTTCTGCTGATTTCCGCCCTGGGCGCGGCCCGGCGCGGCATCTTTGTGGAGGCTTTTTCGCTTGCGGGCATCGTGGTCGGCATCGGCGCGGCAAGCTGGAACTACACCCGCCTGACGCCCTGGTTTGCAGGTTGGGTACGCACCGAGGCACTGGCCGCGGCGGCGGCGTTTTTAGCGATAGCATTGCTGGTGATGGTGGCGGCGGGCCTCCTGGGGCGTGTCATCCGGTGGTCGGTTCGCACCATCGGCCTTGGCTGGGCCGACAGGCTGCTCGGGGCGGTTTTCGGGGTGGTCAAGGGCGGGGTTCTGGTAACGCTTGGGGTTATGCTGCTGGCGGCTTTCTCGCCCGGCTCCACGCTGCTGGCGGGCTCCAGGCTGGGCCCGTACTTCGTGGCGGCCGCGCGGGAAGGCGCGGTCGGCACGCCGGCGGCGCTGGAGCGCAGAATCGACGCTGGCACCAGGCTGCTGCGCGAGCACATGCCCCTGTTCCGGGCGCGGTAGGGTTTTAAGAAAGCGAGAAGCACAAGTGAAACGTGAACTGGATTCCCTGGTGGCGCAGATGTATGCGGGCGGCATTACCTATGACGAGGCTGTGCGCGAGTTCAAGAAGCGTTTCCTGCTTGAGGTGCTGCAAACACATCGCGGCAACCAGTGCAAGGCCGCCCAGGACCTCAAGGTTCACCGCAATACCCTCAGCCGCATGATTGCCGAACTGGAGATCGATCCCGCGGAACTGCGGGCCGGGCTGAAACGTCCGCCCCGAAGCGAACGTCCAATGCTCGAGGTAAAACGAACAGGCAGCTTCCACTAGGAACCGGCCGGCTCCGTTACTCTAAGCAGCATGGTGACTTCCCTTTCTTCCCCCGGCGCCGCGGCCGCGGAACAGGTGTATATCCAACCGGGCTTCCGCTGGGACGCGCAGGGCGCTTACCTGTTTGACATTGACGGAACGCTGCTGCGCTCGCTCGACCGGGTCCACTACGACTCGTTTTTTGCCGCCGTCGAGCACGTCCTGGGGCGGCCGCTGCTGCTCGACGGCGTGACCCTGCACGGCAATACCGACCCCGGCATCCTCCGCGATGCTTTCCGGCTGGCGGCGATCGGCGAAGCGAACTGGCGTCCCCATGTCGATGCGATCTTCACCCATATGAGCGACCGGGTCGCGGCGCGGCGGGCGGAAATGAACCTCCAGGTGATGCCGGGCGTCGAGGCGATGCTGGGGTATCTCCGGGGCAAGGGCGCGGCCCTGGGCGTTGCCACCGGCAACATCGAAACGATCGGCTGGATCAAGGTGGAAGAGGCCGGTCTGCGGGACTGGTTCACCTTCGGCGGCTTCGCCGACAGCTTTGAAGTGCGCTCGGACATGATTCGGCACGCGCTGGCGATCGCGCGGCGCGAAGCGCGGCTTGCCGAGGGCGAGCTCGCTCCCGGCGTGTGCGTGGTCGGCGACACTGTGTTTGACGTCACGGCGGCCCGAGCCAACGGCCTGCCCACCATTGCCGTGGCCACCGGCAACTACAGCTTTGCCGAGCTGATGGAGGTCGAGCCGGAAGTATGCGCCACCACGCTGGGAGCCTTGCTTCGGCATGGAGGCGGGCGTTGACTGCCTGGACTCGGCTGCTTTCTCCGTGCCTGCTGCTTGCCCTGGCGGCGGGCACCGTTCGCGCGCAAACAGCCGCACCCGCCGCGGCGCAAACCGCGCATGCGTCCTCCCCTGCGCCGCGGCGGGACCGCGACAAGGCACAGCGCTTCTTTGTGGAAGGAGCCAGGGCGGTTGACGAGCACCGGCTGCCCGACGCGGTCAAGGCATTTACGGAGGCAAACACCCTTGACCCGGCGAACCGCGATTACGAAGCATCGCTCGCCATCGCCCGCAGCAACCTTGCCACGCAGCTAATGCAGCAGGGCATGAAAGCGCGGCTCGGTGGAGATCAGGCTGCCTGGAAGCGGCTCTTTGCCGAAGCCGCGGCGGTTGACAGCCGCAACCCCCTGGTGCTGGAACACGAGCTGGACGTGAACGAAGACGCGCCTCGGCAGCAAAGCGAACTGCCGGCCCCGGTTGAGGACGACGGGGGGTCGCCGGTGGATCTGAAGCCCATGGCGCAAACGCAGGACTTCCATCTCATGCTGCCGAAGGGCGAGTTGCTGCGGGAGGTGCTCCACGCTTACGGACTGAACGCCGTGGTCGACAGCTCGGTCGGTTCGGAGCGCGTCCACTTCGACGCCGACGGGGCAACATTCGCGCAGGCGGCGCAAATGCTGACGCTTGCCACCGGCACCTTTGCCGTGCCGCTTGACCCGAAGCGCGCGCTTTTCGCGCTGGACACCAAGGACAACCGCGACAAGTACGAGCGGCAGGCGCAGGAAACCATCTACCTGCCGGGCCTTTCCACGGCCGAGCTGACCGACGTCGGCAACATCGCGCGCAACCTGTTCGGCGCGCAGCCGGCGGATGTGCATGAAACCAGCCGCACCGTCACGCTTCGCGCACCCGCCTCGCGCATGCGGGCTTTCAACGTTGAAATGAACGAGCTGCTTGCCGGGCGCAGCGAAGTCATGCTCGACATCAACGTGTATGAAGTGCAAACGCAGCACATGGTGAACGAGGGCGCGCAGCTGCCTCAAACCACCACGGCGTTCAACTTGACGAGCGAGGTCGACAGCCTCATCAAGAACAATGCATCCCTGGTGCAGCAGATCATCTCAAGCGGCCTTGCCAGCCCCGGCAATATCGAGGAGATCGCGGTCGCGCTGCTTCTTTCCGGGCAGGCCGGCTCCAGCATCCTGTCGCAGCCCTTTGCCTACTTCGGCGGCGGGCTCACCACTACCGGCCTTTCGCTCGCAAGCGCCACCGCCAACCTCCAGCTGAACGATTCAACCACCCGCATCGTGGACAGCCTCCAACTGCGCCTGGGCGATCAGGAAGAGGGTTCGCTCAAAATCGGCGAGCGCTACCCGATCGTGACCTCGTCCTTTTCCAACCTTGCAACCAGCTCAACCGGGATCGCCGGCATCACCTCCGCGGGCCTTTCCAACACGCTCCAGAACCTCGGCATCAACCTGTCTTCGCTGGCTTCCGCCGCGGTGCCGCAGGTCCAGTACCAGGACATCGGACTTATCCTGACGGCGACGCCGCGCGTCGAGCAGGCGCGGGATGTCGCCCTCAAGCTGAAGCTGCAAATTTCCTCCCTGAGCGGGCAGTCCATCAATAGCAATCCCATCATCAATAATCGGCAGAGCGATGCGTTCATCACGGTTAAGCCGGGCGAGAAAACCGTGCTGTTCAGCCAGCTTTCGGAGCAGGAAAGCGCGGCGCTGATCGGGATTCCATTTCTGAGTGAAATCCCCGGCCTCGCTTTGTATACCAACCGCGATGTCACCAAGACACGGGACAGCCTTGTGGTCATCATCACGCCGCACATCGTGCGGCTGACGCACACCCGCCTGGAAGGGCAGATGGTGCTGCTGCCGACCCACTCCTAGCGGCGCTACACTTCGGCTTTGGCGGCGATGGGAAAGCGCCGCCCCATGCCGAACGCCTTGGGCGTGATCTTGAGCACCGGGGCGGCCTGCTGGCGCTTGTATTCGCTGCGCTCCACCAGCTTGAGCACGCGCGCCACCTCTTCCGAGTCGAGTGAGGAGTGCCCGGCGATCTCCCCGGCGGTTTCGTAGCGCTCAATGTAGGCCGCGAGCACGGGGTCCAGGTGCGCGTAGTCCGGCAGCGAATCCGCATCGAGCTGCCCCGGCCGCAGCTCGGCCGAGGGCGGCTTCCGCAGAATCGCTTCCGGGATGCGCTCGCCGTCGCGGTTGATGCGGCGGCACAGCGCATACACCTCCGTTTTCATCACGTCGCCGATCACGGCGAGCGCCCCCACCATGTCGCCGTAGAGCGTGCAGTAGCCGGTCGCCATCTCGCTTTTGTTGCCGGTCGTGAGCACCAGCGCGTTCCACTTGTTGGAAAGCGCCATCAAGAGCGTGCCGCGGATGCGCGACTGAAGATTTTCCTCCGTCAGATCGCTCGCCGCCCCGGCAAACAACGGCCCAAGCGCCCGGTTAAACTCCCCGAACATCGGCGCGATCGGCAAAAGTTCAAAGCGGATACCGAGATTGCGGGCAAGCTCGCGGCTGTCCTCGATGGAGCCGGTGGAAGAATACTCGCTGGGCATGCCGATGCCGACGACATTCTCCGCGCCGAGCGCGTCTACCGCGATCGCGGCAACCAGCGCGGAGTCAATGCCGCCGCTCAGGCCCACCAACACGCGCCCGAAGCCGCACTTGCGCACGTAGTCGCGCACGCCCATGGCAAGCGCCAGGAGGCACACGCCGTCCTCATCTCCCGCGTCGCGCAGGTCGCCGGTTTGGGTTGCGGTGTCGAAGAAAATCATGTCCTCGGCGCACGCCCGGGCGCGCGCCGTGACCGCGCCCTCGGCGTTCAAGGCCAAGCTGGAGCCGTCAAAAAGAAGGCTGTCATTGCCCCCCACCTGGTTCACCATCACCACAGGCCGTGTGTAGCGCCGGGCAATGGCGGAAAGCATCTGTTCGCGGATGAAGCGCTTGCCGCGCCAAAAAGGCGAGGCCGAAATATTCAGGATGAGGTCCGCGCCGCCCTTCATGAGTTCCTCAATTGGATCGACCTGGTACCGGCGCGTTTCCCAAAAGTTCTTGTCGTTCCAGGCGTCCTCGCAGATGGTAATCGCAACGCGCTCGCCGCCGATTTCGTAAAGAGCCTGCGACGGGGCGGAAGCGAAGTAGCGCTGCTCATCGAACACGTCGTAAAACGGCAGCAGGCGCTTGTGCTGAACAAAGGCGATCCGGCCCCCTTCAAGCACGGCAGCCGAGTTGAACACACGCTTGCCGAGCTCGGGAGGCGCGGGCGAAGGATAGCCGCACAGCACGGCCAGCCCAAGATTGCCGGTGCGGGCCGCAAGCTCTTCCACCACTTCCCGCGCGCGCTCAAGAAACGCAGGCTTCTCCAGAAGATCGGCGGGCGGATAGCCGCAGACGGCAAGCTCGGGAAAGACCGCAAGCGCGGCGCCCGCCTGCGCCGCGCGCTCAGCGTAGCAAAGCATGGTTTGGAGGTTGCCGGCAAAGTCGCCGACGGTTGGATTGATCTGCGCGAGCGCGATCTTCACTTCTCCAGTGTAGCTAACCGGGCAGCACCAGCTCATCCAGGTCCAGAAACTGGCACAGAATTTCGTCGTCGGACGCCTTCATCTCCTCCATGGTGCCGAAAAAGCGCGCTTTGCCCTCGTGGAGAAACAGCACGCGGTCCGCCAGGCGCTGCGCGAAGCGCATATCGTGCGTTACAACGATGCTGGTGAGCTTAAGCTGGTATTTCAGCTTCTGGATGAGGTCGCCCATGAGCTTCGCGATCAGCGGGTCCACCATCGTGGTCGGCTCATCGTAAAGAATCGCCTGCGGCTGCGCGGCCAGTGCGCGCGCAATCGCGACGGAACGCTTCATACCGGTGGAAAGCGCGGACGGCAGCTCGTTCGCCGAGCCTGTGACGCCCACCATCTCCAGCAAGCCCGAAACGATCTGCTGGATCTGGTCTTCGCCGAGATCGCGGTTTTCCCGCAGCGGAAAAGCAACATTTTCCCGCACGGAAAGCGAATCGAAGAGCGCGCCGTTCTGAAAAACCATCGTCACTTTGCGGCGAATCGCCTGCATCTGCTCTTCGTCGAACTCGGTAATATCTTCGCCGGCTACCAGGATGCGGCCGCTGTCAGGCTTGTAAAAGCCCATGAGCTGCTGGAGCGATACGGATTTGCCCACGCCGGAGCGGCCCAGAATGCACATGGTCTCGCCCGCGTTGACAAAGAAGGAAACTTCCTTGAGCACATGAAAGTCCCCAAAAGACTTGGAAACACGGTCGAAGGCAATGTACGGCTGTGCTTCGGCCTGCTCGGCTTCCCCGGTGTGCTCGCGCACCTCCGTGTCCTCGGGAACAGGCTCGTCTACCAGCCGCTCAATGTACTCAAAGCCTTCCGGCAGATGCTGGAGGTCAGGGTGCTCTGCCTCATCCTGAGGGTCTGCTTCCCCGGACGGCTCGGGATTTTTCAAGTCGCTCATACTTGAGATGTACTATACTTTCCACGTAGGGGCAGTTGCTGCTGCCCCGCCGCGCGGTACGGTTTTCAATGCCGCTACTTTGGGAAGAGCCAGTCCGCCAGTAGCACAGCCAGAGCGAGTATCAGACGCAACAGAGTCTTGTCCTCGATCTGGAAGTCAACCTTCAACTTCATCTACATCCCACCCTCCAAGCAGCCCGGAGCTTCTACTCCGGGCTGGCTAGTCGCGCTTGGTACGCGACCCGCGTCCGTGCGGAAAGTACACTCATCCGCCGCTCGCCCCAGCCACAGCAATGCAAGGAAGATGCCACCAGAATGCCAGATTCTTTTTGCTCCCGGTGTATCAAATTGTAGAAGCGGAGTGTCTGGGAGTGTTCACTTCCTCCCACTCCGCGGGCGTATTTACATTCCAAAACCAGCGCTGCGCCGCATGCCAGCCTTCCAGCGGAGCCAGTGCTTCCACGCGGAAGCGGTCAAACCTGTCCGTGGGCACAAGCCGCTCCAGAACGCGCATCACCTTGCGGTCTTCCTTCCCGAGCGCGTCCGCCAAACCCAATGCTAGCCCGGAGCTGTACACCGCGCACAGCGGCTGCGGCCTGCCGCCCGCCCACGGCACGGTCGCCCACGCGCCGGAGCTTTCCGCCCGTCGAAACATGGTTTGCAGGAAAGCCGCCGGAAGCAGCGGCAGGTCTACCGGAACAAACAAAATCGGTTGCGGCGGCTCCGGGACGGAAGCAAGCGCGGCCTCGATGCCCGCCAGCGGGCCCGCTCCGGGAAAGCGATCAGCCAGGCATGGGGCGCTGCACGGTACCGCAGTGCGCAAGCCCGCGACCCCCGGCGCGAAGCCCGCGCGGCGCAGCAGCGCGAGAGCCCGCTCCAAAAGGGTTGCGCCCCCCAGCGGGAGCTGCGTCTTGTCGCGGCCCATGCGCAGGCTTTCGCCGCCCGCCAGCACAAACGCCGGCGGCGCGCTCACGCGGAGGCTTCCATGCGGCCCAGGTTTTCAAAGAAAGTGATCAGAGTCTCAATGCCGCGATGAAAATTGCTGATCGAAAACTTCTCGTTCGGCGCATGGAGGTTATCATCCGGCAGCCCGAAGCCCATCATCACGCTGGGGATGCCGAGCGCCCGCTCAAAGTCCCCAACGACCGGGATAGAACCGCCCGAGCGGATAAAAACCGGCTCCGTACCCCACACTTTTGCAAGCGCGCCGGCTGCCGCGCGAATCCAGGGATTGCCGGTGCCGATCACCGAAGGCTCGCCCGAATGGATCAGCCGGATCTCAGCCGTGACACTTTCGGGCGTAAGAGCGGCGACATGCTCCCGGAGCTTGCTGAAGGTCGCCTCCGGCGTCATCGGGGGCACCAGGCGCATCGAGAGCTTCGCGACGGCCTTCGCGGGAATTACAGTCTTTGCGCCCGCGCCGATAAAGCCGCCGATCACCCCGTGAACGTCCAGGGTAGGCCGCGCCCAGGTGCGCTCCATCACGGAATAGCCCCCTTCGCCGGTAAGCGCGGGGCTGCCGATCTCATCGCGCAGGTAGGCCGCTTCCTCAAACGGCAGCCGCGCCCAGGCGGCTCGCTCCTCGTCCGACGGCTCCGCGAGCCCGTCATAGATGCCCGGCACGAGGATGCGGCCCTCCCGATCCTTGAGTCCGGCGATGATTTGCGCCAGCGCCACAAACGGGTTCGGAGCCGCGCCGCCGTACATGCCGGAGTGGAGATCGGTCCGGGCTCCGCGCACCTCCAGCTCCGTGTAGATCATGCCGCGCAGGCCGACGCACAAGGTAGGCAGCCCGGGCGCGAACATTTCCGTATCCGAGATCAGCGCGAAGTCGGCCGGTACTTTCTCCGGGTGCTCGCGAAGAAAACGGGCGATGGACTCCCCGCCCACCTCTTCCTCGCCCTCCAGCAGCACCCGAACGTTAAGCGGGAGCGAGCCGCCGTTCGCGGCAAAAAGCGACTGAAGAGCTTTCAGGTGCATATACATCTGACCCTTGTCATCGACCGCGCCGCGCGCGTACACATTGCCGTCGCGCTCAACCGGCTGGAAAGGCGGCGACAGCCACTCGTCGAGCGGGTCGGGAGGCTGCACATCATAATGGCCGTAGCACAGCACGGTCGGCTTGCCGGGCGCATGGAGCCAATCCGCCAGCACAAGCGGATGGCCTTCCGTGCCGTCGTCCAGGGGCAGGCGGATCAGCTCCACATGCTCCATGCCGATGCGGCGCATCTCGGCGGCCAGCAGCTCGGCGGTGCGGTGCACGTCGGCACGGTGCTCGGGCAGGGTCGAAACCGAAGGGATGGAAAGCAGCCCCTTCAGCTCGTTCAGGAAAACAGTCCCGTGATTGCGGGCATACTCGGTGGCAGCGGACATAGCCCTGATTCTAGTAGCGGGGAATGGACGGGTCGATCTCCCTGGACCAGGCATCGATGCCGCCCGCCAGGGACTGCGCCTGCTCGAACCCTTGATTGCGAAGCCACGCGGCGACGTTCAGGGAGCGCACTCCATGGTGGCACACGGCAACAATGCGCTGTTCCGGGTCGAGCTCGGCGTGGGCGCGCGACGGTATATCGCCCATGGGCACATTCACGCTACCATGGAGAGAAGCTGTCTGCACCTCCCAGGGTTCACGTACGTCGAGCAGGATGACTGAAGCACCATCCGCCTGTTGCAGCGCGAGAAACGCGCCCGGTTCAATTTCCAAGGGCAGCATACCCACAGCATACAGCCGGATTTTCGGCCGTTGCCGGCCTCCTGTGACCAAATGATGACCTTTTCGTTCACATTTGGCGTGAAGAAAGCAACCTTTTTGATGCATGCTACTGAGAGCACCCGGATTTGCATCCGGTGCAAGTTGTTGTAGCAGCCGCGGATCCGTTCCGCAGATTGGACAGGTATCACCATGGCAAGCGCAGAACGCGTCATGATCGTCGAGGATGAGGTACACGCGCTTCACGGCCTGGCCGAGCTGGTCTCCTCCTGGGGCTATGAAACGGAAATGGCCGGCGACGGCCAGGAAGCTCTCGATAAGCTGAACGGCTGGCAGCCCGGCATCATCGTGACCGACCTGAAGATGCCGCGCATGAACGGCATGGAGCTGCTTCAGCAGCTTTCCGCTTCAAAAAACGACTGTACGGTCGTGGTGCTCACGGCGCAGGGCTCCATCGAGCTGGCGGTCGAGGCCATGAAGATCGGTGCCTACGACTTTATCCCGAAGCCGATTGAGCCCATGCGCCTGCGCACCATGCTCAGCAACGTCACGCACAAGCGCGAAACGGAGCGGCAGCTGGAAGTGACGCGGCGCAAGCTGCGCGACACCGGCATCCTGGGCCCGCTAGTCGGCTCTTCGCGCAAAATGCGCGATATCTACGCGCTTATCGAGCAGGTTGCGCCGTCCAATGTGTCTGTGCTGATTACCGGCGAAAGCGGCACCGGCAAGGAGCTGGTGGCGCGCGCTCTCCACGAACTGAGCCCGCGCAAGCCCAGGCCGTTTGTGGCGGTTAACTGCGCCGCCATCCCGGAAACCCTGATTGAAAGCGAAATCTTCGGGCACGAAAAAGGCGCCTTTACCGGAGCGCTGGAGCGCCGCGCCGGCTGCTTCGAGTTGGCCGAGGAAGGTACCCTGCTGCTGGATGAAATTGGTGAAATGCCCATCGGGACGCAGGCCAAGCTGCTGCGCGTGCTTGAAGACCACAAACTGCGCCGGCTGGGCTCTAAAATCGAATCGCCGGTCGATGTCAGGGTCTTGGCGGCCACCAACAAAAACCCGGATACCGCGGTCGATGCCGGGCAGCTTCGGGCCGACCTGTATTACCGCCTCAACGTCTTCAACATCCACATGCCGCCCTTGCGGGACCACAAGGAAGACATTCCCGCGATTGTGGAAGCCATGATCCAGGATATGAATGAAAAGCACGGCCGCCATGTTCCCGGGGTGGACTCCGTGATGCTGCAACGGCTCATGCAGTATGACTGGCCCGGCAATGTCCGCGAGCTTCGCAACACAATTGAGCGGGCCGTTATCCTGTGCGGCTCCAATCCGGTCGGCGTGCAGCACCTGCCGCCGGGCTTCGGCTCGCGCGGGGTTGAGTCCGCCGCCGAAATTGCGATTGCAAACACCGTCAAGGTCGAGGTCGGCACCACCGTGGACGAAGCCGAGCGGCTCCTGATCGTAAAAACGCTGGCTTCCACCAACAACAACAAAACGCGCGCCGCGGAGATCCTGGGCATCAGCCTGAAAACCCTGCACAATAAGCTGAAGGAATACGGGCAAAGCCGTTTGCGGGGCCGCGGCGAGCGGGAAATCGTGCGCATCCCGCCGAAAGAAATGCAAAATTAAGGGAAGCGCCGCGGCATCTCCATCCGTTGTCGCGGAGACGGCACAGGCGGTTGCATGCGTTTGAAAACAAAACTCGTGCTGGCGGTCACCGGGCTGGTCTTTCTCCTGGTGTCGGCCGTTTCCCTGCTGTATCTCGCCCGGTCTCTGCGGCAGTATGTGGAGCAAAGCTATTCTTCCACCGACATTGTGGCGCATCAGGTTCTATTTGCCACCCGGGAAGCCATCGAGGGCGGCGTCATCCAGGGCGCCATTCAGCCGAATGGGCCGCCCGGCCGGTTTCGGGCGCAGCTTGCCGAAGCGCTTGGCCGCGATGCCGCCCTCAATGCGCTGATGGACTCCATCATCAGCTACTCGCCCACTATCTTTGACATCACCGTGACGGACAGCAGCGGCGTGGGCCTCATCAGCAGCGACCCGCTCCTGGAAGGCCGGCCGCTGCCCTGGCGTCAGGCTTACGGCAAGCTCCGCTATCGCTCCCCCGTCAAGATCCTGCAAATCGTCTTCGGCAAGGCGCGCGTTTACGATCTTCCGCTCTCCCTAGACCGCAACGGCCGCCCGTTTGCCTCCGTCCACATCGGCATCCGTACCAGTTTTCTGCTCCAAGCGTTTCGGCCCACATTTTGGGAGGCATGCACCTATGCGGGCGGTGCGCTGCTGATCTCCCTTCTGGCGGCGGCTCTGGTTGCTTCGCTGGCGCTCGCCCCTCTGGAGCAGATCAGCCGCCGCCTGGACCTCCTCAGCGCCGAAGCCGCCGACAGTATGCACTCGCCGGACGCGCACGATGCCTCGCGCGATGCCATGCTGCGGGTTTCCAGCAAGATCGAGCGCATCGGCGAGCGTATGCGGAACACGGAAGAAGTTTTTTCCGCGCTCAAAGAAAACCTGGATCAAATCCTGTCCAACCTTCAGGACGGCATGATGCTCTTTACCAGCGACGCGCGCGCGGTTCTGGTG
>CAXTSG010000031.1:0-16866 GCA_964246825.1 uncultured Acidobacteriaceae bacterium | reverse complement strand
AATGCATTTCATCAGGGTAAAGCAAATTACGTTGCACCACGATTCGAGTTGATTAAGTCCATGATCTGGGTGGAAAGTGGAGGTCCTTACAACGCCGAGTGGTCCGTCCGGCCCATGCAGATAGGAAAGGCGGGTGATCCCGGACTTCAGGATGTCTTGCATCACCCTCATGTTGCACTTATAGCGCCTCCTGAGGTAAGGACAGGCTTTCAGGCGGAACTTATACGTAACAATGCTAAAGCCAACATAGAAGCCGGTTTAACGTTGCTTTTCATGAAGCTTGCCTTCTTCGGAACAAGCGTTGTTCATGATTTTAATACTCAAAACCTATCGACAGTTCCGGAACAAATTCCTTTGCCAAGAAGTTCCCGCCGGAACTACATCACCGGCTGGCTGCCGTTTACCCCGGCCACAATCTACATGCACTACAATTTGGGAGACGCATCCTACTGTAGAAAACTTTGGTATTGTATGGAACTTATGCGATAGCTCAGATCACGTGCATCCAGATGCCGAGTGCGCACAAGGAGCATAGGTGAGACTGCTGCACTGGGTTTGGTAAAAGCGACGGATATCAGTCGTTGCAGAGCGGTTGACAGTTAAGCTTGTATTAAGCTTTGAGAATGAGGTAGATTGCCGTGGAAGCCATCACTCCTACGATCAGCGTGGAAGAATACCTCCGGACCTCCTACGAGCATGACCCCGAGTTTATCGACGGCGAACTCAGGGAGCGTCCAATGCCTACAAGACTTCATGCGTTTGTGCAAATCATAGTGGGTGCATGGTTTGTTCAACATATGCAGGAATGGGATATTCTCCCATATTCAGAGGTACGCACCCGGGTTCGGCCTCGCAATTTCAGGCTGCCGGATGTAGCGGTTGCCCGCAAAACTCCGATGAACACCAAGACGCTGGATGAAGCGCCGCTGATCGCCATTGAAATCCTGTCCGACGATGACCGAACCATCGACCTCCGCGACCGGGCAAGGGACTTCACCGCCATGGGTACGGAGAATGTCTGGCTGCTGGACGCGGAAATACGCCAGGCTTATCGATGGGTGCCGAAGGATGAGGGCAGGGGAGATTGGTTCCCGACGGAAATACTCACCGCTGCCGGAACGCCCATCTACCTTGATCTCTTGTGGCTTTGGGAACAGGTCGAGCAAGCACAGAAGGCATAAGAAGCAGTCCGCTCCCGGAGTAACAGGGGGCAAGCGGGAAGTATCGGCCGTCTACACTCAAAGCAGCCATGAGCCACACCGCAGCGCACCCCGCCAACGCCCTCGCCTCCGCCGCTTCCGCCTATCTCCGTTCCGCCATGCACCAGCCTATCCAGTGGCAGGAGTGGGGGCCGGAGGCTTTTCGGCGCGCCAAGGCGGAAAACAAGCCCATTCTGCTCGATATCGGCGCGGTGTGGTGCCACTGGTGCCATGTCATGGACCGTGAATCCTACGAGAACCCGGCCTTGGCTGCCGTTATCAATCGGCACTTCATCCCAGTCAAGGTGGACCGCGATGAGCGGCCCGACGTGGACGCGCGCTATCAGGCGGCGGTGCAGGCCATGGCCGGGCAGGGCGGCTGGCCGCTGACCGCGATTCTTACCTCGGACGGACGTCCGTTCTTCGGCGGCACCTACTTTCCGCCGGACGACCGCTACGGCCGCCCGGGTTTCCAGCGCGTGCTGGAAACCATGGCGGGAGTATGGCGGGAGCGCCGGGCGGAACTGGAGCAGACCGCCGGGCAGGTGCTGGCCGCAATTGACCATGGCGAGAGCTTTTCCGGCCGCTCCGGTTCGCTCGGGCCGGAGATTGTGGATGCGCTTGTGGGCAGCGCCCTCGGCAGCCTGGATAAAGCAAACGGCGGCTTCGGCACCGCGCCCAAGTTCCCGCATCCGGCGGCGCTCGATCTGCTGATCGATGTGGCGGCGCGCACCGGCTCAAAAGATGCCCGGCACGCGGCTGTGTTTACGCTGGATGCAATGGCGCGCGGCGGCATGTACGACCACCTGGGCGGCGGCTTCCACCGCTACTCGGTCGATGAGCGCTGGGTAGTGCCGCACTTTGAGAAGATGCTCTACGATAATGCCGGATTGCTTGCAAACTACGCGCACGCCTTCCAGACCTTTGTGGATCCGGAATTTGCCCGCGTTACGCTCGACATTCTTCGCTGGATGGACGAGACGCTTTCTGACCGCGGGCAGGGCGGCTTTTACGCCTCGCAGGACGCCGATATCTCGCTGGACGATGACGGCGACTACTTCACCTGGACACTTGCGGAGGTGGAGCAGGTGCTGGCCGCCGAGCCCGAGGAGCTGCGCCTGGCCGTCGCCTACTACAACGTGCGCGAGCACGGCGACATGCACCACAACCCGGCCAAGTGCGTGCTCCACGTGCCGCGGCCCTTTGAACAGGTCGCGCAGGCTGCCGGGCTGTCGCAGGAGCGGGCAGCGGAGCTGCTGCGCTCCGCGCACGCGAAGCTGCTTAAGGCGCGCGAAGCCCGGCCTACGCCGTTTATTGACCGAACGATCTACACCGGCTGGAATGCGATGGCCGTCTCCGCCTACCTGGCCGCGGCCGAGGCGCTGGAGCGTCCCGCGCCCCGACAGTTTGCACTCCGAAGTCTGGATCGTGTCCTGCGCGAAGGCTGGGACGATGCGACCGGAACGCTGCGGCATGTGATCGCCTATGCCGACGGCCACACCGCGGCCGTGCCGGCACCGGGCGGCCTAGACGACTACGCCCTGATGGCGCATGCCTGCCTTGATGCCTGGCAGGCGGCCGCCGCCCCCGCTTACTACAAGGCGGCCGAGGGAATTGTCGCGGCCATGGTCGCACGTTTTGCCGACCGCACTTCCGGCGGCTTTTTCGACACCGAGCAGGGAGGCGAGCAGCTGGGCGTTTTGGGTGCCCGCCGCAAACCGCTGCAAGATGCGCCCACGCCTGCCGGCAATCCTGCCGCCGCCGCCGCGCTGCTGCGCCTCCACGCCTTAGATGGGGATGAGGCGCTGCGCGAGCTGGCTGAAGACACCCTGGAGTGCTTCGGCGGGGTAGTTATGCAGTATGGGCTGTATGCGGGGAGCTACGGGCTTGCGCTGGAGCGCCTGCTGCTGCCGCCCGTGCAGGTTATTGTTATCGGCAGCGACGCCGCCGCGCGGCAGCTTGCCGTTTCCGCGACGGCGCGCTTCGGCATCAACAAGAGCGTCCTACGCCTCCGGCCCGAGCAGGTCCGCGCGGAAGCACTGCCGCCGGTGCTTGCGGAAACTCTGCCGCATCTCCCGCAACTCCAGGCAGGGGCCGGCTTCGCGGTCGTTTGCCGCGGCACCGCCTGTCTGCCGCCGGTTCAGGATGTAGAAGGGCTGATGGCCGCGCTGGCAAATACATAAAGCTATAGGCCTTCCCCTGTAAGAGGATTGATCTCCTGCGCGCGCAGCGCTGTCGGGTCGGGCGCAGGCTCAGGCTGATGCCCGTGCCCGCTCTGTGCAATCGCTCGCAGCGGATCGCCGGGCAGCATGCCGTGCTCGTCCAGGGCCAAACGCACCCTGCGCTGCAGCTCGCGCTTTGGGCCCCACTGCTCATTGGCGCGGGTTTTCAGAGTGATGGGATAGGTAATCTGCGAGCCTTTGACTGCGTCGACGCCCAGCAGGGTCGGATCTTCCAGAAAAGCGTTCTTGAACGCAGGGTCGTTGCGAATGCTCATGGCCGCTTCCCGCAGCACCGCGATCACCTTATCCGGATCGGCGGAGTAGTCGACCTCAACATTCACGGTGGCTACCGAGTAGTCGCGGGTCATGTTGGCAACCGTCGTGATCTGCGAGTTGGGGATGATGTACAAGGTGCCGTCGCCGTCGCGCAGGGTGGTTTTACGAAGGCTCAACGCTTCCACCTGCCCGGTCAGGGCAGCAACCTTGATCACATCGCCGACATTGTATTGATCCTCGACCACAATCAACATCCCGTTGATGCAGTCCTTGACCACTGTCTGGCAGGCCAGACCGACTGCTACCCCGGCCACCCCGGCCGAGGTGAGCAGCGGGGCCAGGTCAAAGCCGAGCAGCGGCAGGATTTGCAACAGCGCCAGAAAGCTCACCACGGCGATGCTTGTTGCGCGCAGAACCGAGGACAAGGTGCGCGCCTGCGCGATCCGGCTCGGCGGGGCGGCATGCTTTTCCGCAAGCCACGGCATGCGGCCGATGAAGAAGCCGAGAACCTTGATAAAGACTATGGCGATAAAAATCGTAAGGAGCACTTTGGGCGCTACATTGATCAGCAGGTGCTGCACGGTATCAAACAGCCTGTCCGGCGAGAAGAGATCGCGAAAGCGGTGGTGCCCGGCCTCTGTCGGGGCGATTACCATAAGGAGTAGCATTCGACTGTCCTTAAAACAGGTTCGTGAGACGCACATGCGGCATACACCCTACCCTGATCAAACTTATAGGGGCTCCGGTGGAGTTTTCCGGGTAGCCCCAGCGTTCATCCTACTGCCGGCTTTGCTTCTCGGCACCCTTACCTCGGCCGCGCAGGCGAACCAGAGCGACCAGCTGAGCGCGCCCAGCAGCCCGCCGATGAACCGCGGCGGCATGGACGGCAACCATGTAAAGGACGCGCCTTCGCTTAGCCCGCAGATGCAGGAGCAGATGGCGGACCGGCGCAATTCTGACCGGCAAAAACAGCTGATGGCGGATACCGAAAAGCTCCTCCAGCTGGCGCAGCAGCTGCGAGACGAGGTGGCCCGAAGCAACAAAGACCAGCTTTCTATTCCCGTGGTAAAGAAAAGCGAGGAGATTGAGAAACTGGCAAAAAGCGTCAAGGAGAAGATGCGCGGCTACTGAAGCCGACTGGAGCGGCGATACACTAGGGCGTGCGGCACAGTCGAGGGAGGCGCGGATGGCGGTGGGTGATGTGGTTTTGACTGGCAAGGCTACAGCCGGCCCTCGCCCGGAAGCCGAGTCCCCCGAGGCGTGGGCCGGCCTGAGCCGCGCCCAGCTGATCGAGATGTATCGGCTGATGCTGCTGTCCCGGCGTACCGACGATCGGGAAATCCAGCTGAAGCGGCAGCAGAAAATCTTCTTTCAAATCTCATGCGCGGGCCACGAGGCTTTGCTGGTAGCCGCGGGTTTCGCGTTCAAGCCGGGCTACGACTGGTTTTTCCCTTACTACCGCGATCGGGCGCTTTGCCTCGCGCTCGGCTCCACCGTGGAAGATCTGCTGCTACAGGCCGTCGGCGCCGCTGACGATCCTTCCAGCGGCGGCCGGCAGATGCCGTGCCACTGGGGCAATGCCGACTTGAACATTGTTTCCACCTCTTCGGTCACGGCAACGCAATGCCTCCATGCTATCGGCTGCGCCGAAGCAGGCCGCTACTTCGGTCGGCATCCTGATGCTGCACGGAAGCAGCCGGGCGATTATCGCGCCTTCAAGGATGTGCGCTTTCATGGCGACGAAGTGGTGTATCTCTCCATTGGGGAAGGCTCCACGAGCCAGGGCGAATTTTGGGAGTCGCTCAACACTGCTTCCAATCAGAAACTACCGGTTGTGTATGTGGTTGAGGACAACGGCTACGCCATTTCCACGCCGGTGGAGGTGAATACGCCGGGCGGCTCGATCTCAAGGCTGGTTCGCAATTTTCCCAACTTTCATTTTGCCGAGGTGGACGGCACCGACCCCATTGCCAGCTACCGAGCCATGCGCGAAGCCGTGGCCTGGTGCCGCGCGGGGCACGGCCCGGCTTTTGTTCATGGGCATGTGGTGCGGCCCTACTCCCATTCCGAGTCAGACGACGAGCGTGCCTATCGCAGCGCGGAGGAGATCGCGGCCGATACGCTGCGCGACCCGCTGCCGCGCTTCCGCGAGTTTCTCCTGCGCGAGGGCCTGCCTGGAAGCGAGATGGAAGCCCTGGAACGCGCTGTGGACGCCGAGATTCAGCACGCCTCCGACCGGGCCGTGCGTGCCGCGCTGCCCGAGGTCGGCAGCATCCTGCGCCATGTCTACTCCGAGGCGTGGAACCCCGCCGACCCGGCGCTGCAAACAGAGCCGCAGCCGGCCGACACCGTAAGAACAAAGACCATGCTGGAGGCGATCAACACCTGCCTTGCCGGCGAAATGCGTCGAGACGAACGTATCCTCGTCTACGGCGAGGACGTAGCGGACGCCAGCCGGGATGCCGCGCTCCGCTCGGGCGAGGTCAAGGGCAAGGGCGGCGTTTTCAAGGTGACGGCCGGGCTCCAAACCGAGTTCGGCTCGGACCGCGTCTTCAATTCACCGCTGGCGGAAGCCAACATCGTCGGCCGCGCCCTGGGCTATGCCGTGCGCGGCCTCAAGCCGGTTGTGGAGATCCAGTTTTTCGATTACATCTGGCCGGCGCTGCACCAAATGCGGAACGAGCTTTCCAATCTGCGCTGGCGTTCCAACGGCGCGTTTTCCGCGCCGCTGGTCATTCGCTGCCCCATCGGCGGCTATCTGACGGGCGGCTCCATCTATCACTCGCAGTCAGGGGAAGTCATGTTTACGCACACCCCCGGCATTCGCGTCGTCATGCCGTCAAACGCACTGGACGCCGCCGGCCTGCTGCGGACGGCAATCCGCTGCGACGACCCGGTGCTTTTTCTTGAGCACAAGCGGCTGTACCGCGAGCCCTACGGACGCGCGCACGATCCCGGGCCCGAGTACATGATCCCTTTCGGCAAGGCTGCCACGGTACGTGCCGGCTCCGATCTCACAGTGATTACCTACGGCGCGGTGGTACCGCGCGCACTCCAGGCCGCGCACCGGGCAGAGCGTGAACTCGGTCTTCAGGTGGAGCTTCTCGATCTGCGTACCTTAAGCCCTTACGATTGGGAAACAGTGGCCGCCTCCGTTCGCAAAACCAGCCGCGCCCTGGTCGCTTATGAGGACATGCGCAGCTGGGGTTACGGCGCGGAAATCGCCGCCCGCATCGCCGACGAGCTTTTCGAGGATTTGGACGCACCCGTGCGCCGCGTCGCCGGCATGGACACCTTTGTAGCCTATCAACCGGTGCTGGAAGATGCTATCCTGCCCCAGCCGGACCGCATATTCCAGGCGATTGAATCCCTCGCGAAATACTGAAGCTGCAATGCGGAACTGCCGGAAAAGCTGAACGAAAGCCGGCGTTTGCTTGTCACTGCCAGCTTTGCCTGGGGTTCGCCGAGAGCTGCCCCCTGATAGAATTCGCTTCCGCTTTACTACTTGAGTTTTTCCGGATATCTCAAACCAAAACAACAAGTTAAGTGATGTTCTTGAAGCAAAGGATGAAGGCATCAACACTGTAACTGTTACATGAAGGGTGGCCCTTCAATGCCGTCTCAGAATGACGCCCATGGAGATGCCTGCCACGATCAAAGCCAGGAGAAAAATAAGTGCCAGGGCCGCGAGAGCCATCCTGAAATTGCCTGGGCTTACCGGTACGTTTTCTTTAGCGGCCGGCTGTTTCTTGGATTGCGGCTGCATCACGGGCGGCGCGGGTTTGCGGATGCGGTTGCTCATGGATGTTCTTCTATTGTCCTCTTCCGGGAAAGCACCCGTAAGCCCGGTAAGATGGAGAAAGCGGGGTAGATGTTTGCGACTGGTGCGGCTATGCGGCAGAGAAGAGCTTCCGAGTCCGGGCGGATTGGCTGAGTTTACCGTAGGGCAGCGCCAAATTTGCCTGGCCAATGACGGAGGCCGGATCGCCGCGGTCGACAACATCTGCCCGCACCGGCAAGGGCCGCTTGCCGAAGGCTGGATTGAAGACGGCAAGGCTGTTTGCCCATGGCATGCCTGGGCCTTTGATCTCCAAACAGGCCGACTCGACCATGATGCCGATACAACGATCGCCGTTTACCCGATTCAGGTAGAAGAAGATCAGGTTTTGATTGGTTTAGGCGATTGAGGCAGGCTCAAGCCGCCGGAAACGGTCCATGCTAGCATCAGGCTTTCCGGCAGGAGCGAGGCAGCGGGAGTGCGCATACTGTTTGTAGGAGATGTCTTCGGCCATGCCGGACGGTATATTGTGAGCGAACACCTTCCGGCCCTTGCGGCCGATCAACAGGTGGATCTTCTCGTCATCAACGCGGAAAACTCTGCCGGAGGGTTCGGTGTCACGCCTTCTACCGCGAATGAACTGTTTGATCTCGGAGCTCACGTCCTGACCACGGGCAACCACGTCTGGGACAAGCGCGAAATTATCGAGTACCTGCAAAGTGTTTCTCCTGACAGTCTGGAGCGGCCCCGCCGGGTGCTGCGCCCGGCCAACTATGTAGAAGGCACGCCGGGCTTCGGTTTTTTCGAGGGGGAGCTGCCTTCCGGGCAGCGCTATGCCGTGATCAACCTGCAAGGCAGGGTGTTCATGGCCGCGAACGACGACCCGTTTCGTACCGCCGACCGGCTGCTGAAAACTATCAGTGCCCCGGTCATCCTGGTTGATTTCCACGCGGAGGCGACCAGTGAAAAGGCAGCTCTCGGCTGGTACCTGGACGGACGGGTCACCGCCGTGCTCGGAACCCACACCCATGTTCCGACGGCTGATGACCGCGTGCTGCCAGGCGGCACGGCGTACCAGACGGACGTCGGCATGAGCGGGCCGTACGCGAGTGTGATCGGCGTGGAAAAAGAGCTGGTGCTGCATCGCTTCCTGACCGGCATGCCCGCCCGCTTTGAGCAGGCGCGAGACGACCCGCGCATGAGCGCTACCTTGATCGAATGCGACGGTGTAACCGGCCGTGCCGTCTCGACCCGCCGCTTTCTGCTGGGCGAGTAGAAGCGCAGCCAAATTACAAAAGCGACATTGCGGAGTTCTTGCTGAGACCCGGCCGTTCCGAATCGACACAGGAAGCCGCAATTTTCGTATACTTCCAAGATAGTGATTGCGTTCGATGGAGGGCTCTCGTAGAGTCCGGCCATACACTATGTACAGGGTTCGGCGGGTGCCGGCCTTGGTCTGTTTCCTGTCTGGATCGGCAGGCGGGTCGGCATCCGGCATTTGCACACAAGGTTAGGGATATCGATTGCGGTGAGCGTCCGTGAGCTGATGAGAGGATGGACCCGCGGCATGCGCTGTTTTAGCCTGGCGCTGCTGATGGCGGTGATCGTCTGTTTTCCGCTCCGCGCGCAGCACTATACCTTTGCTCAATTCGGCCCTCAGGACGGCCTGCTGAACCAGGATGTCAGCGCTATCGTGCAGGACAAGCACGGGGTTTTGTGGGTCGGCACGGAAAACGGGTTGTTCCAGGCAGACGGCAGCCGTTTCACAACCGTGGAGCCGTTTCACGATGCCGCTTACGGCTCCGTGCTGGCCATGCATGTCGACTCGCTCGGCCGCGTGTGGGTTTTGGGGGCGAAGCGGCTGGTTTATTTCGATGAGAGCTTCCGGCTGCATGAAGTGCCCGGATTGCACCTTGACCTGCTTTTGGAAGGCGGAGTCGGGCTGGCCTCGCTGCCGCAGCAGCCGAACACTGTTTTTCTTCTTCGCAGCGGACGTCTGGATCGGGTAGAAAGTCGAGACGGCGGCGCGACCTGGTCCATGGAACCTGCATTTTCCAGTACGGATTTGGCAGCGACCCCTGCTCTGGGTAAGCTCCACAGCCTCGCTGCCGATGGGGCGCGCAACCTCCTCTGGGCCGGGTGCGACCTGGCGCTGTGCTCTTTTCAGCCGGGGGATCGTCCGCAAGCCGCCGGTGCCGAAAAGGTTCAGCTGTGGGGTTCGGACGCCGGGGTACGGGCGACCCGATGGAACTACGTGATGCCGGCCCATGACGGAAGGATCTGGGCGAGAGGCGTCGGCGAGGTAATGCGCCTCGATCCGTCTTCACGCTCGGCCGATCACTTCGGCGATCCCTCGGGCGGCACTGCCCCGGAAATCAGGGAAGCGCAGCTGCTGGAGGACGCAGACAGCTCCATCCTGGCCAACGTCCCGGACGGCCTGGTACGACTGCGCGGCGGCCACTGGGAGCCGCTTTCTCCAGGGAACGGCTTGCCTTCAAGCCAGATCAGCACGATGTTTTTCGACCGGAGCGGTGGGCTATGGCTGGCACCCGGCGGCGGCGGGCTTTGGCGCTGGCTCGGCTACGGAGACTGGCAGCACTGGACCCGCTCTGAAGGATTGAGCGGCAACGTGGTGTGGAACATGCTGCGCGACCGAAAAGGGCAGCTTTGGGTCGCCTCTACCAGCAACCTTGATTTGCTGGATGAAGCGGAGAAAAGGGTTTTGGCGCGGGGAGCCGGTGAGAACTTCTACGGCACCCAGACCATCGCGGCCGATGAGCGCGGACACCTGTGGGCCGGTACCGACACCGGTAGGCTGATCGAGTTTGATCCGGTAAGCCGGCGGGCGCGCACCGTCGCCGACAATCTGGACGTGGTGTACCGGCTACAGGCCGCGGGCGAAGGAGCCGCGCAGCGCATCTGGGTTTGCTCTACAAGCGGCCTTGCTTACCTTTCGGCGGAAGACAACTGGGCAGCGCTCCATCCGGTGCATGACGCGGGTGCTCCGGCGGCGAATGTTTGGGGAGCAACCTTGGATCGCGGCGGCGCTCTCTGGTTTACCGCGGCGGGTGGGCTGTATCGACTGGCCGGTAATCAGTGGAGCCGTATTCAGCTTCCGGACAGCGCAAGGCTGATTGACTACCCGGTGCTGGCCGCGGCACCGGACGGGACGTTCTGGCTCCAGGCAGCCATGCCGAGTCCCCTGCTGCACCTCCGCATTGTCGGAGAACGAGCGGAAGTGATCCATGCCGTGTTCGGGAACATGATCGGCTCCGACGACATCAGCTTCATCCTGGTGGATCATCGCGGCTGGCTCTGGGTCGGCACCGACCTGGGCGTTTACGTTTTTGACGGGAGCCGTTGGATCCATTGCACGCAGGAGGACGGGCTGATCTCGGACGATACCGACACGGCAAGCATTTTTGAGGACTCCGACGGCTCCATGTGGTTCGGCACGGCGGGAGGGTTGTCGCACCTGCTGCACCCGGAGGTACTATTCCATGTGCCCTCGCCCGAGATGAGCGTGCGCGATGTACGGCTCAACGGCCGCGAAGTGCAGGCCGGAAAGGAGCCTCGCTTCAATCTCAGCAACCCCCAGCTTACCGCCGAGCTGTTTTCCACCCACTACGAACGCCCCCGCGCGGTCATCTTCCAGTACAAACTACAGCCGCTCCAAAGTGAGTGGCAGAACTCACTTGACGGCAAACTTTCCTTTGCCGGCCTGCCGCCCGGCAGCTACACACTCTCCATTCAGGCCTTGGATGAGCGCATCCATGCTGCCTCCATGCCGATCCAGTACAGCTTTACATTGCTGCCGCCCTGGTACCAGCGCGACCGGACCAAAGCCGCGCTGCTGCTGCTGCTCCTGCTGCTGATAGCGGTAGGCTGGCGCCTCAATCTTCACCAGCTTAAGGTAAGCGAAGCCACGCTCAAGAACAAAGTAGATCGGCAAACAGCACAGCTGCTGCGGGAAAAAGAAGAGTTGCAGCGCACGCAGCTGGAGCTGGTGGAAACCGCCCGCCGCGATGCACTGACAGGCCTGCTAAACCGCTCGGCGATTTTCGAGGTGCTGTCGGAAATGCGCCTTGCCGCACTGGAAAGCGGCACCATGTTGAGCGTCATCATGGCCGATCTCGACCACTTCAAGTCCATCAACGACCGCTACGGCCATGCCGCGGGCGATGCCGTGCTGCGCGAGTGCGCCGAGCGGTTTCGGGCGACGCTGCGCCCGGGCGACGCCGTGGGCCGCTACGGCGGGGAAGAACTGCTGATTATTATTCCCGGGCTGCAGCCCTCGCACGCCATTGCCCGCGTGGAAGCCATTCGGGAAGCGATCGGCGTGCGGGCCTTTGAGTATGGGGAGCGGATGATCTCGGTAACCTGCTCCTTCGGCGTGGCATGGCTCGACAAGGACCATCCGCAGATAGAAATGGCCGTGCAGGCCGCGGACTCCGCGTTATACCGCGCAAAGCAGGACGGCCGCGACCGGGTGGCTTTTGCCCCGCAAATCCCGGAGCGGAGCCTGCTCTTTAAATAGCCTTTTCTTCCGCCCCGACCCGCTCCCCGGCTTGCGGGCGCAGCAGCGGAAACAGGATCACATCGCGGATGGACCGCGCCCCGGTCAGAATCATGGTGAGCCGGTCAATGCCGATGCCTTCGCCCGCGGTCGGCGGCAGCCCGTAGCTCAGGGCGCGGACATAATCCTCATCCATGGCATGGGCCTCGTCGTCACCGCGGGCACGCTCCAGGAGCTGCTGTTCAAAGCGCCGCCGCTGTTCCGCGGCGTCGTTCAGCTCGGAAAAAGCATTGCCGACCTCAAAGCCGCCGATATAGAACTCAAAACGTTCAACCCAGTCAGGGTCGTCGCGCTTTTGCTTGGAAAGCGGGGAAACAGCGAGGGGAAAATCATAGATGATGGTGGGCTGGATGAGGTGCGGCTCGGCTAGTACCTCAAAGATCGTGGCGATGGTTTTTCCCAATGATTCTCCGGCTTCATATGGAACAAACTTGCCGAGCCGACCAAGATTCTCCCGCATTGCTGTGACGGCGTCCGCAGTCTCAAAATCTACGAACGCCGGCGCCTGGATCTGATCCGGACGCGGCCACCATTTTATGATCGCCTCCTTCATCGAGTACCGCTGCCACTTCCCAAGATCAATCGCATGCCCGTTAAACCGCGCCTCGGTTGTCCCGTTCACCTCCAGCGCGACTATCCGCACCAATTCTTCGGTCAGGTCCATCAGGTCGCGGTAGTTGCTGTAGGCCTGGTAGAACTCAAGCATCGTGAACTCGGGGTTGTGCTGCGTGGAAACCCCTTCGTTGCGAAAATTACGATTGATCTCGTACACGCGGTCCATGCCGCCGACCACCAGCCGCTTGAGGTAAAGCTCCGGCGCGATGCGCAGGTACAGGTTCAGGTCGAGAGCATTGTGGTGCGTGGTAAACGGCTTCGCCGCCGCGCCGCCCGCGACCGGCTGCATCATGGGCGTTTCCACTTCCAGGTAGCCGCGTTCGTCAAAGAACCGCCGTATGGCCCGCAGCACCTGCGCGCGCTTCACAAACACATCGCGCACCCGGATCGCTTCCGGCGCTTTTACCGCGGCCGCGCTTCCCAGCTGGCTTTCGGCCGAAACCTGCTCGACAGCTTCGGCTTCCAGCTCGCTTTTAATTTCGTGTTTATCGTGCTCGCTGTGCGGCGCTGCCGTATCCACAGTTTCCAGCTCCGTATTCATCAGCAGGTCGACATAGCGCTGGCGGTAGCGCAGTTCCACATCCGCGATGCCGTGGTATTTTTCCGGCAGCGCCAGCATGGCCTTGGTCAAAAAGGTAATGGTTTCGACATGGACGCTCAACTCGCCGGTGCGCGTGCGGAACAGGTAGCCGGTCGCGCCGATGTGATCGCCCGCATCCAGCAGCTTGTAAAGGGCGAAGGTGTCTTCACCCACCGCATCCTTGCGGACATAAATCTGGAGCCGCTTGCCCCCCTGCTGCAAATGGGCAAAGCCCGCCTTGCCCTGGGCGCGGATTGTCATCAGCCGGCCGGCAACCGACACCTCCACGCGCCGCGCTTCCAGCTCCTCCGTCGTCAAAGAGCTGAAGGCCGCGATGACTTCGGGAAGGGTATGCGTCGTGCGATAGCTGTTGGGGTACGCCTGCCGGCCAAGCGCTACGATCTGCGTGAGCTTCAGTTGCCGGAGCGCCCGAAGGTCGCGCTCAAAATCCGATTCCTGCACGTTGCCGTCCTTGCCGATAGAGAGGTTCTGCCCAGTATAGAAGGCGCGCCGCCGGCCGACTTGGTACAGTGGAGAGACCCGCATGAGCAACCCGCCGCAACCGCCGCGCAAAGGCAAGAACAGCTCCGTGGAAGCCTTGATGAAGGCCGAAAAGCTGACGCAGGTTGCGTTTGTGCTGCCTGTGTCCGTGCTGGTCGGCTGGCTGCTGGGCGCGCTTCTCGATCGGCTTCTCCATCAGCACTGGATCTTTATCGCCGGTCTGGTGTTGGGGGCGGTTGCCGGGTTTGTACAGCTGTTCCGCATGATCGCCGAGCCGGGCCTGCTCGCAGGCGCAGCGCCGGACCCTCTTGCGCCGAAAGGCCCGGGCTTTCCTGACAGGACGGACGAGGAGCGGCGTCCTTGACCGGAGATGCGGAGCCGCTTGAGTTTACCGATGCTCATTTGAAAGGTGCGATGACCCGGGCCATGCGCCTGGTCGCCGTGCTTTCGCTCGCGCTTGCCTCGGTCCTGCTGCTGATCTTCGGCTGGCAAACGGCGCTGCTGCTGCTGGTCGGCGCGGCGGTATCGCTGGCAAGTCTATGGGATTGGCAAAAGCTGATGGCGCTGATCTCGGCCAAACTGGTGAATCAGGAAACGGTGGGAAGCGCGCGCACCGTGCTCGGCTTTTTGCTGCGGCTTATTCTGGCGGCCGCGGTTCTTTATGTTAGCCTGAAGAGTCTCCACGGCTCAGTGTTTGCGCTGCTTGGGGGGCTGCTGCTTGCCGTGCTTGCGTTGTCGGTTGAGGCGCTGCGGCTTATGCGCTCCTAGCTCGCTTGCCGATGCCGTTTCGAGACGGACAAGGGAACGATGCTTTTCTTACTTGACGCACTCCGGCACTTTCTGAACCGGCATTTTGCGGGCCCTATCGATGCACTGCTGCTTAGGCTGGGGATACACCCGGCACAGCCGCACCAGCCGATCACCAACGCGCTGACTCTGGAGCTTGTCGCGTTCACGCTCCTGCTGCTGTTTTTCCTGCTGGTACGCGCAAGCCTGCGCGTGGAAAAGCCGGGCGCGCTGCAGCTTACGGCGGAAAGCATTTACGAGTTCGTGGACGGACAGGGCGAGTCCATCATCGGCCACGGCTACCTGCGCCATATGCCGTTTGTGGCAACCATCCTTTTGTTTGTGTTTGTCTGCAACATGATCGGCCTGCTGCCGGGCATCGACACTCCAACCTCCAGCCCGGTGGTGCCGCTCGGCCTGGCGCTGCTCACTTTTGTGTACTACAACGCTGTCGGCATTTTTGCGAATGGACCGGTCGGCTATTTCAAGCACTTTTTGGGTCCGGTGTGGTGGATGGCGCCCTTTATGCTGCCGCTTGAAATCATCTCGCACATCGCGCGCATTCTTTCGCTCACGGTCCGCCTGTATGCCAATATGTTTGCCAGCGATCTTCTGACGCTGGTTTTCTTTTCGCTTGTGCCGATCGGCCTGCCGATCGTTTTTTTGGGGCTGCATTTTGCGGTCGCCATCATTCAGGCATATGTTTTCATGCTGCTGGCGATGATCTACCTGTCGCAGGCTGCCTCGCACGACGAAGAAGCGTTGTAGTGCAGGTTTCTGCCGGAGAGCATCGCTTCCGCTCCGGCGCAAGGGAACGATGGAAAGTGTGAGGGCCGCGCTCCATGCCGCGGTCAACCACCCACTATCCATCGACATTTCAGGAAGCGACAAGGAGACCACCCGCAATGAAGCAGCTTCAGTACCTTTTCATGACACTTTCCGTCCTTCTGCTGGCTTCGCCCGCCTGGGCGCAAACCACAGGCGGCAACGGCGGCTTCGCCAGCTATGTCCCGCTCGGTGCGGGCCTTGGAATGGGCCTCGCATCGGCCGGCAGCGGCATCGGCCAGGGCCTGGCCTGATTGGTCGGGCTGGGGGGGGGCTTTGTATGGGGCTGGGCTGGGGCGGGCGGCTGATGGGGCGCGGCTCGGGCCGCCGCCAAGGCGGCGGAAGGCTTCGCGCGGAACCCCGGCGCACGGGCCGGCATCCTATTTTTCTACGTACTGGGCCTTGCTTTTATCGAGTCGCTTGCTTTGTTTACCCTGGTCATTGTGTTCGCCAAGGTCAAGTAGCTTTCTGCAAAAACGCAACGGCCCTCTCTGGAGAGGGCCGTTGTTGTTTACGCTGTACACCACACCGAGATGGACACAGCTTTACACTTCGACGGCGTTGCCAAGCATTTTGGTAAGAAGCAGGCGCTTGACTCCCTGACGCTGGAAGTACGCTTTGGAGAAGTTTTCGGCTTTCTGGGGCCGAACGGAGCAGGCAAAACCACGGCGATTCAGCTTGCGATGGGTTTTCTGCGGCCCACCCGAGGGCATCTTAAACTTCTAGGGCAGCTGCCGTGCCGGGCTGCGCGGGCCCATATCGGCTACGTTCCGGATGCGCCGGTCTTTTTCTCGGGTACAGCCATGGACGCCATGCTGCTTGCCGCACGTTTAAATTTGTCGCACATGCCGGTGCGCGGCAGCGAACTCCGCACCCGGGCCAGGGAACTGCTTCACAAGTTTGAGCTGCCGGCCGACAAGGGCGATGCGCACAAATTTTCACGCGGGCAGCAGCAAAGGCTTGCGCTTGCTCAGGCGCTGGTGACGCGTCCGCGTCTCCTTATTCTGGATGAACCGACCTCCGCGCTGGACCCGCCCGCGGTCGCCTCCCTGCGGGCGGCGCTTACAGAGGCTCGCCGCGAAGGGGCTGCCGTGTTCTTCTCCTCGCACCAGCTTTGGGAGGTAGAGCAGCTTTGCGACCGAGCCGCTTTCCTGCAAGCGGGACGCCTTCGGCGGTGCGGTGCCATGGCGGATTTCCTTAAGGAAGGAGCAACCGCGCGCATTACCCTACGTCGGCTCCGCCGCGATCATGCGTTTGTAAAAAGTATGCGGACAGCGCCTACCGCCGATGAGACTCGGATGGAGGGAGACCTTGTTTTTACCGTTCCGGTGAGTGAACAGCGAGGCTTTCTGGAGCAGGC
Organism: uncultured Acidobacteriaceae bacterium; assembly: GCA_964246825.1. Lineage (GTDB taxonomy): Bacteria > Acidobacteriota > Terriglobia > Terriglobales > Acidobacteriaceae > EB88. Next base: position 148 of record CAXTSG010000031.1, on the reverse strand, counting down.
CTGGGCTGCCGGGGCGGAGCTGGTGCGGGTTGAGCGTGTGCATCGCACCCTCGAAGAGCTCTTCCAGGCCGGCGGCCGCGCGGAGGCCGAAACATGATCGGTAGCCTGCGCCGCATCGGTTTAGTCACTTGTGTGCTCCTTCGCCAAA
>CAXTSG010000030.1:0-17125 GCA_964246825.1 uncultured Acidobacteriaceae bacterium | reverse complement strand
CCCCGCCCCCGGCAGGGGCGGGGTGCGGGCAGGCGAAGCCGGGCTGCCGCCGGTGCCGGAAACGCCCAAGTTCAGCGGCAAGTTTCGCACGGCGCACCTTTCGGCCGAGCTGCCCTGCAACGTCGACCACGGCATCATCGGCCTGATGGACCCGGCGCACGGGCCGTTTGTACACCAAAGCTGGTGGTGGCGCAAGGCGGACTCCATCCACGACAAAGAAAAACACTTCGAGCCGATCCCGGAAGGCTTCCGGATGGCCGCGCACACCCCTTCCGGCAACTCCGCCCCGTATAAGCTGCTCGGAGTCTACGGCGAGCCGATCACGACCACGATTGATTTTCAGCTGCCGAACCGTCGGATCGAGACGATTCGCTGCGGGCCGAAGTGGTTTTCGAGCATCACCACCGTGACGCCGACCACGACCCGGGCCTGCCGCATCGACATTTGTTCCACGTGGAACATTTTCTACAATGTGCCGGGGGTGACGGCAATTGCCAAGTTTTTCGGCAGGCGCTTTGTGGAGCAGGACCGGCAGATCATGGTGCAGCAGGCACGCGGGCTGCGCTATGACCCCGCCCTGATGCTGATTGATGACGCCGACCGGCCCGCGAAGTGGTACTTCGCGCTGAAGCAGGCGCGGCTGGAAGGGACGGGCAGGCACCCCCTGCCGGGCCCGGTGACGCTGCGCTGGCGGTCCTGAAGCGGAAAGGCTGAAACGAAGCAAACCGAGGCCGAAGCTTGGAGCCCCGGCCTCGGTTGGAACTATGCTTTAGCGGTACTGGCCGTTGCCGCCGTAGGCGTGCTCGTAGCCTTTGATAAAGGCGTCGCGGTACTCATTCTTGAACTGGTCGCGGGGGTAGCCCTGAGGCGAGTCGGGGACGTGCTTGTAGGTATCCACATGCGTGGGGCGGTTGGAGTGGCCGTGCTCGCGGTCGCTTTCTCCCTGCGCCTGCCCGGCCAGCCAGCCCTGGCGCGCGCCCAGCATGGGGCGGCCCTGCTGCTCGTGATACTGGTCGGCGTAGCCGTCCGGTCCGTGGCCCCAGTGCTGGTCGTCGTATTGGCCTTGCGGCAGCGCCATGGCCATGGCGCTGCCCAGTACGGCCGTTGCCGCCGCCGCCGCAATTCTGCTTCTCAACATTCCCTGCTTTGTCATGGTTGTCTCCTCCGGGCCGGTCCAAGCCCCGCTTTCTGCTGCGTCGCCGGTATGGATGCGAAATTGTCGGCCGCGGTAGCCGGATTTTTGCACCCTTTGGTAACGGAAACCCCTTTGTGTGCCAAAGGATGCGGTTGCGGATTCTAAAGCGGGGCCGAAGCAGAGGAAGTGAACGACTCGACCGCGATGGAAAGCGCGCGGCCCAAAGCCTGAAACAGCCCCGCGTTGTCCGGCGGCACGGTGCTCGCGCCGTGCTCGCCCCTTTGGAGGCGATACCAGATATTCTGCGCCTGCCAGATGTCCGCCTCGAACGGCAGCAGGGCGAGGGCCTGCGCCATGGCGAGCGCTTCTTCCAGAGGGGAGCGGTCGTGCGGCTGCGCCGCGAAGGCCGCCATGGCTTCGCGCATGCGCTCGTCCGCGGTAAAGCTGAGCGTTTGCCGGTCGAGCTCAATGTGGTCCTGCTCGGCAAGCGCCAGCGCGGAGCGAAGCTGCTGAACATCGACCGGATCGGTTTCCAGCGCGCGGCGCAGCATCACGTTGACGGCGAAGTCGGCCGCTAGCGCGAGCGCCGAAGGCCGCGGTACGTCGGCCTCCGTGAGGAAGTGGAGCAGGGAGGCGTGATCTTCATACAGGCGCAGGAGACTGTCTTCCGCTTCCGAGACCGTGTTGTTAAGGATGAGCTTCATGACCCGGCGCTGCTCATCGGTAAACAGCGACCGAATGGTGTACGAGGCAGCGCCGAACTCGCCGTCGAAGAGGCGGACGGCGGTCGGCAGGTCGGCCCCAAGCATGGCGGCGGCGGCCCGCTTTCTGAAGCGCCCGTAGCCTTCGCCCTCCTCGGCGCGCGAAGGCTTGACGCCGGCGGCGATATTCTGGTCGCCGAAGTGGAGCACGGCATAGCGCAGCTCCACGCTTTCACGAGTGAGCGTGGAGCGGATTTCCGCTTCGCCGGTGATGAGGCGGCTCCGGCCCGACTGCACTTCTTCCTCGGCCAGCGTTTCTACTTCAAAGGCAAAAATGCGCGCGCGCTTCGCATAGGAGCGGAACACGGAAGAGATGGCGAAGTGGGCGGCAACCTCCGGGAGTCCGACGCGCAGGGCGGCCGCGCGTTTCCGGTAGATGTCGGCACCGGTACCTTCGCCGGGGGCGTTGCTTTCCGCTTCGGCCAGCCCAGCGAGAAAAGCGGCTTCCAGCGCCGAGGCCGCTTCGCCGAAGAGCGTATGCGCAAGTTCCAGCACGCGGGCGGCATAGGCAATGATCTGCACGGTTTCAATGCCGGAGATGTCGTCGAAAAACCAGCCGCAGCTGGTGTACATCAGTTGGCTCTCGCGCACGAGCTCCAGCAGTTGGAGCGCCCGCACTTCTTCCGCCCTGCTGTAGACGTGCGACTGCTCGGCGCGGAGAAAGGCTTCGGTGTGCGAGCGGTCGAGCATGACTTTGATATAGCGGTCGCAGGCACCGTCCCAGCTTTGGAAAAGCCTGCCGCCGAGCTCGGCGGCAAGCGGGGCGACGCCGTCGCGCAGGGCGTCGAGGGCGGCCCGAAGGGGAGCGCGCCAGCGCTGGTTCCAGCCGGCGCGGCCGCCGTTGCAGCCGCAGTCAGAGCGCCAGCGCTCGATGCCGTGGGCGCAGCTCCAGCTGGTGCGCTCGGCGATGCGCGCTTCCCACCGCGGAGGAAAGCGCGCGAGGAACTCGCCGTAGTTGGTGAGGGCCGCAAGCGCGTTCGCTTCCGTGTATTCCAGCGCGTAGCTGAGGGCCATTTCTCCGAAGCGATGGTGGTGCCCGTAGCTTTCGCCGTCGGTGGCAACGTGGACCAGCTCGGGCTCGGCTGGCGCGGGGCTGGAAAAGCCGCCGGCCATGCGTCGGGCGAAGCCTTCGCCCGAGTCGAGCAGCCGCTCAAAGGCGATGGCGCGGGAGCGCGGGCCGTCGTAGAAAAAGACGGCGATGGAGCGGCCCTGGGGGAGCAGGATGCGGTAGGGTCGGCGCGTATCGACAGAATCGGAGCCGTCGGTGCGGGGCTGCCATGAAGTTTCGGGTGCGGAGGAGGCTTGGAGGGGCCGCACGGCGGCGCACTGGCTGGGCGCGAGCACGGTGAAAAGGATGCCGTGCTCGGCCAGGACTTCAAGCGTTTCCGTATCCACCGCGGTCTCGGCCAGCCACATGCCTTCCGGCCTGCGCCCGAAGCGGTGCTCAAAGTCGGCGATGCCCCAGCGGACCTGCAATTTCTTGTCGCGGCGGCTCGCCAAAGGCAGAATGATGTGGTTGTAAACCTGCGCCATGGCCGAGCCGTGGCCGCTGAAGCGCGCCGCGCTTGCCCGGTCGGCTTCCAGAATGGACGCGTAGGTCAGGGGCGCGTGCTCCTGGAGCCAGAGCAGCAGGGTGGGGCCGAAGTTGAAGCTCATCTGCGCGTAGTTGTTGACGATGCGCAGGATTTCATTGCGCGTGTTCACGATGCGGGACGCGCCGTTGCGGGCGTAGCACTCAGCCGTGATGCGGCTGTTCCAGTCATGGTAGGGCGCGGCCGAGTCCTGCGTTTCCACGCTTTCCAGCCAGGGGTTCTCGCGCGGCGGCTGGTAAAAGTGGCCGTGGACCAGGAGGAAGCGGTTGCTGCTTGTCATTGTGTGTTCCCTTTCCTTACGCGGCCGCAATTAGCGGCAGTTTATGCCGCAGGCGGCGAAGCCGTGCCGCCGTGAAGGTCGCAGGCGCGCCACAGGTACCAGCTTGCGATGCTGCGCCACGGCCGCCAGCGCTCGCCGCGCCGAAGCATGGCCTTCGGGTCGCCAAGCAGCGCCGCGTCGAAGCGGTGCGCCCGGAGCGCGCGGGCGGGCAGGCGGCTGAAGGTAAGCGCGAAGCCCTTGCGAACGCCGTAGTCGGTGACCGGCAGCACGTCGGGCCGGCCCAGGCGGAAAATCAGCATCATCTCGACCGTCCACACGCCGACGCCGCGCACGGCAGTCAGCCGCTCCACGATTTCCGCGTCGGGCATGCGGCGGATGGCGGCGAGCCCGGGCACGGTGCCGTCGAGGGTTTTGCGGGCGAGGTCCCGGAGCGCAAGCATTTTGTTGCCGGAAACGCCGGCCGCGCGCAGGGCTTCGTCGGGCTGCCGGAGCAGCAGCTCCGGGGTGGGATGGATATCGCCGAATAGGCGGAGAAGTTTGTGGAGGATGGCGCGGGCCGCCGCGCCGTGAAGCTGCTGCGACAGGATGGCTTCGAGCAGGGCTTCAAAAGGGGAGTGCCGGCTTTTGATCTCCAGCGTGAAGGGCCCGGCGCGCTCCATCAGCGCGCGGAGCTTCTCGTCGACGGCGGCAAGCGCGCGGCAGGCTTCTGCCGTGTTGTAGCGCGGGGTGCGTCGGCCGTCTGCCATGTGCCTAGTGTAAGACCCGCGCGCCGGGCAGTGGATTGTATGCAATCAACAGGACAGTCGCGGGCGAATGGCGGTTGGTAGCATGATTTGATTGAGGCGCAGATGACCGACACTCCAAAGCAAAATGCAAAGCGCAAAGCCGAGCCCGCGGCAGACGCGGCGGCGAGCAAGAGCAAGGGCCCGCGCGCGGCGGCCAAGGCGAGCAAAGCGCCTACCTCGGAGGTAGAGCGAAGCGGGCCTGTCCGCACGCAGGTGCATGACGCGCCCGAGACCGGCCCGATGCCGGAAGCGCTGAACCGCATCGCGACCGACGCGCGGGTAACGGTGCGGCGCGGCGGCGAGCCGCCGAAGGACGCGCGGTGCGTCATCTACTGGATGCAGCGCTCGGAGCGCGGCATCGACAACCCCGCGCTGGATGTTGCGATTGAGCTGGGCAATGAACTCGGGCTGCCGGTGGTTGCGTTTTTTTCGGCAATCAACAATTTTCCGCATGCCAACTGGCGGCATTACCACTTTCTGAGCCAGGGGCTGGTGGATGCCGAGCATGACTTGAGCGAGCGCAACGTTTCGTTCATTGTGCGGCGGCCGCCGGACAATGCTTTGGAAAAGCTGGTGGTGGAGCTGGGGGCGGCCGCCGTGGTGGCGGACGAGAACCCGATGCGCGAGCCGGAGCGCTGGCGGCAGGTGCTGGCGCACCGTATCGACGTGCCGTATTGGACGGTGGACGGGGACAACATCATCCCGGCCAACACGTTTACGAAGCACTTTTACGCGGTGCAGTTCTTCCGGCCGAAGTTCTATGCGGAGCTGCCGAAGTACCTTGCCTGGAAAGCGCCCGCGAAGGCCGCGCATACCTGGAACCGGCCGCAAGGCTTCCAGAGCTTCCGTGTGGGCGACGACGTGACGGAAGGCTGGGGCGCGCCGTTTGACCGCACGGTGGGCCCGGTGGAGAGCTTTACCGGGGGCACGCGGGCCGCGGAAAAGCTGCTGAAAGCTTTTGTGACCGAGAAGATGAAAGACTATGACGCGGTGCGGAACCACCCGGAGCGCGACGGGACCAGCCGCATTTCGCCGTATCTGCACTTCGGCCATATCGGGCCCTTGACGATTTGCCGCGCGATTGAGGACGCGGTGAAGGCCGGCGAGTGCAGCCCGGAGGCGCGCGACGCGTACTACGGCGAGGTACTGGCGTGGCGCGAGCTGTGCGTCAACTTCGTGCGCTTTGTGCCGGACTATGACAACATCGGCTGCGCGCCGGACTGGGCGCGCGAAACGCTGAAAAAGCACGCGCGCGACCCGCGGCCGAACCTGTACACGCCGGAGCAGCTGATGCGGCAGGAAACGCACGACGAGCTGTGGAACGCGGCGCAGAAGAGCATGGTGGACCACGGCTGGATGCACAACGTGCTGCGCATGTACTGGGCGAAAAAGATTCTGGAGTGGAGCTCGAACGCGGCGGAAGCGTTTGAAACCTGCGTGTACCTGAACGACCGGTACTTCCTGGACGGGCGCGACCCGAACGGCTACGCCAATATCGCCTGGGCGATCTGCGGGGTGCATGACAGGCCGTGGTTCGAGCGGCCCATTTTCGGCAAGGTGCGGTATATGTCAGGCGCCTCGACGGGCAAGAAGTTCGACTCGAAGCGCTACAGGCAGAATGTGCAGGAAGGGCGGGCTTTCGGCGACTGAGCCTACTTGTACAGGTTGCCGAATAGGCGGCGCGTCACGTCGTAGCACTCGCACGCGGAGTTTTCTAGGCGCGCCCTGTCGAGGATGCTTACCTTGCCGCGCGAGTGTTCGATCAAGCCGCTTCGCTGGAGCGCGCCCAGGACCAGGGTCACGGTGGAGCGGCGGGTTCCCAGCATGTCCGCCAGAAACTCGTGCGTGATGCGGATGGTGGACTCGCTCATGCGGTCGGCCACCATGAGGAGCCAGCGCGCCAAACGCTCTTCCACCTCGTGGAGGCGGTTGCACGGCACCAGCTGGGAAAGGATAAGCGCCTGATACTGCACATGGCGCAGCAGCAGTTTTTGCAGGTCGGGGTACTGGGAAAAATCATTTTGGAGCGTTTTAAAGTTCATGCGCAGGCCGGTGCCGTCCACCTGCATCATGCAGCGCGTTTGCGGCCGCTCCGGACCGAGCAGCTGCAGGCTTTCCGGGGTACCTTCCCGGCCGACGATGCCCACTTCCACCTGGCTGCCTCCGTTCATCGGCGTCACGATGGACGCGATGCCGGCCGTGATGAAGTGCGCGTAGACGGGCTCTTCCTCGGCCTCGAATAAAACCGTGCCGTGGGGAAGCTGAACGGCTTGCAGTTTGGGAAGAAAGGCTTGTCTTGTGGCAGGCGACAGCAAGTCAAGAAGCAGGTTGGTGCCTGGGAATGACAACGTACTCGAACCTCAACGGAAACCCTGCAAGGCCCGCTGCTTGAAGGAGCGCAACCCCGCAGAGTCAGGAAATGGTTGTTAATGTTTCAGCTTCCTACACGAGTCTTGCCGGTGGCTGTTCCCTTCCGAACGTAAGGCGCGAGTTCAAGGCGGTTTGCGCGCTCCCTGCTGTTGGGGTTGCCGGCCGGCCCTGCCCATTACCTTAGCGGCCGGCAAGTAGGCAAAAGCGGGACAGGCAAAACCGAGGTAACGGAAAGCCGCTTTCGCTGTGTTTGCCCGCCGGAACCGCGGACCACAATAGCTGAAGATTGCGAGTAGACCGCAGGTGAGGTTTTCTTGCGCAGAGCTGCCCCGGCGCGGTGCGCGGGAAGACTTTGCCTGCGGCGGCGCGCGGGTAGGAAGAAGGGGCTTTCTGATGTTGTCTGCCGTGCTGCGTTCGATTTTGTTGCTGCTGCCGGTGCTTTTGCCGGCGGGAGGCGCGGCGCGTGGGCAGGAAGCGGCGACGCCGGCGGCGCGGCAGCAAAAAGCTGGACCAGAAGTTTCTCCAGCGGCGCAGCCTGCCCACGGCGCGGCCGACAAAACCGTCTTTCGGCAGCCGCGCGCCGGTGCCTTTGGAGAGCCTGCAAAAAGCCCGGGCGCATGCGGCGATGCTGCAATCCGCGCAGCCGGCGAGCAGCGCTTCCGCACAATGGACCCCGGCCGGGCCGGTGCAGCTGAGTACGCCGGCTTACGGGTTGGTGACCGGGCGCATCAGTTCGCTGTCGGTGGACCCGACCGACCCCACGGGCAACACGCTGTACGTGGGCGCGACCGGGGGCGGGGTGTGGAAGAGCACGAACGCGGCCGGCACCAGCGGAATCAGTTTTACGCCGTTGACAGACGATCTCCAGGCATTCGGCGGCGCGGCACCGTCGCTATCCATCGGCGCGCTTACGGTGCAGCCGACCGATAGGCAGGTGATCCTGGCGGGCACGGGCGACCCGAACAACGCGCTGGATTCGTACTACGGCGTCGGTCTTCTGCGATCCGCGGACGGCGGCCAAACATGGCAGCTGATCCCCGGGAGCAGGGATGCCGCGTTGAACGGTTCGCAGAATTACCAGTTTGCCGGGGGCGGCTTCGCGGGCTTTGCTTGGAGCACCGCGACGCCGAACCTGGTGGTCGCGGCCGTATCGCAGTCGGTTGAGGGTGCGCTGGTCAATACCGGGTATGCCTCCACGACGGAGCTGGGGCTGTATTACTCGACGGATGCGGGCCAGACCTGGTACCTGTCCACGATTACAGACGGCACCAATGAAGTGATCCAGTCGAGCGGCAAGGATTCTTCGCCCTCAAGCAGCAACGCGGCTACCGCCGTGGTGTGGAACAGGCAGCGCGGTGTTTTCATCGCGGCGGTGCGGTTTCACGGCTATTATTCTTCGACGGACGGGGTGACCTGGACCCGGCTCCCGAAGCAGCCGGGCGCAAATCTGACGGCTACCAACTGCCCGGCGAACCCGGAGGCCACGGGCAGCCGGGCTTGCCCTATCCTGCGCGGGGTGCTGTCGGTGCAGCCCTCGACCGGGGACACCTATGCGCTGACCGTTGACCGCAACAATGCCGACCAAGGGCTGTATCGCGATGTTTGCTCGACAACCGGCCAGGCGGTTTCCTCGTGCAACTCGGGCTCCCTCAGCTTCGGCACAAGCATCAACGATACGGCGCTCGACGACCCTCAAAACCCGGGCTATATCGATGAAGCCGACTACAACCTGACACTTTCGGCGGTCGCGTCGCAGGGAGACACGCTTTTATTTGCCGGGACGGAAGATGTTTACCGGTGTTCGCTGGCAAACAGCTGCACCTGGCGCAATACCACGAATGTGCAGACCTGCGCGGCGGCGCAGGTCGCGTATTCGACCCACGCCATTGACGGGACTTTCGGGGCGAACGGGCTGCTTTACTTCGGCAACGACGGCGGCCTGTGGCGCTCGACCGATGCCGTCGCGCAGACGGGCTCGGTGTGCAGCAGCACGGACGCCAGCCACTACCAGAACCTGAACGGCGCGCTCGGGTCGCTCGCCGAAATCAGCAGCCTTGCGGTAAGTCCTTCCAGTGGATCGCTCGTGCTGGCCGGGATGGGCGAGTTCGGCATTGTGGCGAGCGAAAGCTCAACAGCGCAAAACGGCACCGGCGCCTGGCAGCAGCTGCTGACCGGGGAGGGCAGCTATGTCGCCATCAACCCGAGTACGCCCGCGAACTGGTACGCCGACAACGCGCCGAATGTTGCCATCTTCGACTGTGCCAATGGGGCAACTGCAACGCGGCCGGCTTCGGCAGCGCACCCGCGATCTCGCCCTCGCAGGTAGAGAACGATGCCGATTATTTTGTCGACGCAGCGCCATGGATTCTTGACCCCGGCAACCCGTCGAACATCCTGCTGGGGACATGCCGCGTGTGGTTGGGCCCGGCGTCGGGCGGGTGGACCTCCTCCAACCTGATCAGCACCATGCTGGATGGGGATCAAGGGCCGTTCTGCGACGGCAACGCGGAGCTGCGCACGGTCGCGGCCGGGGGCAGCTACAACTCCGCCGCCGGCGGCGAGCGCATGTACGCAGGCATGGCCGGCCCCCTGGACGGCGGCAGCACCCACGCCGGGCATGTTTACAGCGCCACCGTGCCCCAGGGCGGCGGGAAAGCCACCTGGACCGACCTGTGGAGCGACCCGGTGACAAACGCCGGAGCCGCCGGAAGCCAGTTCAATGTGAATGGATATGCGATTTCCGCAATCGCCGTCGACCCGCATGACGTGACCGGGCAGACGATCTACGTGGGGATCGGCGGCTTCGGCACGGACGGCATCCTGTACGGCTCCACCGACGGCGGCGCGCACTGGACCAACATCACCAACTATCTGCCGTTTGCCCCGGTGAATGCCATTGCCGTGGACCCGGCTTCGAAAGGAACGGTGTATGTCGGCGGTGATTTCGGCGTGTACTACACCACGAACATCGCGGCCTGCGGCGACTCAAGCCATGGATGCTGGGCCGAGCTGGGCGCAGGGCTGCCGAATGCCCCGGTGACGGATCTTGCGGTGTATGCCGGGAGCAGCGGCACGGTGCTGGAAGCAGGCACCTACGGCCGGGGCATTTGGACGCTGGGCGTAGGAACCGCGGCGACACCCGCGCAGGCGACGCTGACCCCCGCAAGCTATCAGTTTCCGTCGGAAGGGGTCGGCTCGCCGAGTCCTTCCAAGGCATTTACCTTGAGCAACACCGGCTCCACGTCCTTGGTGATCACCTCGGTGGCCGCCTCGCCCGCCGGCGACTATGCCGCGGCCAACAATTGCGGTGCCGCGCTCCCGGCGGGCGCGGCGTGTACGGTGCAGGTGACCTTTACGCCAAGCACCACAGGCGACCGACCGGGCCTGCTTACCGTACACGCGAATACAGCAAGCGGCACGGTAACGGCGACCCTGGACGGCACCGGGCTGACACCCGGGGCGATCAGCGTGACGCCGACGAGCGAGAACTTTCCCTCTACCGTGATCGGCTCCAGCTCGTCCCCGATGACGGTGACAGTGCAGAACACGGGCGGCGCTCCAGTGACGCTGGGCACCCCTACAATTACAGAAAGCGGGGGCGGGTCAGATTTTGCGCTGACCAGCTCCGGCTGCGGGAGCTCGCTGGCCGCCGGGGCCAGCTGTACACTCAGCGTGGAGTTTACGCCGGCGCAGGCCGGCGCGCACAGCGGGCAGCTCCAGCTGACGGGCAGCGCACCCGGCAGCCCTTACACGGTAAACCTGACCGGTACCGGCCTACAGCCGGCCGCCCTGACGCTTACGCCGAGCTCGCTTACTTTTACCGGCGAGCCGATGTACGGCACGTCTCAACCCCAAAGCCTGACGGTAAAGAATACGGGCGGCGCACCGGCACAGCTAAACGCGCCGGGCATACAAGGCAATTACAAAATTTCCTCGAACGGCTGCGGGGCGACCCTGGCGGCGGGGGCGACCTGCTCGGTCGCCATTGAGTTCACGCCGATGGGCATGGGCGGCCAGTCGGGCCTGTTTACGCTGCCTTCGCCCAGCATCAACGGCGGGCAAGTGACAGCATCGCTGAACGGCACCGGTACGGCAGCCGCGCTTTCGCCTCCGTCGTTGAGCTTCGCGGCGCAGCCGACCTCCAGCACGTCCTCGGCGCAGACCATCACTGTAACCAACACCGGCGGGAGCGCGGCGCAGATCGGCGCGCCTACCGTGAGCGACGGCGAGTTTGCGGCCAATTCGGCTTGCCCGGCCTCGCTGGCGGCGGGCGCAAACTGCACCCTGAGTGTGACATTTACGCCGACGCAGACCGGCGCTCGCAGCGGCACATTGAGCTTGCCGTATGACGCAGGGGTGCTGTCCGCAGCGCTGACCGGGACCGGGACAGCGCCGGGACCGCTCACGCTGAGCCCTTCGTCGCTGAGCTTCCCGACCACGGCGGAAGGCGCGACCTCAGCAGCTCAAAGTGTGGCGATCACAAACAGCGGCGGCAGCCCGGCGCAGTTGAGCTCGATCTCGGTGCCCAGCCCGTTCGCCTTGGCGGGGAGTACCTGCCCCGCGCCCCCGGCCGCGCTTGCGGTCAACGCGCAATGCACGCTGCAAATCAGCTTTACGCCGCCCGGGGCGATGAGCTACACGGGAGCAGCGTCAATCAGCGGCAACTTCAGCAACTCGTCGGCAACGATCAGCCTGAGCGGGCAAGGGGCCATGCCGCCGGCGCTCACGGTGTACCCGACGAGTCTTATGTTTCCAGGTACACCGCAGGGTTCAGTTTCCATGCCGCAGACGCTTACGCTCACCAGCACCGGGGGTGTCGCGGTGTCGCTGGGCGCTTCCACTATCACTGTGAACTTTCAGGTCACGAGTGACAACTGCCCGGCATCGTTGGCACCCGGGAACAGCTGTTCGGTGTCGATTCTGTTTCATCCCGGCAGCACAGGAGCGTTGACAGGAACATTTTCGCAGCCCGGCAACATGGCCGGGAGCCCGGCGACGGTGCAGCTCCAGGGTACGGGGCTGCCGCCGGGCGCGCTCACGCTGAGCCCGACCAGTTATAACTTTGGGTCCATCGTGGTGGGCGCGAGCGCGTCGGAAACGGAGATGGTGACAAATACCGGCGGCTCGCCGGTGGCGCTCGGGACGCCGATGATCAACGGCGATTACAGCATTCTTCCGGGCTCCAACTGCGGTGCGAGCCTTGGGGTAGGGCAAAGCTGCAATGTTTCCGTGCAGTTCAGGCCGACCGCGACCGGCAACCGGCCGGGGCAGCTTACGGTCGCGAGCAGCGACGGAAGCATCAGTGCCGTTGCCACGCTGGACGGAATGGGGGTTGCGCCCGGTTCTCTTTCTTTTTCGCCGAGTTCCCTTGCCTTCGGGACGGTTGCGACGGGAAGCTCGTCCACGAGCTCCATCACCGCCATGAACGGCGGCGGGGTCGCGGTGCATCCGAGCGCGATCGGTGCCGGCGGTGACTTTTCCGTGACCGGAGGCAGCTGCACGGTGGGCGGCGCGATTGCACCGGGCGGCACCTGCACGGTCAACGTTACTTTCTCGCCCAGCGCGAACGGCAGCCGCTCCGGCATGCTGACGATTGCAAGCGACGGGACGCCGGCGACGGCGACGGCCGGCCTTGCGGGGGTGGGGGCCGCGCCCGGCAACCTGTCGCTTTCGCCGACAAGCCTCGTGTTCGGCAGCGTTGTGATTCATACGAGCTCCGCGGCGCAGTCGATTACGGCACACAACAGCGGCGGCGTTGCGGTTTCGCTCGGACCGGCCGCGATCAGCGGCGCGGGCTACAGCATGACCGGCAACTGCGGCAGCTCGCTCGCAGCGGGAGCGAGCTGCACGGTGCAGATTGTGCTGACGCCTCCGACAACGGGCGACCTGCCCGGGAGCTTCAGTCTGCCCGGCCAGTACAGCGGGCCCACGGCGACAGCTTCGTTGGACGGGCAGGGCGTTACGCCTGGGGCGCTGATGCTGACGCCAGATCCGGCGGCTTTCGGGGATACGGTTGTCAACACATCGGCGTCGCAGACGGTTTCGATTCAGAACACCGGAGGGGTTTCGGTAAGTCTCGGAATACCGACGGCTTCCAACGGCTTTTCTGTGGTGAACGGCTGCGGCGCGGCGCTTGCACCGCAGGCGTCCTGTAGCGTGCAGGTTACGTTCGCGCCCAAGAGCGCAGGGGCCGCTCATGGCCTGCTGACGGTGCCGGCCTCCGTGAGCGGCGGCTCGGCTACCGACGCGCTTTCCGGCAATGGGGTGCTTCCGGGTGCGCTCATCGGCAGCCCGGGAACGTTGAACTATGCCGCAACCGTGACAGGCGGCGAAACGGCCGCGCAGACAGCTACCTTTCAGAACTCCGGCGGGGTGGCTGTTCCGCTGACGACGCCGCAGGTGTCTTCGAGTGACTTTACGTTAACAAGTACGAATTGCGGAGCTTTGCTCGCGCCGGGTGCTTCCTGCACGGTTTCCGTTGCATTTACGCCTGGGTCGGCAGGAAGCCGGTCGGGGATGCTGACGCTTGCGGGCAGCGCGAGCAACGGGCCCAGAGCGCAGGTTGCGCTGAACGGGACCGGCCTCGCACCCGCGCATCTTCGTTGGACGCCGACTTCGCTCAGCTTCGGCGGGCAGAACTTGAACACTACCTCTTCCTCGCAGTCGCTCACACTGACCAATGACGGGGGTGTGGCGACGAGCCTGACGGCTCCGGTGCTGACCGGCCAGTACCTGATTGCAGGAAATCAGTGCGGCAGCACACTCGCGGCAGGCGGCAGCTGCACGATCTCCGTGCAGTTCGCCCCGACGAGCGGCGGCAGCCAGGCGGGGACGCTGACGATGGCGGCTCCCGGGGGCTCGCCAAGCGCGGCTGCTTCGCTCAGCGGCACCGGGTGGGTGCTGGGGCTGCTACCCACGACGATCGTGTTTCAGCCTTCGGTGGCAGTCGGCGCAAACTCTTCGCCGGTGGCGATCACGGTGGAAAATCTCGGGACCGGCGTCATGACGCTGCAGCCGTTCATCATCACCGGCGACTTTTCGCTGGGCAACTCCGCCTGTGGAACGACGCTTCCGCCGCAGTCTTCCTGCGGCATCTATGTGATTTTCACGCCCACGGCCGGCGGACAGCGCACCGGGTTGTTTACAGTGTCGGACGGGGCGGAGACGCACTCCACGACGCTGTCGGGGACCGGGCTTACGCCGGCGACGGATACTCTGAACGTGAGCTCGCTTGCTTTCGGGCAGACCGTGGTCGGGCAGAACTCGAAGGCACAGCCGGTTACGTTGACAAACTCCGGGGATGCGACGCTGACGCAGATTTCTGTTTCGTGGACCGGGCCTTTTTCGGTGACAAACAACTGCGGCGCGAGCCTGGGCGGGCATCTGTCCTGCTCGATTGCGGTGCTGTTTCAGCCGACCGCGGTCGGCCCGGCCAGCGGTACGCTCACGGTAGCGGACGCGCAGCGCTCTCAGACGGTGACATTGAGCGGGGACGGCGCGGCTCCGTCGCAGGCGTTTGCGTCACCCACAAGTGTGAACTTCGGGCCGTATGCCTTGTCGGTCGCCACGGCACCGCAGATGATCACGATCAGCAACGGGGGCTCGACGTCGACCGGCAATCTCAGCGCGGCGCTCAGCGGCACGGACTTTTCTCTGGTTTCCAACAGCTGCCAGGGGGTGCTGCTTCCGGCAGCCACATGCCAGCTCGGGATAGTGTTCACTCCGTCGGTCATCGGCAATCGTGAAGGCACGGTGACTGTATCGAGCGGGCCGTATACCGCGCCCCTGACCATCTCGCTGGCCGGCTCGGGTGAGGATTTTCAGCTGGCGGTGGTCGGTTCAGCCAGCCAGGTTATCACCAGCGGGCAATCGGCGAACTATCAAATTTCCATCACGCCGGTCGGGGCTTCAAGCGGCACGGTCACGATCGCCTGCTCGGGCGCGCCGGCGAATGCGGTGTGCAGCGCGAACCCCGGCAGCGTGACGCTTTCCGGAGGAGTTTCCGGCTTCAGCACCGTATCGGTGGCGACCGCGCAAACCTCCGCGAGCACGGCAACGGCCTCCCTGCGGCATTGGCTAGGCGGCACGGCCCTGGCGCTGCTGCTTGTGCCGCGGCGGCAGCGGCGGCGTTTGCTTGTCGCGGTGCTGGCCGCTGCGCTCCTGGGCTCGCCCATCGCATGCGGGGTACACGCCAGCGGCGTGAACAGCAGCGGCGGCAAAACACAGGCAGGGCAGACGCCTTCCGGTTCTTATACCTTGGAGGTCAGTGCATCGTTTCCCGGAGCGACGCGCACCGCGGCGGTGACGCTTGTGGTGCAGTAGAGCCGATATACTTTTCGTAATCCCTGCCGGAGCGCAGGAAAGGACGGCTCCATGAGCGATTTTGCCGCACCCGAAGGCCGGACCACGGCCGAGGTCGATATTGAGCATGTTGCCGCGCTGGCCTCGCTCGCGCTGACGCCGGAAGAGCTCTTGCGGTTCGGCGGCGACCTGCGCAGCGTGCTCGGGTATGTGGCGGAATTGGAGCAGCTGGATACTTCGGGGGTAGCACCGCTCACGCACATCTCCGAGTTGTTCGCGCAGGCCTCTCCGCAAATGGAAGGATTGCGCGCCGATGAGCCGAGGCCCTCGCTTGCGCGGGCGCTGGTGATGGAAAGCGCGCCGGCGACTGACGGTACGTTTTTCAAAGTGCCGAAGGTGATCGAGCGCTAGTACGGCAAGGGCACTTGCCGAAGCGGAAGGACACGATACAGAGTGAAAGAAACCACGACGCCCGGCAGGATTCCCGGCCCGAATGCGCCTGACAATACGCTGACCATTCCGCACCTGCATACGGCGTTGGCTATCGGGGCGGCTTCCGCGCGGGAGATTGCGGAACGCTGTTTCCAAAACATCCGCGAGCGCGACGGAGAGGTTCATGCATTTCTGTCGCTGGCCCCGGAACGCGCGATGGCGCAGGCGGCGCGGATTGACGGCCTTGCCGCCGCGGGCGACCCGCTGCCGCCGCTCGCGGGCGTGCCGGTCGGGATCAAGGATGTGCTGACGGTTGCAGGCTTGCAGGCTACGGCCGGATCGCGGGTGCTCGAAGGCTACATCGCACCGTACACGGCAACGGCCGTCCAGCGGCTGGAGGACGCGGGGGCGATCACGCTGGGGAAGCTGAACTGCGACGAGTTTGCCATGGGCTCCTCAAACGAGAACTCAGCCTACGGGCCTACCCGGAACCCGCACGCGTTCGACCATGTGCCGGGCGGCTCGTCCGGAGGCTCGGCGGCGGCAGTGGCAGCAGGCATGGCGATTGCTTCACTCGGCACGGATACGGGCGGCTCTATCCGGCAGCCGGCCAGCTTTTGCGGCGTGGTCGGGCTGCTGCCGACCTATGGGCGTGTTTCCCGGTACGGGCTGATTGCATTTGCCTCCTCGCTGGACCGGGTGGGGCCGTTTACCAATTCGGTGCGGGATGCCGCGACGATTTTGGGCGTTATGGCCGGGCACGATCCGAAGGACGCTACCTCCTCCGAGCTGCCGGTGCCCCCGTATCAGGAGCTGCTGGAGCAGGAGCAGGGAGTGAACGGGCTGCGCATCGGGGTGCCAAAAGAATATTTCGGCGAAGGGCTCCATGACGAGGTACGGGCGGCCGTGGAGCGGGCGCTCGACGGACTGCGGGAGGCGGGGGCGGAGATCAAAGAGATTTCTCTGCCGCACACTCGCTTTGCCATGCCCGCGTATTATCTGATCGCAACGGCGGAGGCAAGCTCGAACCTGGCCCGGTTTGATGGGGTGCGCTACGGATACCGGGCACCGGGGGCGGCGTCGCTTTCCGGCATGTACCGCGAGTCGCGCGACGGCGGCTTCGGCGCGGAGGTGAAGCGGCGCATCCTGCTGGGCACGTATGCGCTTTCAGCCGGGTACTACGATGCGTACTACAAGAAAGCGCAGCAGGCGCGGCGGCTGTTGGCGGAGGATTTTCTGAAAGCGTTCGGGAGTGAGGTCGATGCGATTGTGACGCCGGTCGCGCCTACGCCCGCGTTCAAGCTGGGGGAAAAGTCGGACGATCCGCTGGCGATGTATCTGGCGGATATTTATACGGTGACCGCGTCGCTTGCGGGGATTTGCGGGTTGTCGGTGCCGGTAGGGTGCTCGCGGGCGGGGCTGCCGATCGGGGTGCAGGTCATGGCCGGCCACTTCGACGAAGCAACGAT
>CAXTSG010000029.1:0-17700 GCA_964246825.1 uncultured Acidobacteriaceae bacterium | reverse complement strand
GGCAAGCCGCGTCCAAGGCCGCGCAGCAAACGAAAAGCATCGGCGCGCCCCGGCGCGACCTCCGTGAAGGCGTTCTGATGCTGCCCCGCGACGAGGAGGCTGCTGCGGCCGCGGCGCTCGGCGCTGCGGCCGCGCTTGTGCATGGGGAAGGCGGCAGAATCGTTTGTGCCGTGCTGCCGCCGCGCGGCCGCGCGCCCGCAGAGGCGGAAGCATGGCAAAAGTGCGGCAAGGAAGCTGCCCGGCTCGGGCTGCCGCTGCTGCTGCTGGCCGATGCCGCCGCTTCCGCGCGCGTACCCTTAGGCAAGTCCGCTCCTCTCCAGCCCGCGCCGTCCTACCCTTCCATTCCGGTAGACCGCGAGGACGCCCTGGCCGTGTACCGGGTCGCATTTGAGTGTGCGGCACGCGCGCGAACAGGAGGCGGCCCAAGCCGTCTGGACTGCCTTCCGTTTCGCCTCCATGGGAAAGCCGTGCGCGCGCCCGAGCTCAACGCGCTTGAGCGCCTGGAGCATGCCCTGAAGCAGCGGGGAGCCTTCCCGAAAAGCTGGCAGCGGCAGCTGGAGCGCAGCTTGATCGCTAAACTCAGTAGCTGAGCGCCGGGGCAAAACAGGGTTTGCCCCACCTTTTCCTTGAAGCAGCCCTGTTCGTACCGAAATGGGGCAGGTCCTCAGGCGACTTCCGTTGTTTTCTCTCTTCTCCGGAAGGGTCGGGTTACACTCGGAGGTGGCCTTCGAACGACCGCCGGCCCCGGAGTCTGCCCCGATCGGCAGCGCGGATGTCCGAACGACCCTAGAGGTGCGATTGAGATTTGCCGTAGCTTTCTGTCTGCTTGCCGCCTGCGGTGCTCCCTTTTCCAGTCCGGCCCAGACCGCGCAGACCGCCGCCGAGGTGCCGGCCGCGCCCGTTCCGCAGCTTCACATGGAGCTTTCTCGGATGCAGGCGAGCCCGCCCGCCGTGCCGCCCGCTGCGCCGGGGCGTAATGAGGAAGCCCTGCCCGGCATCTTTCTGCCTCGACATTTCCAAATTGCCTATCCCACGCAGATCAAGGACGGCCAAGGCTCCACCTATATCCCCATGGACAGCTGGATCTACCCGGCGCTGGATCGGCTTCACGCCATGGGGTACATGGATACCGCGTTCCTCGGGCTTCGCCCCTGGACCCGTTTGAGCGTTTTCCACATGCTCGACCGCGGGGAAGCCCCCTCATCGGAAAACGGCGACACCGACCGGGAAGCACGCGAGATCTATAACTCCGTGCTGGCTGAAGTCGGCCCGGACCTGTACTTCACGGGCGAGCATGCCGAGCTCGATACGGTTTATACCCGCTTTATCGACATCGTGAAGACGCCGCTGAACGACAGCTACCATGTCGGGCAGACCATCATCAACGACTACGGCCGGCCGTTTCAGTCCGGCGTGCAGAACATCACCGGCGCAAGCGGGCGCGTGGAGGCGGGGCGCGCGACGCTGTATCTCCGCGCCGAGCTGCAGCACGCCCCTTCCGCGGCCGGCTACTCTGAGCAGCTGGGCGAGTACCTTTCCGACAACGTCGATAGCCTTACCTACCAGCCCGGCCTCCACCAGGCTACCGATCCGGTGGGCCCGATCGCCGGCATTACCCACTTCCGCGTTGTGGAAGCCGATCTCGGCTACCACCTATGGAAGCACGAGCTTTCCCTCGGCAAGATGGACCACTGGTTCGGACCCGGCAAAGGCGGCGCATTTGCCTGGAGCACCAATGCCGATGATATCTACTCCTTCCAAATTGACCGCATTGAACCGTTCTATGTTCCGCTGCTGCGCCGCCTGACCGGACCTCTCCGCTATGACTTTTTTGTCGGCACGCTCGGCGGTCACACGCAGCCGAACCACCCCTGGGTCCACTCCGAGAAGATCAGCATCCACCCGAGCAGCAACCTGGAAATGGGCTTCCAGCGCACGGTAATTTGGGGCGGGCTCGGCCACGAACCGGTGACGCTGCACACCTTTTTGCGGTCGTTTGTGGACGTAAACGGCACCACGAATGCCAACAAGTTCTCGCCCAACGACCCGGGTGCTCGCTTCAGCGCGTTTGACTTCTCCTATCGGCTGCCGTACGTGCGCAACTGGCTCATGCTTTACCTGGACTCCTTCGCCCACGACGACGTGAGCCCGATCTCGGCGCCGCGCCGCGCCGCGATCCGGCCGGGGCTTTTCCTTTCGCATGTGCCGGGCGCGCCCAAGCTCGACTTCCGCGTGGAAGCCGCTTCCACCGACTGCGTGACCGACCGATGCCACGGCTACAACATTTCCGGACTGGGGCAGTTCTACTACTACGAGGCCGTGCAGCAGCAAGGCACCACCAATAAGGGCTTTCTGTATACCGACCCGATCGGCCGCGACGACAAGGGCGGCCAGGCATGGCTGACCTATAATCTGTCGCCGCAGGAACACGTTCAGCTCGCCTTCCGCAACGTCAAGGCGGATAAGAACTATCTTCCGAACGGCCTGCCGACCTTTACCCTGGGCCAGCAGCCGCCTGACTTACGGGTCCGCGGCTTTGTCCCGGGAGGCACCACGCAAAACAAGGGTACGCTCGACCTTGTGAAGCGCATCACGCCCGACTTCGGCGTGCATCTTGCGCTGGAAGCAGAGCGTTGGAAGGTACCCGTTTATCAAGTAGGGCGCCACAGCGATGCCCTGATCTGGGCTGAGCTGGTGTGGTACCCGCACAAGGAAAAAGACCTGGGCAATGACCCCAAGTTCTAAGGTTTGACTTCTCGCGCCGCGTCTAAAAAGTGTCTTAAGATGGCGTTATGAGAAGCCTCGTCTTCCATCCGGGGACCGCGCGAACCCTTCGCATCGAGCCGCCGATGTCCGATGCCGAGCTCGAAGCCTTCTGCTTTGAGAATGATGCAGCTCGCATTGAGCGAAACCGTGAAGGAGTTATTTTTGTGAATGCACCGGCAGGTTTCCAGTCCGGCAGCGACAATGCAGATATCACCAGCCAACTGATGAAGTGGTGGCGATCGCACAAACGCGGTGCTGTGGGTGACTCCAGCGCAGGCTTTTACCTGCCGGACGGCTCCATGCTCAGCCCGGATGCTTCTTACCTAACTTCTGAAACCTATGCAAAGCTGACACCGCGCGATCTGCGCGGCTTCCCATACGCCTGCCCGGATTTTGTCATTGAGCTCCTATCGGCTACGGACAGCCTGCCGAAAACAAAGCGGAAGATGGAGCTTTGGATTGCGAACGGGGCCGCGCTGGGCTGGCTGATTCACCCTAAGAAGAGGCAGGTTTTCATTTATGAGGCCGGCAGCGCTTCCCCCACGGTCGTGACCTGCAAGGTAGTGCGAGGCTCTGGACCGGTCGCCGGCTTCGAGCTTGATCTTGAAGATATTTGGAAGTACTGACCTGAAACGTTCAAGCCTCTCGAAGCACCCGCAAATCCGCGCCGGTCATCTCGGCGGGCTTGTTTTCCCCCAAAAGGCCGAGCAGGGTCGGCGATAAATCCCGGAGGGAGCCGCCCTCGCGTAGCGTGTAGCGGTCGGCGTCCTCGCTGACGAGGATGCACGGCACCGGGTTTGTTGTGTGCGAGGTGTGCGGGCCGCCGCCGATAGGGTCCACCATTTGCTCAGCGTTGCCGTGGTCCGCGGTAATCAGCATCGAGCCGCCGCGTGCCCTCAGCGCAGCGTAAACGCGCCCGAGCGCGGCATCTACCATTTCCACGCCGCGGATAGTCGGCGCAAGCTGCCCGGAGTGCGCCACCATGTCCGCATTGGCAAAGTTCACAACCACAAGGTCGAACGCCGTATCTTCGACGGCTTTGACCACGGCATCCGCCACGCCGGCCGCGCTCATCTCCGGAGCCAGATCGTAGGTCGCAACCTTTTGCGAGGGCACCAGCACTCGGTCCTCGCCCGGAAACGGCTTTTCAATGCCGCCGTTGAAGAAATAAGTGACGTGCGCGTACTTTTCCGTCTCCGCGATGCGGAGATTGCGCAGATTGCTTTGCGCCAGAAGGTTGGCTAGGAGGTTGTCCATGGACTGCGGTTCAATCACGCGCGGCAGGGCGAAGCTGCGGTCGTACTGCGTCATGGTCGCAAAGAACAAGCCCCGCGGGATAGAGTGCCGCGGTAGGACCGCATCCTGCTCGACAATCCCCGGCAGATCACGCCCGTCCTCGGCCGTGATGCCGCTGTTGCGCGCCAGCACCCGCGTAATCTGCCGCACCCGGTCGGCTCGATAGTTGAACAGGATGCAGCTATCTTCCTGCCTGATGGTCGCGGTAGCGCGGCCCGCGGCGTCGGTTACCACAAACGGAACGATAAACTCATCGGTCGTGCCGCCCGCGTAGCACTGCTGGACGCGCGCCACGGCGTCCGTGTAGGCACCGCCCTCCGCCGCGCCGCCCACCATGGCGTCAAACGCTTTCTTTTCGCGCTCCCAGCGCATGTCGCGGTCCATGGCGTAGTAGCGGCCGGAAACAGTGGCCAGCCTGCCGACGCCGTACTCCTCCATCCTCGCCAGCAGCGCCTGAAGGTAGCCCGCGCCCGATGTCGGCAGGGTGTCGCGGCCGTCAAGAAAGGCATGGACATATACGCGCTCCAAGCCTTCCGCCCTGGCGGCGCGCAGCAGCGCGTATAGGTGATTCTGGTGGGCATGGACGCCGCCGTCGGAAACAAGGCCGAGCAGGTGCAGCGCACGGCCTCCTTCCCGCGCATGCTTGAGGGCCCCGGCAATGGCCGGCTGCCGAGCGAGCGTGCCCGCGGCGATCAGTGCATCGATGCGCGTGATGTCCATCTCGACCACGCGCCCCGCGCCGATGTTCAGGTGCCCGACCTCGCTGTTGCCCATTTGTCCGTCCGGGAGGCCGACATAGTGCTCGGAGGCGCGGAGCAGCGTATGCGGAAACTCCCGCAGCAGCCGATCATAGGTAGGCTTGCGCGCCAGAGCGACGGCATTGTTCTCCGTCTCGGCACGAATGCCCCAGCCGTCAAGAATGGCGAGCACCAGCGGCTTTTTGTACGCGGACTGCTGGGACATGAACGATGTCGTCTCCGGGCGCAACACGGCGCCGGACTTCGGGGAAAACCCGACTGCCCGGCGCGGGATTAAAGAATTACTGCGGCTTGCCGGTGCTGCCGGCAGCTTTCCCGCCTGGGGAAGCTCCCGCGCCCGGTGCGCCGAGCGTCGGGGCCGGGTGGGCGGCCTCGTAGCTCTTTTGCGCTGCTTCAATCTCCGGCTTGTGCCGTTCAATCGTCGCCTGTAGGGTTTGTGTTGCCTGCTTGTTCGCGTTCTGCTGGATTTCGCCCATCATGGCGGGCGTGACCGCGATCAGGTTCTTGCCGGCCGGCGTCTTGTCAAACTCGATAATTTTGGCGGCATCTTCCGTGGAAAGGTAGCGCTGGTAGATCGCCACGGTCTGCGCTTCAATATCCAGCTTCTCAAAGCTTGTGTGGATGTCGTCCTTTACATCCTGCGGCACAAAAGGCGGAAACCGCTGCTCGTAGGCGTTGACATTATCGATCAGGCGCGCCTTGATCTTGTCCGTGCCCGTAAGCTGCATCAGCTCGTGCGCCTGCTCCGTCGTGATGGGGTGCGCGGGCGGCGGCGGCTGATTCGGCTTGGCGGCCGAGCCGGGCGTGGGCAGCGGCGGCGGCGACGAGGGTTTCGCGGCGGGGGTTTGAGCCGTGGCGGCAAGGGCGAGAACAAAGGGCGCGGCAGCGCTGAGGGTAAGCTTACGCAAGTAAAAACTCCTGAACTGCTGAAAGATTGTGTCCCGGCGATCAAACCGGGCTGTTCGAGCGAGCAACAGCTCGCTAGGCCCATGCTACTGCTTACTCACCGAAGTTGACGGCTTCCAGACCCAGATATTCCGCGGTCTGGCCCAGCTCTTCCTCGATCCGCAGCAGCTGGTTGTACTTGGCGATGCGGTCGGTGCGCGAGGCCGAGCCGGTCTTGATCTGCCCCGCGCCGGTAGCGACAGCCAGGTCGGCGATAAAGGTGTCCTCGGTTTCGCCCGAGCGGTGCGAGATGATGGAGGTGTAGCCGTAGCGGCGGCCCAGCTCAATCGCTTCCAGCGTCTCGCTCACCGTGCCGATCTGGTTCACTTTAATCAGGATGGAGTTGGCGATGCCCTCCTCAATCCCCCGCTGCAAGCGCTCCGTATTAGTAACAAAAAGATCGTCGCCCACCAGTTGAATACTTGGACCCAGAAGCTCCGACAGGAATTTCCACCCGTCCCAGTCATCCTCCGCCAGACCGTCCTCAATCGACACGATTGGGTACTGGCGCGCCCAGCTTTCCCAGTAGCGCGACATCTCCTCGCTGGACAGCTCGCGTCGGTCGCTCTTCTTGAAGATGTAGCGGCCCGCGTCCTTGTCGTAAAACTCGCTCGCCGCCGGGTCAAGCGCAATGGCAAGATCTTCCCCTGCCTTGTAGCCGGCCAGCTCAATCGATTCGAGGATCAGCTCGATGGCTTCCTCGTTCGACTTGAGCGACGGGGCAAACCCGCCTTCATCGCCCACCGCCGTGTTGTAGCCCTTTTTCTTGAGCACGCCCTTGAGCGTGTGAAACACCTCGGTACCCCAGCGCAGCGCGTCGGAAAAGCGCTCCGCGCCGACCGGCATCACCATAAACTCCTGAAAGTCCACGTTGTTGTCGGCATGCGCGCCGCCGTTCAGGATGTTCATCATCGGCGTCGGCAGGATGGACGCATTGACGCCGCCCAGGTACCGGTAGAGGGGCAGGTGCAGCGCGGTCGCCGAGGCGCGCGCGGCGGCCATCGATACGGCCAAAATCGCGTTCGCGCCCAGCTTGCTCTTGTTCGGCGAGCCGTCCATCGCGATCATGGTTGCGTCCAGCAGACGCTGGTTGGCCGCATCCATGCCGGTCAGCTCCGGGGCCAGCACGCTTTCCACGTTTTCGACGGCTTGAAGTACGCCTTTGCCCCCATAGTGGCTTTTATCGCCGTCGCGCAGCTCCACTGCCTCGTGCTCGCCGGTGGAAGCACCCGAAGGCACCGCGGCGCGCCCGCGGACGCCGCCCTCCAGGACAATCTCTGCTTCCACCGTGGGATTCCCGCGCGAATCCAGAATCTCCCGCGCGTGTATGGCGACAATCTCGGTCATCTGTGTTCCTGTCTCGACTTCGGTTGTGATGCGGTGCTGTAAGCGTTCTTCGAGGCGCGGGCGCCGGTCCACCCTCACGGGCGGCATGCCTCCCTGCGCGCTCCCAATGTGTTCGACCCAGTTCGCCATGGCTGCGATGAGCTTCCGGCAGGCCGGCAAACCCTTCAATCAAGGCGATTCTAGCAAAGGTGCATGAGAAAGAAGCATGGGAGGCCCGTTCTCTGAAGCTGCGTAAGGGAGGCCGTGCCATGGGTTCAGCCTTTACCTCCGTGGTTCATGCTTCAACGCCTTTCCGTGATTTCCGTGGCGCGGCATCGGATCAGGTCGTAGGCTTAGGCAAGATTCACCTGGAGTTCTTCACCTATGCGCATCCTGCCTGTTCGCCTTGCCCGGCACGCCGCCCCGGCCTTCCTGCTGCTGATCGCTTCGCTGAGCCTGGCCACGGGCAGCCGCGCCCATGCGCAAAGCAGCGGTGTTTCACATCCGCCGGCCGATGACGCGATCGTGGCGAATCAGGATCCCGCGGAGGATGCCGCGGCTCCGGCGCGCAAACCGCTCCCCGGCGTGTCGGCCTCCAGTGCCGCCGTGCTGGCCCCCGCTGCCGGCGGCATGACGGCGGCTCCGGTCGATAACCCTGATTATGGCATCGTCGGCGGCGCAGCGGCCGGGGCCGCGCCGAGCAGGGCTCCGGAGCATATCGCGGATGCCGACCGCGGCACACGCCTCATCGCCCGCCCGCAGGATCCGGATTACGGCATCGTCGGCATGGTCTCCTCGCCGACCAACCAGCTCGCGGAAGGCACCAACCTCCATGTGCGTCTGCTACAGGCAGTCAGCACGACACATAGCCAGGCGGGCGAGCCCTTTCGCGCGCAGGTGGCGAGCGACGTCTACAAGGAAGGCCGCGTGGTGATCCCCGCGGGTTCTGAGCTGCGGGGGCGCATCGTCGGCGTCACGCAGGGGCACCGCATGGGCGCGCATGCCACCCTGCGCCTCCGTCCGGAATCTGTCATCCTGCCGGACGGTACCGCCTACCACCTGTATGCGCAGGCAGTTTCCAGCTCGCAGCCCGGCACCAAGACGGATGAGGAAGGTGGCATCCGCTCCAAAACTCACGTCACGAAAGATCTGGCCGAGTACGGCACGGGTGCCGGCTCCGGTGCGATTGTGGGCGGCGTCTTCGGCGGCCCCGTCGGCGCGGGCGCGGGCGCTCTGGTAGGCGCGGGTGTCATCACCACGCACCTGCTGCTGCAAAAGCCCGAGCAGGCGCGCGTGGAGCAGGGCTCCGAAGTGGTTTTCAGCCTGACCGAGCCGATGGACCTGCTGCCGACGCGGAACTAGACTGCCATGAGAACACTTCTTCTCACCTGTCATGGACTTCTGCTTGGTACCGCTCTAACGCTCGCTGTCGGCGGCCGGGCGCAAGAAAGCGTCGCTCCTCGGGAGCAACAAAATACAGAGGAACTCGGCTACCTCAACCACGCAAAGAGCGGCATCGCAACGCTGCAGGGCTGGTATCGGCAGGACACGGGCCTTTACCGCACCGTCGGCTGGTGGAACTCCGCCAATGCCGTCACCGTGCTGGCAAATTATTCCCGGCTCAGCGGCACGCGCGAGTACCTGCCCATCTTTCGCAACACCCTTGAGCAGGGACCGAAAACCACTGCGGGTTTTCTGAACAGGTACTACGACGATGAGGGCTGGTGGGCTCTTGCGTGGATCGATGTTTACGACCTTACGCGGGACAAGCGGTATCTGAAGCAGGCAGGCTCTATCTTCACCGACATGGACGGCGGCTGGGACAGCGCCTGCGGCGGCGGCATCTGGTGGAGCAAGGACCGCCAGTACAAAAACGCCATTGCCAATGAGCTTTTTCTTTCCGTAGCCGCGGAGCTCGCCGCGCGCAGCAAGGGCGCGCAAAAAGCCGCCTATCTCGACTGGGCGCAGCGCGAGTGGAGCTGGTTTGAGGGCTCCGGCATGATCAACGCGGACGGCTTGGTCAACGACGGATTGACCCCGGCCTGCAAAAACAACGGGAAAACCACTTGGTCGTATAACCAGGGCGTCGTGCTGAGCGGACTTGCGGCCTTGAACAAGGTTGCCCCCGCGCCGGCTCTGCTCCCCGCTGCCGACAGGATTGCCGACGCGGCGCTCAGCCGTTTGACGGATGCCAACGGCGTGCTCCACGACCCCTGCGAGCCGCATTGCGGCGGAGACGGCGTGCAGTTCAAGGGTATCTTCGCGCGCAATCTCATGGCCCTGGGGGCAGTCAACCCCGACGTCCGCTATACGCGCTTCGCAAAAGCAAATGCGGACAGCATCGTCAGTGCGGATCAAGGCCCGAATGCACAGTTCGGGGAAGTCTGGTCCGGCCCTTTCAGCACGGCGAACGCGGGCAGCCAGAGCTCGGCGCTCGATGCACTGGTCGCAGCAGCCTCGGCGAAGTGAGCTAGCGCTCCACCGGAACCCTATCCAGCAGCCGCTTCCAGTTTTTCTGATTCTTGCGAAAGCTGCGCTTCAGGTCTTCCAGGATGCGCTCATAATCCGTGTGGCCGCTCAGGCGCTTCCAGGCCGGGTTCTGCGCGAACCACGGGTAGTTCTCGTTGCCCAGGTAGATCGCCCGGCGCAGCCAATGCAGCGCTTCGCTTTCGTCGCCCTCCACGGCAAAGTAGGTTGCCAGCCGGTAGGCCATTTCGCTGTCGGCCTCGGCCGCCGAGATAGAGTTCTCCTCGATCAGTTCCGCTGCCCGCTCACGCTCGCCCGCCTGCACGTAGCACATGGCAAGCGTCGGGTAGGCCAGGCGCATGCTGTGATCGTCCTCAATCACCTCTTCCAGAATGTCGATGGCCGCTGCCGTTTCGCCCTGCCGCATATGCTGGTAGGCGGCCGAAGTACGCAGCAGCGGGTGCTTCGGCTCAAGCGCCAAGCCTTTTTCCAGCTCATCGCTCGCGAGCTCCAGCTGGTTTTGGTACTGGTACACGCGCGCGCGATGGTTGTAGACGACCGGCGCGTTTGAGGGGTCCAGTTGCAGCGAAGCATTGAACTGCGTCAGCGCCTGCGCGTACATGCCGTCGAGCCGCATCGTGATGCCGGCAATGATATGAACCTGCGCGTCGTTGGCCGCGGTGTGCAGCAGATGCTCAATGCCGTGGCGCGCGCTTTCTTTTTCGCCGCGCGAAAGCAGCATGTAAACGCGGTAAAGATTGGCCTCGACCGAGCCGGGATCGATCTCCAGCGCGCGGTCAAAGGCCTTGCGCGCCGCGATGATGTGCATGTGGCCGCCGTAGCCGTGGCGCACATATTGAAGGTGCGTGATGCCGAGCCCGCTCCATGCGGCCGAGAATGGCGCATTCTGCCCGGTGACGTGTTCAAAGCGCTCCAGCGCGCGGTCCAGGTCGCCGCGGTTGCCGGTGCGCTGCATAAATGAGGAAAGCATGGCCCGCGCCTGAAGATACTGCTCATAAAGCTGCCCGGTCATGGCGGCCGTGCGCGACGCCGGCCGCTCCGCGATCGAAAGCTGCCCGATGCCCTGGAGCGAGGCGAAAACATCATTGCAGATTTCCGTCTGCACCGAGATCAGGTCGAAGGACTGCACGCTGATCGCACCCCCGCCGCCGACGCTCTGGCCCACCACGTCCAACAGCTGCCAGTTCAGGTCGAAGCCCTCGGCACCGCGCAGAAAGCTCCCCGCAAGCACCCAGCGCACCAGCAGCTTGCCTCCGATCTCCAGCGGGTCCATCTGCGCCAGCTCTTGCACGGTGCTCATTTGCAGCAGCGCGCCCGAGGGCCGCACCCCCAGCGACGGCATCCGCGCCAGGCGCGCCGCAATGGCATCGGCCAGCGCCGAGCCGTAAAGCGGCGCGACCGGCTCCGCGCCCAGATTTTTGAACGGCAGCACCACAATGCTGTTTTGCTTCGCGGCCGACTCGGGCGAATCGCGGAAGCGCTCGGCCAGCATGGAAAGAAAGCCGGTGGTGCGCTTTTCATTGTCGGCCGCCGAGATCGGCAGCGTCGCCGCGGCCTCGCCCGGGATGCTGCCCGACTCAAACTGCATCGTCTTCATGATGGTTTTGAGCGCTTCACGCACATCGGCCGCGCTTGCGTAGCGGTCAGCCGGCGTTTTCGCGAGCAGGGTGCCGATGACGTTGTTTAACTCCGCGGGCAGCTGCGGGCAGCAGCGGTCCAGCGGGGCGGGGTCCAGGAACTGGATAGCGCGAATGCTTTGAAACTCGTCGCCGTCCTGCCGCGAAAACGGGTGCGCGCCGCTGACCAGCTCATACAGGATGATGCCGAGCGCCCATAGATCACTGCGCACGCTCGACTGGCCCGTAACAAACTGCTCCGGCGCCATATAGGCGATGGTGCCGCCGCGCGCGGTATAGGCGGCCTGCGCGGGGCCGCCCTTGCGCGTCGAGGTCACTGAAGGGTCAAACTCCGCATCCTCCACGCTGAGCCGCCGCGCCAGGCCGAAGTCCAGAATCTTGATCAGGCCGCCGTCCGTCAGGATGACATTGGCCGGCTTCAGGTCGCGATGGAAGATGCCGAGCGAGTGTGCCGCATTGAGCCCGTCCGCAATCTGGATGCCAACCGAAAGCACCAGCTGGATGCTCGCCGGACCGCGCGCGATGAGCTTATCAAGCGGCTGGCCCGGCACGTACTGCATCACGATAAAGGCTTCCTCGCCCTCTTCGCCGACCTCGTATATGGCGCAAACATTCGGGTGCTCAATCGCGGAGGCAAGCCGCGCCTCGCGCAGCACGGTCGAGCGCATCTGCTCCGAGGTCAGCACGCCGCGCTTGAGGATTTTCAGAACGACTGGCCGCATCAGCTCCGTGTCGTTGGCAAGGTACACAACGCCGCTGCCGCCGACGCCGAGGCGGCGCTGCAATTCATAGTGCTCGATGATGCGATGCTTCATGCCCTCTCAGTGTAGCGGGCGGCTGTAAACTCCCGGACTTCAGAAAACACAGTCCTTGATAGAATCGCGGCAGGAGCCGCCATGCCGGATTCGCCCTTAGTTCCGCACCCGTCCCGCCAGGTACGCATCTTCCGGAGCCATGCTGAACAGGAAGACGCCACTCGCCTGTATTGGCTCGATAAAACCATTGCTGAAAAGATGGAAGAAACGGCGTCTCTCGTTAGAAACGCCTACGCGCTTCAAGGGATCGACGTAGATGCTCAAGGATCAGAAAGAACTCTTGTCCGCATTCAACGCCCACGGCGTTGAGTATCTTGTGGTCGGCGGCCATGCAGTCAATGCACATGGAGTACCGCGCACCACGAAGGATTTGGACGTGTTTATACGACCCGAACCTGCCAACGCAGAGAAGGTCTTCGCAGCCCTTTTAGACTTCGGTGCTCCCATGAGTGAGGTCGCCCAATCTGACTTTTGCGGCGATCCTAGACAGATCTTCCAAATCGGCGTGGAACCCAGCCGCGTGGATGTGCTGCAAGACATCGGCGGCATCCCTTTTGATGCTGCTTGGCAAGGCCGGGTGCAAGGTCGGATTGATGAAGAGCTTACTGCTCCCTTCATCAGCCGCGACGACCTTATCGCAGCGAAGCGCAACGTCGCACGCGCAAGAGATTTGGCCGATGTTGAAGAACTGCTTGCAGCCAACCGAGTGAATCGAAAGCGGCGCAAACTTCCAGGCGCACCTGCAATTGAACTTCTGAATACACCACAGACATAGCGCTTCAAGTTCGCGAGAAAGCTACAGGCTCGGCCGAAAGCATGCTTTCTGCATCATTGAGCGAAGGCACCACAGGCAGCACCACCCGCAGCACGGCACCCTGGTCCGAGCGCAGCTCCATCCTGCCGCCAAGCTCGCGCACACGCCCCCGCATGCCTCGCAAGCCGTTGCCTTCCGCTCCCGGAAACCCGCAGCCGTCGTCGCGCAATTCCAGAACGGTTTCATCGGCACCGGACTCCAGGGTGAAGGAGCAGCTGCGCGCGCCCGAGTGCCGCACGATGTTCGTTACCCCTTCCCGCAGCACAAGCGCAAGCGAGGCTTCCTGCTGCGGTGCAAGCCGAGGCGGCCTGCCCGGCCGGCTCGTGACTGCGATGCCCGCCGCGAGCAGCGCCGCCGCGGCCTGCTGCAATTCTGCCTCCATACCCTGCGCGCGATAGCCGGATACGGTCTGCCGCACCTCCGACAAGGCCCGCCGCGCGGTGGTCTGTATCTCGGCAAGCTCCCGCGCGGTTTTTGCCGGGTCGGTTGCGAGCAGGCGTCCGGCAAGCTCGCTTTTTACCGCGATGAGCGAGAGCGTGTGCCCCAGCACGTCATGGAGGTCGCGCGCAATGCGCTCGCGCTCGGCGGTCTTGGCCAGCTGCTCGATTTCGCTCTGCGCCATGCGGAGCTTTGCGTTTGCCCGTGCCTGCTGGCGCAGCCGCACGGCATTGGTGCCGCTCAGGGCGCAAACACTGACACTGACGGCCCACTCCCAGGCGTGCAGATGATGGAAATGAGCCTGGAGAAGAATAACGAGACATTCCAGGGCGATCAGGGCGGAATAAGTGCGGTCCCCTTCCACCACATTCAGCAGAAACCAGGGGATGTAAAAGTAAATGCCGAACGAGCTTTCGTTAACGGGCACATACATCAGCGCCAGGGCCAGCATGCCCAATACGCTGAGCCGCCGTACCGGCAGGCTGCCGTACAGGCCGCCGCAGAAGCAGAGAAGAAAGACGGCAAACGCAGATCCGAGTTGGGTCCACTCGGTCCTTTGCTGATCGTAGTACGGCTGAATGATCCAAAAGCCGACGTACACCAGCCAGGTAAGCGGGCGCAGGCCCCGGCTGCACAGTGTGTCGCGGCCAAAGCCGTAGGGGGTCTCCGTTCCGCCTGCTGTTCCGCTCACGGAGGCTGGATTCCGGTTCGGGGACAAACTCATGCACGCGCCCCGCTTCGCGCCCATACGCGCGCGCTCAGCAGGAGCAGCACCGCTGTATAGCCGGCGAGCACAGCATACCCCAGCGCCATCGCCGGCGTCGCGAAGCCGAGCGCGTGCAAGGCCAGCCGCGAAAACCAGTAGGTCGGCAGATACTGCGCCACCGCCTGCATCCAGTGCGGAAGCTGCTCGATCGGCATCCACAAGCCGCCGAGAAAGGAAAGCGGTAGGTACAGCAGATTAATCAACCCGGGGCCGGCACTGGGCGGCATCGCAAGCCCGAAAAGAAGACCCAGGCTCGCAAAAGGAACGGTGCCCACGGCGACCACGCCCAGCAGCCTGCAAACTTCCCCCGCGGAAGCGACAGATTGACCGGCGATCAGAGGGCTAAGCGCGGCCAGGAGCAGACAGATAGCGAGCGAAAAGATGAGGCTCGACGCAAGCTTGGCGAGCAGGTAGGCCATGGGCGGCATGGGGCCGGAGCGCTTCAGCTCCAGCCAGCCGTGGCCTTTCTCGTAGGCCCGGCTGGCACCGATCCCGAAAAGCGCGGCACCGACCGCGCCGCAGCAGCTGTAGCCGGCCAGCAGGTAGCGGGCAGCTTCGTGCTCCGCAGGCCCCGCATGGCGGTTGAGCGAGCCGAACATGCAGAAAAACACGACCGGGAAGCCTACGATGGAAAGCGAGTAGCCGCGGTTGCGCCGCATTTTAGTGAACTCTGTTTGGATTTCACGCCCGTAAATTGCGGCGCGTTCCGGAAGCTTGAATGCATGAGCATGAGCCGTGAGTTGCATGGAACGTCCTTTCATGGGTGCGGCGCCTTACTTCGTATCGCGGGTATAGGAGAGGAAAGCATCTTCCAGCGGCATGGGGCTGACTTCCAGCTGCGCGGCTTCGGCATCTCGCTCCAGGAGCGCCCGCAGTGTACGCTCGGGTGCGTTTGTTGCTAACTTCCAGCGCCCGCCTTCTCGGACTGCTTCAAGCACGCCGGGCAGGGCGCGAAGCTTTGCTTCCGAGAGCGCCGAGCGGCAGAGGACGCGCGCGGCCCCGGCACGTTCCCGCAGCTCGGCGGCTGTTCCTTCCGCAAGGAGCCGCCCATCCTTGAGCAGCAGGATGCGCGTGGCAAGCGCCTCAGCCTCCTGGAGGTAGTGCGTGGTCAGCAGCACGGTTTTGCCGCGCGCCGCCAGCGCCCGCACCTCGGCCCATAGGGCTCGCCGCGCTTCCACATCCATGCCGAGCGTCGGCTCATCCAGAAACAGGAGGTCCGGGTCGCCTGTCAGCGCCAGCGCAAACAGCACCCGCTGCCTTTGTCCGCCGGAAAGCTCTCCGAACAGCTTATTGGCAACCGCCTCCAACCCGGCAATATGCAGGAGTTCTTCCATGGTGAGCGGGCGCGGGTAGTAGCCGCGAAACAGCGCAAGGTGCTCGCGCACCCGGAGCGACTCCGGCATGCGCCCCACCTGCAGCATGGCTCCCACCCGCAGGCGCGCCCCGCCTGATCCGGGCAGGTGTCCAAACACGGAAGCTCTACCGCTTGTCTGCCGCGTCAGCCCCAGCAGGATGCGGATCGCGGTCGTTTTGCCCGCGCCGTTCGGCCCGAGCAGGGCTGCAATCTCGCCGGGCCGCAGGGTAAAGGAGAGCTCCCGCAGCGCCGCGGCTCCGTTGTAGGTTTTGCTGACGGCCTGGAGGCTCGCAGGCGACTGGAGCAGGGTTTGATCCTCGTCCATATGGGCCTTCGGCCGGGAAGTAATTTCTCCTGGAACTGCTGCTGTCATACAGGCTCCCTATCGCTGCTTTGCAGACTGATAAGAGAAGTCTGCCCGTTCCGCACCGGCGCCGGCAGTGCAAAGCGTCACCGAAAAAGAATGACAAATGTCATGGTCCGGGGTTTGCACATTGTTCCCTTTCCGGAGCATGCTTGCGGGCAATGGCGCGTCCTCGCCTTCGTTCCGCGCCATGTTTTTTTCCCCTCAGGAGGACCGGCATGTTTCGGAATGCTTCGGTAGGGCCGAAAAAGTGCGCTCACCCGGTCTGCTATTGCACGGTAGAAGCCGGAGAGAAGTTCTGCCCCGCTTGCTGCCACTGCTCGGCTCGGCGTTCGCGCGCGCCTCCAGACTCTGACAAATCCCTGCGAACCGTTTATCCTGAAAAGGAAGCGCCGCACACTTACGAGGCACGTGGCTAGAACAGTAAAGTCAGCTTTCCCGATTGAAGCAGCCGCATACCCGGCCAGCCTGTACCCTGTTCCCGAGTTGCCCGACCTGGGCAACCTGGAGGAGCGGCAGCGCTTGAGCCCCGCAGCGGCGCGAGCATTTCTAAACATCATGCGCCGCTGGGCCTTGCACGATGAAGATGCGCTTCGTCTCCTTGACGGCCTTCCGCCGGCAACCCTGCGCGCATGGAAGACCGGGTCCATCCGGACTCTTGAGCAGGATCGTCTTCTTCGCATCTCCTACCTTATCGGTATCTTCAAATCGCTTCACATCCTCTTCAGCGAGCAGCTTGCCGACCGCTGGGTGCTTTTGCCCAACTCGAATGAGATCTTCACCGCGCGCACGCCGCTTGAGTACATGCTGCGCGGCGGCGCTCCGGCCATGGACGTGGTGCGGCGCCTTCTGGACGCACGCCGGGGCGGCTGAACGTTCCTCGAACGACGCCTTCCTGTACTCTTCCGTATGGCCCCAGACTCTCCCTCACCCCCCGGGCCTCGCAAACGCCGCGCACAGTCGGGGCGAATTGCACTTTATGCCGCGGCCGAGCAGCTCCGTTTAGCCCGGATTCCGCAGCTGCTGCCGTCGACGCGCTACCTGCCTCCAATCACGGAGCTCAGCCGGATGAACACCTCCCGCCTGCTGCCCGCCCGTTACAGCGAGTCGGTGCTGACCCGCATCGCCGACTCCGACGAGGATCTTTCCCTGCTGTACGCGCTCGACAACGCCACCAACGAGCGGCTGCTGACGGAAGCAAACCGCCGCCTCGCCATCCGGGCCGGCGAGCTCGTCCACGGCACCCGCTATGCGCGCATTATCAATGCCGCCTTTGCTCACCCGCATCCCCAGGGAGCGCGCTTTTCCACGCCCAATCGGGGTGCCTGGTACGCAGCCTTCGACCTCCTTACCGCAAAGGCGGAGGTCTTGTTCCATCGTTCCGTTCAGCTGGCCGAGATCAACTGGAAGGCGCGTGAAGATTTGGACTATGACCACTACTACGCCGACTTCACCGGGCCGTTCCATGATCTTCGTTTCTCCATCGAGCCTTCCGGGCAAGTCGGCGGCAGAGCAAGGCTGTCGGAAGAGCAGGAGGCCGATCGCTTCCGCGCACAAAGGGAGGCTTGCCTCCCGCCCAAGTCCTACATCGAGTCTCAGCACCTGGCGCTTGATCTGCTTGAGCTTCGCTCGCTCGGCGTCATCTATCCCAGCGTGCGCCGCATGGAAGGTACCTGTTTAGCCTGCTTTCAGCCGTTTGCGGTCAAAAACGTGCGCAAGCGTGATCTACACCGGCTGACCTGGTACCCGGACAAAGCGCCGACCTTTCTGCGCATGCCGCGCGGCCGAAGCGACTCCGCGGAGGCGGAGCCGATTGCTTTTTCAACTCCGCCATCCACATAATCTTGGACCGCTCCAGGTTCGGAAGGGAAAGCGGCCCCATGCCGGCGCAATTTCAGCTGCTTTTAACAAAGGACCCGGTTCATCTCCCGCAG
>CAXTSG010000028.1:0-17745 GCA_964246825.1 uncultured Acidobacteriaceae bacterium | reverse complement strand
CCCCCCAAAGCGGCTGCATCCCCAAGGGAAGCGCAGGAAAGCGGTGCGCGGCGAGCCGGACGGCAACAGCAAGCCCGCCCCAAAAAGTGAAAAGAACTGGGAGGATGCCGCGCTGGCCTTCCGCAAGGTAGAGAGCGGCCGCCGCGGCGAGCAGCAGCCCCGCCGCACAGGCCGTGGGCGCGAGCGCGGCGGTAAAGCAGGTAAGCCCCGCCATCAGCAGGATGCGCGGCAGCCGCTTGCGGCGCGGACCCTGCAAGGCATGCGCGACGCCGACCCCGGTGTACAGCATGGAGAAAAGGCCCAGCGCGCCGAAAGCCGCTGCCCCGGGCCGCAGCACCGGGGCGGCGCACACATACAAGGCAAGCGCCGCCGCAGCACCGCCGGGGCCGCCCTGGCGCTTGGCCCCCCACCACAGGCAGCCCCCCAGCGCCAAGGCTGCCGCCATGGGGGCGGCCTCGGCCCCAGAAATGCCGCGAAGCCCGTAGCGCAGCGCCAGAATCCCAAGCAGCGCGCCGGCAACAGCCCGTTGGCGGGTGGCCGGCGAAAAATGCCGCGTGCCTGCGCGTACCCCGAAAGGCGAACGGATGGCTTGCTCCGATGGCACAAGCGGGGGCATTTAGTTGCGGAGCCGACCGCCGAGGCCGCCGACCGCAGCCTCGATTTGCCGACTCCAGGCTTGAAGCTCCTCCTCCTGAAGTGTGCGCTCGGGCGATTGAAACACCGTTCGCAGCAGAAGCGAATACCCCGCCCCGGCTGCCTCCGCGACCGGGCGCACCTCGCCCGGCTCAAAGCGCTGCAACTCGGCGATGCCGAGGCTTTCCAGCGCGGAGGCAACGCCTTCATACGGCACGGAAGCCGGCAGCAGGAAAGAAAAATCGCGGCGCACCGGCTGAAAGCGGGACAGCTCGCGCGGCACGGGGCGGCGCAGGCCCAGCGCAAGAAGGCGGTCGAGCCGTACTTCGCCGAGAACGATCAGCTGTCGGATCTTGCGAGCAGCGGCAAGGTCGGGGTGCAGCTGGCCGAAATACGCGATCGTGGCACCGTCCACCGCGAACCGCGCCGAGCGGCCCGGATGAAGCCACCGCGGCAAAAGACCGAGCTCGGACGGAAAGCGGTCAAAAGAGTGGAAGCGCACCTGGAACTGGGCGGCCAAAACCTCCATGACCCCCTTGGCGGCGTAAAAGTCGACAGGCACTTGCCCGAGCGAGCCGACAGCGCCGAAGGCGAGCGAAAGCCGCTCCTCGACACGGTCGGTAGCGGTGGGCCCCGAGCCGGTAAAAACGGTCCCCAGTTCAAACAGCGCGGCATCCCCGACGCCGCGATGGAGATTTTGCGTAAGCATGGTGAGCATGCCGGGAACAAGCGACGGCCGCAGCATGCCGGCTTCTTCGCTCAGGGGATTGCCTATGGGCACGGCAGTCCCGGGCTGCGGCGCGAACAGCGCTGCGTCCGCGGCGGAAACAAATGTGCCTAAGATCGCCTCGGACCAGCCCGCGCCAAGCAGCACGCGCCGCACCGCGCGCAGAGCCGCGGCGTGGGGCAGCTCCCGCACGGAGCCGGTAAAGGCCGGCAGCGTGCTCCGGAAGCGGTTGTAGCCGTAAACGCGCGCAATCTCTTCCAGCAGGTCGATCTCGCGCTCAAGATCGAGCCGCCAGGAGGGCAGCGTGACCTGGAACGACTGCTCTGAATTGCCGTTTTCTACGGCGGGAAGCGGTTCCTGGGCGCGGGCCGGGTTCGGCGAGGGCGCGTCTGCCTGCTCCCCTTTGTCATGCAAAGGCTCAACCGCTACTTCCTGCGTGGCGGCCGGCAGCGCCGGCGCGGGCGAAATGACCTGGAGCGCCTGGCCGTGCTGGAGATCGTGCGTGGCGAATGCGCCGTGCAGGGCATGCTCCGGGCCCGGCTCCCCGGCGTCGCCCGCGGCGATCGCGCAGCCCAGGCCGAGCAGGATAGTTGTAGCCTCGCTCGCGGAAATGCCGCCCGGGATTTCCGTCGGCCCCAAGATGCGATGCACCTCGCGCATGTGGAGCCGCACCGGAGCGCGCTGTGCCGTGCGCGCAAGCGCCGACGGCTGCACAATATCCACAAACGGACCGCTGAGAAAGCCGCCGCTTTCAAGCAGGATGCGGCTGACCAGCGCCGAAGCTGCCGGGGCGGCGTTGATGTCGGCCCCGCGCTCGAAGCGATGCGAAGCATCGGTGTGCAGGCCGTGGCGCTTGGAGGAGCGCCGGATGGACGCAGGATCGAACCACGCGGCTTCGATCAGCACGTTCCGGGTTTCCGGTGTGATCATCGAGTCGAATCCGCCCATGACGCCCGCCAGACCAAGGGCTTTTCTCTCGTCGGCGATCACGAGGTCGTCCGGGTGGAGCGTCCGCTCCACGCCGTCAAGCGTGCGAAGCCGCTCGCCCGCGAGGGCCCGGCGCACCACGATGCCGCCCTCAATCTTGTTGAGGTCAAAAGCGTGCGTGGGCTGGCCGATGGCCTGCGTCACGTAGTTGGTGGCGTCGACCGCGTTGGAGATTTGCTTTTGCCCGAGCAGGCGCAAGCGCTCGGCGACCAGGCCCCGCGACGGCTCCACCGTGATGCCGCGAAGAACGCGCGCGGTGAAGCGCCCGCACAGCGCTTCAGCATCCGCGTTGATGCGGACCGGAAAGGCCGGCGCGTCCTGCGCTTGTGGAAGATGCAAATCCAGCGGAGTAAGCGGCACGCCGTAAACGGCCGAAGCCTCGCGCGCGATGCCGTAATGGTTCATCGCATCGACGCGGTTGGTGGTGATGTCCATCTCAAACAGCGAGCCTGCCTCGGGACCGTGCTGCTCCGCGAGGTCAAAAACGCCCTCAACCGCGATGCCGCGCAGCGTGAGCGCCTCGGCAAGCTCGTGGTCGATTGCGTGGAGAGTGGGAAGGTAGGCGCGAAGCCAGGTCGTGAGTATCTTCATGATGAGCTTTCTCTTTCTTCACTATCCACTCCGTCCACCCATCTTCTAAACAGTAAATCGAGCACAGACCTCGTCACTTGAGGCCTATCAAGTTGCGGTCCGTATCACCATGTCCGCGCCGCTCGTCCGTAAGTTTTCTGATATCCATTACACGTCAGTCGCCCAGTTCTCAATCCGCACCAGGCCGGAAATGCCGGCGGAATCCTTGTCCCGCGTTACCAGCACTGCCCCGACCGCGAGCGCATGCGCGGCAATCTGCATATCCTCCAATTCCAGGCTCTTCCCTGCCGCCCCCAGCTGCGCGCGCAATCGCCCGTAGCTTCGGGCGGCCGCGAAATCCCACGGCAGAACAGGCAGCGCGAGGGAAAGCGCATCGAAAGCGGCGGCAAGCCGGGTCGCTTGCGGACGCCGCTCCATCCCGTACAGGATTTCAGCTGCCGTAATACTCGACATGGCCACGCTTCCTGACATTTGGACGATTTGGTACTTACTCCGCACCGCCGATGAACGACCGTT
Organism: uncultured Acidobacteriaceae bacterium; assembly: GCA_964246825.1. Taxonomy (GTDB): domain Bacteria; phylum Acidobacteriota; class Terriglobia; order Terriglobales; family Acidobacteriaceae; genus EB88. The sequence goes on along the minus strand of CAXTSG010000028.1, from coordinate 14,291 downwards.
CATCAGGTAGCTGACCGTATTTGTATCCAGGAGCCAGCGAGTGGAACTCACAGCTCCGGTGCCGGACGCGGAAGGGAGTGATCACGCTCCACCTCGAAGTCGCTTGCGCCCGCCTCGTCCAGCATCCGAAAAATCTCCTCCAGCGACGGAGCGAACGGCTTCTCCGAAATGCTCACGACTCCTGATACCGCGTCGCGGCGAATAAACACCTCCTCGCACTGGAAGCGGTATCGCGCGGGAATGCGGATGGCCTGGCTGCGGCCGTTGCGAAAAATGCGTGCTTTTTCCGGCTTTTGCATGCAAGGCACCCCTGGTATCCATCATGAGATGTACTTTGCCTGTGTGTCAACCGGCATCAACAAGGAGATCGGATTTTCGCCGGCGCTTACGCAAACTGCTCTAAAAACCGCGCATCCCCTCCATACAGCAGCCCAATATCTGTAATCCCGTACCTCATCATCGCAATCCGATCCACGCCCATGCCGAAGGCAAAGCCGGAAACCCGCGCCGGGTCATACGCGGGCTGCTTGCCCTGCACCGCGCGAAACACCTCCGGGTGCACCATGCCGCAGCCCAGCAGCTCAATCCAGCCCGAGTGCTTGCACTTGCGGCAGCCCTTGCCCGCGCAGAAAGGGCAGGAGATTTGCACGTCGGCGCTCGGCTCGGTAAACGGGAAAAACGAAGGAAAAAAGCGCGTGCGCACCGCGGGGCCGAAGAACTCGCGCATGGCATGGTCGAGCGTCCCTTTCAGGTCGGCAAAGGTGATGTTTGTGTCCACACAGAGGCCCTCGATCTGGTGGAAGACGGGCGAGTGCGTCGCATCGGACTCATCATTGCGATGGACCTTGCCGGGGACGACCAACCGGAGCGGCGGCGGCCCTTGCTCCATGGAGCGGATCTGCACGGGCGAGGTATGCGTGCGCATCAGGAGGCGCTCGCGGCCGGGCTTGCGCTCCTGGTGGGCCAGCACAAGCGTGTCCTGGGTGTCGCGCGCGGGGTGGCCGGGCGGAAAGTTGAGCGCCTCAAAGTTGTAAAAGTCGGTTTCGACCTCGGGGCCCTCGGCAACCGAGTAGCCCATGCGCGCGAAGACGGCAAGCATGTCGTGCAGGGTGCGGATCAGGGGATGCTCGGCGCCAAGCGCGGGCCTGCGGCCTGGCAGGGTGATATCGATGGCTTCCTCGGCGAGCGAGGCGGACGGGCCGGCTTCCGCTGCGGCAAGCGCCTGCTCGATATAGGATTTGAGCTCGTTGAAGTGCTGCCCCACCTCGCGCTTTGCTTCCGCGGGCGCGGCCTTGAGCCAGGCATCCGAAAGCAGCTTAAGCCGGCCCTGCCTGCGCCCGAGCCAGAAAAGGCGAAACTGTTCGGCAGCCTCCTTGTCCGGGAAGGTTGCCGCTTCTACCTGTTGACGCAGGGCGGCGAAAGCCTCCTCCAGCGCTTCAGCGGTGTAGTTTGGGAGCGCCGGAAACGGTTCCTCGTGCATAAAGAACAGCATAGCGTACCGGTTTCAGCAAAGGCTGCGTGCGCTACACTGAAGAGGCTTAAGCAAAGGCTTGAGCACGGCCTGCGAGGCAAGGATCGGGGTGTTTGGATTGGCAGAGGTTCGCGTGCAGGAAGGCGAGCCGCTTGAAAATGCACTACGGCGCTTCAAGCGCAAGGTGCAAACCGAGGACATCATCAAGGAAGTGAAGCGTCACAGCTTCTACCTGAAGCCCGGGGAAAAGCGCCGCGTGAAAGAAGCGCTGGCGCGCAAGCGGAATCGTAAGAAGGCTAGAAAAGAAGCGGATTAGTGAGGTACAGCAAAGGCCCGGCGCAAGCGGGGCCTTTGCTGCGAATGATTGAAATCAGGTTTAGAAGTAAAACTTTCCTACGAGTTGAGTCTGACGAGGTGCATGCTGAACGCTTGTAATTGTGCCAAAGGTAGAATCAGCGAAGTTGCCGTCCGGATTTGAGAATTGGGTGTGGTTGAAGACGTTGTAACTCTCCAGTCGCAATTGTATGAACTTCGACTCACTTTTTGAATAAAAGAAGTTTTTTGAGACCTCAACGTCGGTGTTATTCAAACCCGGTCCGTGGTGCGCGTCTCTTCCGATGTTGCCGAAGCTTCCGACAGTTTCGTCCACGAACGAGGATTGAGCAAACCAGGATGGATTGCCACCGACAGCGGTCGCTTTGTTTCTGGGTGTCAACCGCTGAAGAGGCGCGACCTGATTAGGTACATCCGGGCAGGCGTAGAAGGAAAATGCAGCGGAACAGTAGAGCGAGTAGGAAACCGCACCGCCGTAGGAGATGTCGTAAGGAAAGCCGGTTGCGAGGGTCAGGATACCGCTGATTTCCCAACCGCTTCCAAGAAGGTTGCCAAAGTAGCTGCCGGAGGCAAACTTAGGTACAACATACACTGGGCTGAAAACAAAACGGTGTCGTGCGTCATAGCTTGAATTGCCGTAGTTCAGTATCGGATCGTATTGGTTGTAGCCGCGCTGTGTGCCGCCGTAACCGGAGTTCTCATAGCTGGAGGCATTATCGAGAGCATGGCTGAAGGTGTAGCTTGCCTGAAGAAGAAGACCATGCGTAGATGCTTTGTTGGCGCTGAGTTGGAGTGAGTTATAGCTGGAGCTTCCTTCTGTCGAAATAAGACCTACAGAAGGAAAGATATTGCTGTTCCCATTTACCGAGTGGGTAGGATAGTTGAAGCTCTGTGTATCCGGATTTCCTGAGCAGGTCGGATCGGCAAGGCAAGCATCATGCCCGGCCTGCGTCACGGGATTACCCTCAATCGTGACTTGCTCATGTCTCCCGAGTGAACCTACATAGCTCATACGAGCAATGATCTGGCTAGGGAGTTCCCGCTCGATACTGAGCTGGAAGTTTTGCGAGTAAGGAACCCGGAAGTTGGGTGCGTACTGACTCAGGACAAAAGGTTCATAGGAGGTAAAGTCGACGTTTTGCCCGGGTTTAGCAATGGCTGCAGGAAACTTGTTGGCATATACGGCTCCCGTCAATAAGTTTTGATAAGGATTGACAAAGCCCGGCTTCAAGGCGCCGTAGTCAGAGGCACCGCCGGAGTTAAGACCGAAAGGCGGATCGCCCAGGTTGTTGAGAGAAGTTTCCTCTTCAGAGCGGTTGTAGTAAATGCCATAGCCGCCGCGGATGGATAATTTATGTGACTGGCCGCCGGAAAGAAACCCTAGCTGGGGAGAGTAGGCAAACCCAAAACGCGGGCCGACGTCCTTGAAAGCCGATACGGCGCCGCTCGCATCATTGCAGTTTTTATCACCGGGATAATTTAGATCCTGAGGCGCGGTCGCGAAAACAACAGATTGCTGGCCTGGGATAAAGCAGGTAACACCCTCACCGCCGTACTGACGATTATGTAGAGCAGTATCAATTTGGTAGCCGACTCCATAGGTGATATTGAGGCTGTCAGTTGCTTTCCATTGATCTTGAGCATAGACATAATGCTCATAGGCGTAAGCATCAATACGTCCACCCGTGCCCTGTCCGTAGGTGTTCGGGACGCCGATAAGAAAATCGAGCAATGCACTACCAGTGCCGGAGGTATTGCTATTTGTGTAGCCATAAGAGCCGTTATTGTTACCGTAGAAAGGATTATCTACGTTGAAGCGGCGTCCATCGTAGCCAAACTTGAGCGCGTGCCGTCCATAGACTTTTGAGAAGTTGTCATCTATTTGGTAAGTCTGATCTACACGCGGCTGCGGTCCATTATTACTAAAGCCGAGCGTGAAGTTGCTGCCAACCTGTATTTTTGGAAGACCCGCTACCGAGGGATTTTGAGAGATGATGGCGAAACCGACTGAGGATGGCTGAACTACTGTTTGTGGGGTTACCGCGCCGTAGTTAAAGCGGGTGTAATGAAGGCTGAATTCATTCAATGCCGTAGCGTTGAGCTGTCGGGTGTAGGAAGCCGCAAATTGATGAATCTCGCTTGTATTTACATCGCCAAAACCGGGGAGTGTAGCACCGGTGAACGGAAGAGTATCACTGGAAGGAGCGTGCTGAAACACGAACACGCCCCATATCTGATCCTTGCTGGTCGGATTATAGTCAATGCGTCCGATACCTTGATCCTGCACAATGGTGGTAATGGGATTGAAGAGGAAGGTATTGCCTGAACTGTTCGGTAGGGGAACATACTGTTTTGTCAGCGTTGCCGCAAGAGTATTGAAGTCGCCCGTTGGCACCAAGCCGCCCGGAAAACACTGCGCATATGTAAGGCCGGCGCACTGCGGCAGAATACTGCCAGGCACCACATGGGTTGTAAAACTCTTGTTAGCGGCAAGCGTTGAGAAATTTCCGGCTAGCTGATCAGGAGAGTACACCGTATTGACATTAACAGTTTGCGGCTGGCTTGCACGATTTCCCTGATAAGACAGAAAAAAGAACAACTTATCCTTGAAGATAGGACCGCCGAGCGTGCCGCCGAAAAGATTTTGGTGGTAAGGCGACGGTGTCTTTTGAAAGTAGCTTTTCGTATTGAGGAAAGTGTCACGGTAAAACTCGAAAGCATCTCCGTGAAATTCGTTCGTCCCCGTTTTGAACGTGGCACTCACGATTGCGCCGGAGTTTCGCGAGTACTCAGGATTTAGTGAACTTGTAATGAGGTTGAACTCGGACAAGGCATCAACGCTTGGACGAAAAGCAATACCATTCAGCGGAAGATCATTTGAGTCAGAACCATTGAGAAGAAAGCTGGACTGCTGAGATTGTGAGCCGTTCGCAGAAAAGGAACTGCCTCCATTTTGCCCGAAACGGTCATTGCCGGCCTGCACGCCTGGAAGCAGCTGCTCCAACTGAGTGAAGTCTCGGGCGATAAGCGGTAGCTCAACGATCTGCTTGGCTTCGACAACGTTGTTAAGCTGCATGTTGGTGCTGTCAACCTGTACAGCATCGGCTTTCACACTGATTTCCTGCGTCGAACCGACATTCAGCTTTACCGGCTCAACGTACTCCGTATCAATGTCAAGACGGATGCCTGAAGCATTGAACGAGGTAAAACCAGGCGCGCTAACAGTGACGGAGTAAGTACCAATGGGCAGATGGAGAAACTCATAAGCACCGTTCTGCTGTGTTTTCGCTTGGAAAGCAACGCCGGTCTCAGCGTTCGTAGCAGTCACGATCGCGCCCGGAATGAGCGACCCTGTAGGGTCGGTGACTGTGCCGCGAATGCGCGCAGTGACGTCTGCTGCCTGAAGCATAGGCGAAGCAGCAAGGATCAGAGTGGCAGCTACCAGGAGCGACCTGGAGGACGGGCGTGTCGGCTTGCTTGGCATGGTTCTCCATGAGCCGTGCCTCCGGTTTCATGGCAGAGGCATGCGGCTGGCGGTGTAGTGCTACAAGCCCATGCAATTTACCAGCCATTCCGGGAGAATGTGCTCTTGATCTAAAAAACTCAAGATTCTAAAGCAGTTCAGGAACTGCTCTCGGACTCCGAAGCCCAGTCCATCTCTAAAACCGGAAAAGACAAACCCTGCATACAAGAAACCATAGAGAAGGAGACGCTCAACCAACAGGAGGAACAACCGGCTTAGCACTTGCCCGCCGACACGAACCTGCGCCAACCTGAACCGAAGGGCCATGCCTCAACCGGCAAACCCGCTAAACAGCGTAGGTAGACCGGCTCTTCTTGCCTTCATGACTTGCCAGCAGAGCTTCCAGCTGGGTCAGAAGATCGTGGGTGTTCATGGGTTTGACCAGCATCTTATCCGCGCCGTCATCGGCCCACTCGGAGCCGGGCAGGGGGAAGGCGGTGAGCATGGCGACGGCCGGGGCGTAGGGAGCGCGTTTCGCGGCCTGGACAACCTCAAGGCCCGCCGACTCGCTTTCCATGCGCATGTCCGTGATGACCATGTCGTAGGAGTGAGTTTTGATGCGGGAGCGGGCTTCGCGCGCGCTGGCAGCGGTTTCCACCTCGTAGCCGGAGATCTCAAGCACGGCCTTCAAGGTGAGCAGGATGGTGAGCTCGTCGTCGACAAGCAGGATGCGGCGCTTCTGTTTCATCTCTCGGTCCCTTTGCCGGTGAGGTGGCGGTGCGAAGAAAAGTTTAGCAGGGGAGAGGGGTGGGGTGCTGTCCGCGGCGGTCGCTTTCGCGGCTACCCCGCGTTGCAGCGGGAGCGCAGCTGTACAGGTTTCGCACAGCAGCTCCGCGGCTACACTGCTTTTCGCTGGAAAGACGTTTTCTTTGTCGCGGTAAAGGACTTTGCTTTAAAGGAAGGGTTTGACGCCGCGGATGCCTGGGGTTTGCCCCCGCTGTTTTGCGCGCGGGCAGCTTTCTCCTGCGCTGCCTGCAGCTTTTGCGCGGCGCGGCTCAGGCCGCCGATCCGCACTTTACTCGGTTTCGGAAGGGATTCACTCATACTGGGATTTTCTCATGCCGTGGTGCAATCTACAGGGTAGACGCGCATTGTTCGTAGACTGGAAGCGTGAAGAGCTACAGCGTGGAAGTCTTCGGCTGCCGGGCGAGCGCCGCCGATGGGGACGGGATTGCGGAAGGGCTGGATGAGCTGGGCCTGAGGGCGGCTGACAGCTGGCACAAGGCCGAGGTGGTTGTAGTGCAAACCTGCGCGGTTACAGCGGCTGCGGAGCGGCAGGCGCGAGCACTGATTCGCCGGGTAAAGCGAGAAAATCCGGAGGCCAAGGTGGTCGTGACAGGCTGCTACGCGCAGCGCATGCCGGGCGAGTTGGCGGGGCTTCCCGGGGTAGATGCCGTGGTGGGCAACAGCCATGCGCGGATGGCGGCCAGGGTGGCGGCGAGCATGGTAGGGGTCGAAGCAGGACGGATGGAAGCTCCGTTGGCACCGAGACTTCCGACGGGAACAGGCTTTGTCTCGGTGGAAGCGATTGGGCGGGCGAAACAAAATAATGATGCGATTGAACTTTTTGCTCAATCTGCCGATAAGGAGAGAGAAACCGGGGACGACATAACAAGCGGAACCCGGGTATGGCATGACACATTCAGAAACTGCTCCGAGGCCGCGGCGAAACTGCCGCCGCCGGGGAGCAGGCAGCGGACGCGGCCGGTACTGAAGGTACAGGACGGATGCGGGAATCGGTGCTCGTTCTGCGTCATCCCGGAGACGCGAGGGCCGAGCCGGTCCGTGAGCGTGCGAGAGGCGGTGGAAGCAGCGCGGCGATTTGCGGAGGGCGGCGGGGCGGAGATGGTGCTGTCGGGCATCAACCTGGGGCGCTGGGGAGCCGAGCTGAAACCCCGGCGGACCTTGGCGGAGCTCGTGCGGGCACTCCTGGAGGAAACAGGGCTGCCGCGGCTGCGGGTGTCCTCCGTCGAGCCAATGGATTGGGTGCCGGAGTTGATGGCTTTGTGGGAGCGGTATGGAACAGGCGAGCACCCGCGTCTGGCACCGCACGCCCACCTGCCTCTGCAATCCGGTGCGGACGCGGTGCTGCGGGCAATGCACCGGCGGTACCGGCCCTGGCACTACGCGGCCAATGTGCGGGAGCTGCGGGCGCGGCTGCCGGAGGCGGCGCTCGGGGCCGATGTCATGGTGGGCTTTCCGGGGGAAACAGAGGCATTGTTTGAGGAGAGCTATCGATTCACGGCGGAGCTGCCCTTGACGTATCTCCACCTGTTCCCTTTCTCCATACGGCCGGGGACACGGGCGGCAGGTATGAGCGGACAGGTACGGCCGGAGGTGAAGCGTGAACGGATGAAGCGGATGCAGGCGCTTGATCTTCAAAAACGCCAGGCGTTTGCGGAACAATTCATCGAGCGGGAGCTGTCGGCCGTTACGCTGCGGGACGGAACGGCGCTGACAGGGAACTTCTTAGCGGTACATGTGGAGGAATCTCTGCGTACCGGGCAGGAAAAGCGAGACTGTTACGGCTTGCCGGATGAGTCCTCTTTCGCATCCCGGGGCTCGAACCGGCTCCTGACAGTGCGAATTGCATCTATCAGAAGAGCGGAAAACGGGGCAGTAACCCTGCAAGGTGTAGTTGCAGGCAAAGGATAACTTCCCTACTTGCAGGCGGTGGTAGGCTAAAAGCGGGGCGTCACGGCCTCGCAGGTACGCGGAGGAAGTCATCGATAAACGTTCGGCCAAGCAGTTTATTCGGATTAACGACAAGATCCGTGCGCGGGAAGTGCGCGTGATCGACGAGAACGGCGAGCAGCTCGGGATTCTGGTTCCCTTTGAAGCGCTCAAAATCGCGCGCGAGCGTGGGCTGGACTTGGTAGAGGTGTCGCCGAGTGCGGTGCCGCCGGTGTGCCGTATCCAGGATTATGGAAAGTTCCTGTACGAGAAGGACAAGAGCGACCGCGCGGCTCGTAAGAAGCAGAAGATCATTGTGATCAAGGAAGTCAAGTTCTCGGTAACGGTAGACGAGCACGACTATCAGACCAAAAAGAACCAGGCGGCGCGCTTCCTTAGCGAAGGTGACAAAGTAAAGGCGAGCCTGCGATTCCGAGGACGACAAATGGCTCACCGCGACCTGGGCTACAACATCATCAATCGGCTGATTCAGGATATTGGAGAAACCGGAACGGTAGAGTTCATGCCGAGGATGGAAGGTACGACGCTGCACGCAATCCTGGCACCCGGCAAGAAGTTCCTGGCTGAAAAAGAGGCCGCGGCTAAAAAAGCCGCACCCCCCGCGCCTCCGAAAGCCCCTGCTGCCCCTGCAACCCAAACAGTGCAGTAGTTGTAGCACCCCTACGCTTTCGATAGAGAACACAAGAAGTTTCGACAGCTGCCGCAACTCCCGGTAGACTCAGTGGGGCCGGGAGGGCGCTTGAGCACGCTGGTAGTTTTGATGATCGAACAGGAGCAGCCGGAAGGCATCTCTGCCCGCAAGCTGGTGCTGGAAACAGCACGGCACAACGTAATTACGGCCTACACCGCTGAAATCGGTCTTCTGCTGCTGCAACGCTTCCCGAAGGTGGATGTCGTGGTGGTCCACGCCTTATTGAAAGGGCGCGAAGAGCTCCTGAAAGACATACGGCGCATCGCCCCGGAACTACCCATTGTTGTAGCGAGCCCGCGCGGCGACGATGCCTTTGCCGAAGCGAACTACGTAGTGCCCAGTCATGAGCCGGGGGCGCTGCTGCAACTGCTGGCGGATGCCTTCGGGACAACAACAAGCAATTAGCGACACTGCCGGCCTCGGGACCAGGCCGGCGAACGGCCATGCCGCGCATCACCCGCAGCCGGTTCTAGCTTCTTTAAGCATGTATACTGATGGCTGTCTGCAACAAGCGATGCGGGCCATCCTGCCCTCCATCGAGAAAGCTGTTTATGCCGAAACTGAAGACCCACAAGGGCGCTGCGAAGCGCTTCAAGAAGACTGGTACGGGCAAGATCAAGCGCGGCCAGTCGAAAATGCGGCACATCCTGACGTCCAAGGAAACCAAGACCAAGCGGAAGCTGGCGCACACGGCACTGGTGTCGGATGCCGACTACGCCAAGGTCGCCCGCATGATTCCCTACGCCTGAGTCCATCCCCTGCCCCTGCGGCAAAGGATGCGGGAAACCCCACGCGTAGCGTGAGAGACAAAGGCCAGAGCGTGTGAAGAGGCATGAACCTGCCTCCAGCCGCGAGCACAAACACCCAAAAAGGAGCCCACCATGCCACGCGTCAAACGTGGAACCAAACGCAACGATCGCCGCAAGAAAATCCTGAAGCGTGCAAGCGGATATTTTCTTACTAAGTCCAAGCTGTACCAGGCGGCGCAGGAAGCCGTTGAGCGCGGCCTGAAGTTTGCCTACAGCGGCCGCAAGCAGAAAAAGCGGCAATATCGCTCCCTGTGGATCGTGCGCATCAATGCAGCGGCAAAGATCAACGGGATTTCCTATTCCCTGCTGATCAACGGCCTGAAAAAGGCTGGAGTCGAGCTGGACCGCAAGATGCTGGCAGACCTGGCCGTGCACGATGAAAAGGGTTTCAGCGCGCTGGTGTCGCAGGCAAGGTCGGCGTTGGAAACAGCAAAAGCAGCCTAGCCGCCGCATCGGGACTCACCTCCCGAAAGCAAAAGAAAGCGCGCCCTTGCGGCGCGTTTTCTTTTGAGGCTGCGGATGCACCCATGAGAGTCAGGCCGCCCGCGGGCACAACACTGCGCGAAGCCGGGGCATCCCTTCTAGGGCGAGCCGAGGCCGGCTTTCGGCAGCGGCACTATCCGGACGGCAAAAGGGGAACTCATGGCGAACGACGATCAAACGATTAAAAACCTCATCGCGGTACTGCGGGACGGCGAAAAGGGTTTTGTGGATATTGGCGAGCACCTGAAGCATGGCGAGCATAAGGCATTCTTCATGGAGGAGTCGAAAGTGCGCGGCGGGTATGCGACGGAGTTGGAGCGCGCCGTCAATCGCACTTCCGATGCGAATGTGCATGAAACGGGCACAACCCTGGGCGCGCTTCATCGCGTGTACGGCGACTTGAAGGCACGCCTCGGCGGCAGTGACCACTCCTTGCTGGAAGCGGCGGAGATCGGGGAGCAGGCGGCGACCAAGGCCTATGACGCGGCACTGAATGATGCCGAGGTTTCGCCGACAGTACGCGCGCTGGTTGCGCAGCAGGCCGAGCATGTGAAGCAGTCACACGCGCAGATCAAGAGCTTCAGCGCGGCCTCCGCATAAATCTACAGGCAGCAGAGTGAAAGGCGCGCCCCCCAAAAAAAAACCCCCCCCCCCTTTTGTCCCGGGGGCGGGGGGCGGCCCGCCTTTCTGTTTGGTCCACGATGCCGCTCGCGGGCGGTCAGGCGCGGGTAAGTTCCCGGCTCAGGTTGATCAGAGAGCGCGGCCCTGCAAAAGGGTCCAGGACGGCGATCCCCGAGGAAGAGTCCGCCCGCATGGATCTGCTGAGAACAAGGATGGGAATCTGCGGCAAACCCTGCCGCAGATCCCGGATAGCGCGATTCTGCTCCACCTCCGTAAGGGAGTGGCAAAGCACGATGAGCTTCATCTCGGTACGGGTCTGCCGGGACCGCAGGCCTTCCACTCCGAGCACTACATCGACCTCAAAGGAAGCGGTAGCCAGAACCATGGCCCGAGTTGCGAGCAGCTCCTTATCGTTGCCGCACGCCAGGATGTGACAAGTCATTTTGCTCCTTCGGAAGATAGCCCCGGGTAGTTTGCATCCTACTGGGAGTATCCATGTCACAGTGAAGCCGAGTCTGCGTCTGTTGCTTTGCAGACCATGAGCTTTGATCCATTGATAAGGCATAAATCAGCAGAAAGCCTGTTCCAGGTTCCCGCATGCCGGAAGATGTCGATATCACTCTTGAACTTCTTGCAAACTTGATCTACCTGGCACAGGTGGAAGCGGAAGAACCGGTCAAGGTGCGCCGGTACATGATGATGGCGGAGGGCAGACTGGATCAATTGATGCATCAACTGCGCAAGGACGGCAATCGGGGCAGGACGCCGGGGCGTTTGCAATGAATACGGAGTCCTAGAATACTGTGTACGTTGAAAAACAAACCTCCTGCGAGACAGAACTGCCTTGAGGGTATGGAAAACGCTAATCTTGGCCTTGAAGGACGCTCCTGATGAAATCCGGTTCCGCACTCCCGATGGTGACCCCGCAGGTGAACCATCTGCTTGCAGCCCTGGATGAAGAATCACTGCGTCGTCTTCTGCCGCACTTGCAGCCTGTTCTGCTGAAGGCAAAGCAGGTGCTCTATCATGCGGGCTCCCATATTCATCATGTATATCTGCCGGAGACCGCGGTCCTGTGCATGCTGGCCCACATGGAGGACGGCCGGAGCGTTGAGTCCATGACAGTAGGACGGGAGGGCGCGGCATGGGTAAGCGCCAGCCTGGATGCCCCCCGCATGCCGTGCCAAACCATAACAGCGATCGGCGGCCGGGCTCAGCGCATCGCCGTCCGCTACCTGGAAGAAGAATCGCAAAGGAACGGATCTTTGCACCGGGTGCTGATGCAGTACTCGCACGCTCTGCTGATCCAGGCGATGCGGACCGGGGCCTGCAATGCGCTGCACTCGCTGGAACAGCGGTGCTCGCGCTGGATGCTGGAAACGGTCGATCGGACAGACGTGGACTCGTTTGCAGTGACGCACGACTTTCTTTCTTCCCTGATCGGCTGCGGACGTCCGGTGTTGACCCTTATCCTGCAACAGATGGAAGCCGCGGGCGCGGTCGGGCTGCACCGCGGTCTCATCCGGATTCACAACCGCTCCACTCTGGAAGAGCTGGCCTGCGAGTGTTACAACGTGATCCGGGAAGGTCATACGCAGGAGAGCATCACCGTCAACGAGTGATGATTTGCTCAAGACCCGTGCACCGGGCCCAGCAGCTTAGATAAGGCATCTTCGGCGGCGACTCAGGAGCGGTATCCCCGTCGAGTGCGGTGATCGCGGCAATGAGCTTTTCCGGCTCCCGGTCCTGCTCCCGAAGCTCCAGTATCGGCAGCCCCGGCTGGGCGGCCCGCAAGTCAGGCACTAGGGTATTCTGCACATCCCTGTGAAGGGGATGGCACAGGACCACGGCGTGGAAACGGAGAAATTGGATCATGATGCGCGCCTGATTGTCGTCACGGGCCGCAACAACCTGGAAACCGACTGCCTTGAGAGCCTCCATGCGGGCCCTCAAAAGGTGCCAATCCATACCGACACAAAGAACGGCATGCTCTCTGGTCACGGAAGCGCTCCTGAAGAAAGCCGGTGCCGAAGAAGTGACATTCCCTTCCGGGTTCGGCAACCTTTAAACGATCTTGGCGAACATGGCAAGATTACTTCAGTACGTTTTCATACAATATCAAAAATTCTATTCCCAGGCATGGTTGCTCAATAATCCTCGTCCAAAGGCGAAAGATAGGTGGCCTCCGGCAGATCTCTTACCTGCAAAAGCAGCGAAGTCGGAAGCATCACGGTAACCCCGTCGGAAAATGTAAGAACAACGCCCTGTTTCAACAGGTCGGCAGCCTCAATCTGAGGATCGTCTATGCATTGCATAAACTCAGCATCATCTTTCTCATTGAGATTCGTCAGTTGCGCAGCAAACACAGGAGAAATGCATGATTCGCAGCTTCGGCGGGAAGTTACCTTCCATACCTCCTACCTGCTATATCGATCCTTCCGCGCAGCTTATCGGCGACGTCGTGCTCGGCGAGCAGGTAAGCATGTGGATGAACGCGGTGGTGCGGGGCGACGTCCACTCTATCCGGATAGGAGCGCGCTCCAACGTGCAGGACTGCGCGGTACTGCACGGGATGCGCCACCGTTATGCGGTGCACGTAGGCGAAGGGGTTTCCATCGGGCACAATGCAACCGTCCATGGATGCATCATTGAAGATGATTGCCTGATCGGCATCGGCGCGGCGGTGCTGAACGGAGCGCGGATCGGCGAAGGTTCCATTGTTGCGGCCGGGGCGGTGGTGCCGGAGGGGATGACGGTCGCGCCGCGGTCGCTGGTCATGGGAGTGCCGGCGCGGGTGCGCCGGGCAGTCGAACAGGAGGACTTCCGGATGATTCAGGACTATGCCGCGAATTACCTGGAGTATTTGGAGCAGTATCGAAGAGGAGAGTTCTAGATGCCGACTTGAGTATTTTGGCGATGAGCGGCCCAGGTTCCCCAAATAATGCAGATAGGATGAAGCACGAAAAGGGCGGTACCCGCGGTAACGATGCCGAGTACGCCATAAAGAATGCCCATGATGATGGCTCCGACAAGCGTGCTGTACAGCATGCCGAACGGGCCGAGCAGGGCTGTCATCACGAGGGCGAGGATAACGCTTTTTCTTCCTTGCATGCAGGCGCTCTCCGTAGGGTCGCTCCTGTGGAGATGGCGGCGGGGTGGGCGGGGTTGCCGTTCCTTCCGGAGCCGGTTGCGGGCTGATAGACTGCTGGTTCCATGAGCCAAGTCAAAGCAGTACGAGGCACGCGCGATCTGCTGCCGCCTGAAACCGAGTTGTGGAACCGCGTGGAGCGTATGGCGCGGGAGGTGTTCGCACGGTACGGATTCGGAGAAGTTCGCACCCCGATTTTTGAGGATACGCAGCTGTTTGCGCGCGGGCTCGGCGATGAAACGGATGTGGTTGCGAAAGAAATGTACACCTGGGAGGATCGGGCGCGGGCAGCAAGTGAGCGGGCGCAGTTCCTGACCCTGCGGCCGGAAAATACCGCCGGGGTGGTGCGCGCCTACATCGAGCACAAACTGGGCGAGCGGGGGCTGCTGCAAAAGCTCTATTACATCGGCCCGCAGTTCCGGCGCGAGCGGCCGCAAAAAGGCCGATACCGGCAGTTCTTCCAGATCGGCGCCGAGGTGCTGGGGCCGGTGTCGGCAGGCTCGGAGTCGGCGGTGCGG
>CAXTSG010000027.1:0-17783 GCA_964246825.1 uncultured Acidobacteriaceae bacterium | reverse complement strand
GTGTCGATGATGCTGGGCGGCGGTGTGCTGGAGCGGCTTGCGGCTTATCCTCTGCCGCTGTGGCTCGCGTGGACCGGCTTCAGGCTGCTGCGCGGGGCGCGGTGAGTTATAGTCAGGGGATGCCTGATGCAACACAACGGAGCAGCGGCAGCCCTGTATCGCTGGCTCTTCTTTTAGGCTGGCTCCTGCCGGGTGCCGGGCACCTGCTGACGCGCCACTGGATACGGGCAGTGCTCTTGTTTTTGGCGATCTCGGCACTGTGGTGGATCGGCCTGGCGATGAACGGCCGCGTGTACCAGCCGGGCGGTGACGACCCGTTGAGCCTGCTGGGTTTTGTCGGCGACCTTGGCTCCGGGCTCTACTATGCAATCGGCTACTTCGGAGGCATGGGGCGCGGCGTGGTGCAGGTAGCGACAGCCGACTACGGGACCAAGTTCATCGTGGTGGCAAGTTTGCTGAACATCATTGCCGCCGTGGACGCGCACAACCTGCGCATCGGCCGCAAGTGGAGCGGCGTACCCGCTGGAGCGGCGCGTTGACGATCACGCTTTCCCATTTTTCCGCTGTGCTGGTGTTTGCCACCGCCGCTTCCATCGTTTTCGGCATTACGCAGCGCAGCACCACGCGCGCCATGGTGCGCTACGGCGTCGCGTGCTGGGTGTCGTTTGTGGGCGTGGTGGTCGCGGTGAGCTGGCTGATGTACCTGGTCCGCCGCTAGGATGAGCCGAGGGCGGCGCCGCGGCGCAGAATTGCGGCCTTTCCGGGCACGGCGGACGGCAGACTTGTCCATACCATGGCATTGAAAGTGTGCTGCTCGGTAAAGCCGACGCGCCGGTAAAGCGTTGCCGCGCGCTCGTTGCCGCCGGTAACGGTAAGCGACAGCCTGGTAAAGCCGCGTTCCTTCAGAGTGTTTGCCGCTACCTGCAGCAGAAGCGTGCCGAGACCGTGGCCGCGCGCCTGCCCTGCCACGCAAAGCTGCGTGATGTGCTCCACATCCTCGCGCACCTTGGAGCAGAGAATCACACCTGCCAGGGCACCGCTGCGTGAAATGAGGACGTGGGAAGCGCGGGGGTCAAAAGCGCCGCAGCCGGGAAAACGGATGATGTTGTGGAGGAAGCGCAGTGAGCCCGGGACCGAGCGGTACTGGTCGTTGATGGTGGAATCCAGATGGCCCTCGTAAGCGTTGGCGATGAGGGAGCCGGCAGGTTCAAAATCAGTATCGCGCCAGGGGCGCAGCTCCAGATTGAGCTTCGGCAGGGCGTCGGCGCGCGCTGCTGTATCCCATAGGGAAATCTGCCCGAGCAGCAGATCCATAAAGATGCGCCGGTAAACGGAAAAGTCGGAGCCGCGAAAGAGTTTGCTGTGCAGCTCATGCGTGTGCAGAAGGAGCTGCGACTCAATACGCTCGACGCCGGGCGAGTGCTGGAGCAGGGCAATCAGATGCCCGAGCAGCGTCGCTTCAATCTCGGTTTGCGAGTAGCCGAAGGTGCTGTCCCCCAGCGCGAACACGTCGCCGATCACGGCTTTACGGTCCTCGTACACGCAAAAGGTATAGCCCACCACGCGGCCGTTCTCCACGGCGACAAAGCCCGGGAGGGCGCGGGCGTCGAGATACTGGAGCAGCAGGCTGGTGGAGGTGCGGTAGTCCCAGTGAAGGCGCTCGCTCCAAACGCGGCTTTCCGCTTCCAGCACCGGCCGCAGGCTGCTTGCCGAGAAGTGCCGGAGGTCCAGGATTTCAAGCGGCTTGCGGTCGAGCTGTGCGGGCGAGGTCACCGGCGGTTCCTTGTGTAGGAAGCATACTCCTGAACAGGAGAAGTGCGGGACCCTAGGAGTGTGCCGGCGTTTTTGCATCCACGCGGTACACGATGAGGCCCTGGGCCGGCACGGTAAATAACACCTCAAAGTGCCTGCCGGCCAGCCGGGCCGGAAGCTCCCGCGCGAAGGGCTCGCGCGAAACAAGCAGGTGCTGCCCGTCCGGGATAGAGCCGCGGTCATAGTCGGACACATGCTGCGCCAGATAGAACGAAAGGCCGTAGGCGACGTCGCGTCGCACCCGGAACACGGCAACAGGGCCTTCCGCGGGAGTAAGTCGAGCTAGAACGGTGGCCAGCGGCCTTGGCGAGTAAGTGAGATTAAGCAGCTGGATGGTGCGCTTGCTCGACGGCATGGCCGGGATGCCGAACACCGGGCCGACGCCGAAGATGAAGATAAGAAGAACGAGCAAAGGCACCATGGTGGCGGCGCGGAGCCGCGGAAGCCCGAAGCGGGCCACGGTAATAAAAATCAGCAGGATCGCTCCGAGGCCGGCCAGCGACGCGGCAACGGCGATACGGGCAGGCGGGTGAAGATTGTCCTGGAGGAAGTAGGCCGGGGCGAGCAGAACGAATACGGTAAGCGAGCCCGTCAGCACGGCATGGGCGGCAAGCAGGGGAAAAGGCAGGCCCTTAACGCGCATGCGGTTGAGGTAGTCGGCGGTAAGGATCGTGAGCGGCGGAATCGACGGAAGGATATAGCCGGGCAGCTTGGACTGCGAGGTCGAAAAGAAAAGAATAGGCAGCAGCGCCCAGATCACCAGGAACTCCGGGAAAGCATCGCCCGCGCGCTGAAAGCCCCGATAGTGGCCCTTGGCGCGCCGGGCCCGCCACTCGGCAAAGCTTTCCCGCACGGCCGAAAGGAGAGCCGCCGCGGAAAGTACCGCCCAGGGCATGAGCGAGAGCAGCACCACGGGGATGTAGTAGCCGATGGACTGTTCATGCTCAAAGCGGTTGGTGGCGAAGCGCTCCAGGTTGTGCTCCAGGAAGAAAACATGGAGAAAGTTAGGATTGCGGCGCTGCACGGTGATAAACCAGGGTAGAACCATGGCAAGATATAGCACGGCGCCGGGCCACCAGAGCGTACGGCGCAGCACGGTCCACTCGCGGCGCAGCGCGGCAAACACAACAAGAATCAGCAGCGCCAGAAAGGGTGCGACCGGCCCCTTGGCAAGCGTGGCCGCGCCGAGAAAGAAGTAAAGATCGAAGAGCCAAAACTTCGAGTTTGTCTCGTACCAGGCGTACCAGCCCAGCATGGCAATGCCGAAAGGCGCGGCCAGCTGCATGTCGGTCGAAGCGCCGCGCGCAAAGCTCAGCATGCCGGCGCAGGAGGCTGTCAGCAGCGCGGCGTCCAGCTGGCCGCCCGGGCGAAAGCGCTTCATGTGGAGGTAAATCAGCACCACGAGCGTAAAGGCGAAGGTGGCCGAGGGCAGCCGCGCCGACCAGTCGTACACGCCGAACTCCCGAAACGAGAACATGGCGCGCCAATAGTACAGAGCCGGCTTCTCCAGCCAGGGCCGACCGTACAGCACCGGGGTGACGTAATCGTGGCGCGCAAGCATTTCGCGCGCGACCTGGGCATAACGCGGTTCGTCCGCGCCGACCAGCCCGAGGCCCGCACCTCCAAAGATGGGAACCAGCCCGTAGAAGAAGAGCATGGCGGTGAGCACAACCAGTGTCGCTACCTCCATCAGCGTTGCGGACGGCCGGAGCCGCTCGCGCCAGGAGAGTGGGCGCGAGGCGGTTCCGGCTTTATCGCTGCTGAAGGGTTGCCTTAGCATCGGCTTGCTCGAGGGCGCGGCTGCGGCGCACGGCTTCCGGCGGAGGTGGAAAACACAGGCAGGAAGCGCTGCATCCCGCGCCGGAGATAGGAAAAGCAGGGCTTGATCGGAATCACTCTTGCGGCAGCGGCTCGGGTGAGGGTGCGTTTACCGGCTCGGGTGCGTACTTGTTGCGCTTGCGCGAGCGGGTCAACAGCTCATCTATGCGGCCGGCCATGCGTTCGGAGCGGTCGGCATGAAAGGCGAGATCGGGGATGTGGCGCTTGCCCATGCGGTCCTTCAGTTCAGCGCGAATCCAGCCGCGCGCCGCGATCAAGCCTTCCACTGTCGCGGGTTCGCTCGCGACATCATCGACCTGGACGTACACTTCGGCCGTTTTGCCGCCCGGGTTCAGCAGAACCTGGGTGACGTGCGCCGAATGAATGCGCGGATCAGAAAGCTCGCCGAGGATCATGCCGTCTATTTCCTCGCGAATGGTTTCGGCAATGCGGTCCTGATGATATTTGCGGGCACGTTGTTCCGGCATGTTGAAGGTCCTTCCCGTTCTGAAACAACTTCTTAGAAGAACGGTCCTAATGTGTTTGCGACTTCGTTTTTTCTTCCAGCCGGTTCAAGCGTTCGGTAATGGCGTTGAAATTGATCAGGGTGGAGAACTGAGTCATGATTTGAGCCTGATTTTCCTTGATCGTTTTCTCCAGCGACTCGAAACGTCGGTCCACCGCGTCAAAGCGCTGGTTCATATTCGTTTCCAAAGTGTTTACGCGCAAGGTCAGCAGATCGATGCAAGCATTAGTTTGCTGCCCGACGGCATCGATGCGGGCGTTAGTTTGCTGCCCGACGGTGTCGATGTGGGCATTGACCTGCTGTCCGACCGCATCTATCCGGCTGCCGCTGCGCTCCTCAAAGGTGGTAATCTTCAGCCCCAAATGCTTTTCAAGCGCGTCTACCCGGACGATCAAGGCCCGAAGTTCCGGGGCAACTAAGTCTTGGACAATTTTGCGGGCCCCTTCAACCATGCCGCCTGCCTGCTGCTCGCTCATACGCCCTCCCCTTCTGTCATCCTAGTCTATGAAATCGCAAAAGCTGTCGGTAATGACCGCGCTCAGCTCGGTCGTAATACGCTCGGCGACGGCTTCCAACTGTTGCATTTGGCCTTCCAGATAGCTGCGCGAGCCGGAAATAGCCGCCACGCCGATAACCGCCGACTGCCAGGTAACGGCTTCATCCAGCTCCGCAACGGAAACATTGAAGCCGTGGCGCAGTTTGTCCTTAAGGCTGCGCACCACCTGGCGGCGGTCCTTGAGCGACTGGGCGTGCTCGATACGAAGCTGAAGCGTGAGAACAGCAATCGGCATGGAAGAAGGGAGAGCCGGAGCTCTCCTTCCAGTGTAAAACCCGGGAGCCGCTAGGCCGCCTGCTTCACTTCGGCTTCGATCTCAGCCCATTCCTTGCTGTCAAGCTTCAAGGAAGCGGCGCGGGTAATTTCCTCCAGATGTTCCGTCGAAGAAGTTCCGGGAATCGGCAGCATCACGGGCGAGCGATGGAGCAGCCAGGCGATGGCCAGCTGCGAAACCGTCGCGTCGTGGCGCTTAGCGGCTTTGTCGAGCGGGCCGCCTTCCTGCGCCAGTTTGCCGGCCGCAACCGGAAACCACGGGATAAAGCCGATGCCGTGCTTCTCGCAGAACTCAAGCGTGTCCTCGTGCTTGCGGTCGCCGATGTTGTAAAGATTCTGGACGCTGACGACCTTTGTAAGCTTCTGCACCTGCTCGATCTCGGTCGGCTTGACCTCGGATAGGCCGATGTGGCGAATCTTGCCCTGCTCCTGGAGCTTAAGAATCGGCTCCAAGGACTGCTCGACCGGCACCTTCGGATCAATGCGGTGAAGCTGCCACAGGTCGATGCGGTCAATCCTGAGGCGGCGCAGGCTCATCTCGACGCATTGTTGTAGATACTCCGGCCGGCCTACCGGGTGCCACTGCTGCGGGCCGGTGCGGGTGAGGCCGCCCTTGGTGGCGATGATGAAGTTCTTCGGGTAAGGGTGAAGCGCTTCGGCGATTAGCCGCTCGGAGACTTCCGGGCCGTAAGCATCGGCGGTATCGATGAAGTTGATGCCGATCTCGACCGAGCGCCGGAGTAGGCGCTTGGCCTCAGCCTCGTCCTTCGGCTCGCCCCATACGCCCTCGCCGGTGATGCGCATGGCACCGTAGCCGAGCCGGTGGACGGGCAGGTCGCCGCCCAACTGAAAAGTGCCGCTGTCGGCGGCGTTTGCTGCTGTGTCCTGGAAGTGTGTTGTCGCCATAAATCCTTTGATGAGGCAGCGGGGGCGCGGGTTTCCGCTTGTTTGCCAGCTCAGTCGTCGTGAGTGGCCTGGAAGCGGGCCAGCTTGGCGGCTTCCGGCGGAGCCGTGACAGCGCTGATGCCGAACAGGCACAACAGCGCGGCCACAAGCGCCGGGAGGATGGCATCGCGATCGGCGAGGGCCGCGGGCAGGTGCGTGTGAACGAGCGGGGTATCCCAAAAAACAGTAATGACGGTGCCCGTGGCGATAGCGGAAACCGCGCCCGCGGCATTGGCGCGCCGCGAGTAGAAAGCGGCCAGCACCACGGGGGTCAGCGTGGCGGAATAAACCGTGTAGGCGTAAAGCGTCGCTTTGAGGATGGAGCCGGTGTGCATGGCCTGGTACAGCGACCACACGCCGAGCAGCACCACCGTAAGCCGCGACGCAATGAGCACGCGCTTGTTGGAAGCCTCGGGAGCAACGTAGCGGATATAAACATCGTTGACCAGGTTGGTGGCGGGCGAGAACAGGTAGTTGTTGGCGGTCGAGATGACCTTGGCGAAGACCGCGCCCATGAGCAGCGCGCCGAGAAAAGGCGGCAGGCCATGGAGGCCGGTGTAGGCAATGACTTCGCGCGGCCTGGGCGAGCCGTGCTGCTGGAGGGCAAGGACATGGCCGAGCATGGCGATGAAGACAATGACGGTCTCGAGAATGACGGTGCCGATAACCCAGCCGACCACGGCGCGGCGGGCGTCGCGGGCCGATTTGGCGGAGAAAAACTTCTGGTACATGGACTGGTTGCCGAGCATGAGCAAGCAGGTGGGCAGAAAGAGCTCTGCCGCACGGATGGGAGTAAACGTGCCGAGCGGGGTGAAGTGAGACGGCGGCAGGCTCGCGTGGAACCCGGCCCAGCCGCCCGCGCCGTGCAGCAGGAAAGGAAGCGAGATCAGTAGGGAAAAGGTTGCGAGCAGGCCGATAAACAGATCCATATAGGCAACGGAGCTCATGCCGGCAAGCGCCGTGAAGCCGATCACAAAGGCGGCGATGATGTAGCGGCCGAGCTCGGGGGTGACTGCGTTAGGGAAAATGAGTGAAAGAACGTCGCCGCCGCCGATGAACTGGTACGAGGTGATGGCGGTGTAAGCAAACAGGATGGCGATGACGCCGAGCACGCGCGCGGCCTGGTTGTAGCGGGCTTCCAGCAGGTCGGTAATGGTGTATTGAGCGAAGCGCCGGGCGCGCGGCGCGATGAAGTAGATGAGCAGCAGACCGGCCCAGCCGCCGGCCGGCTGCCAGAGCGCGACGATGCCGTTGTTGTAGGCGTTTTCCGAGGTGCCGAGCAGGGAGCCGGAGCCGATCCAGCTGGATAGCAGGGTAAAGACGAGAACGATGGCGGGGAGCGAGCGGCCGGCGATCAGGAAGTCCTGCCGGGTGTGCGTAGCGCGCATGCGCGCAAGCGAAACGGCGAGCAGGGTGAGCAGGATGACGCCGAGGATGGCGGCGGGCAGCAGAGTCAAGGGATACCCTCAGGCGCGAGCGATGCCTGAGTGTAAATTGCCAAGGCGCTACGCGGGTCGGTGCGCGGTGATGCTAACTGTGCGGGGCGCTTTAGTCGCAGTTTGCAACCGGCTTGGGACGGCTTGTGCCGAACTCGGTAACTTTGCACTCCTCAAAGATCGAGCAATAGCAGGCGCTGGCGTGAAGATGGAAGCGTGCGGCGTTGAGCTTCCACCACTCGGCTCGAAGGGCTGGACTTTTCGGGATTGGCCAGCGGAAAACACTGCGCTCGTCGCCGCTGCGCATGAGGGTTGCCGACATGTCCTGTGACCCGACCTCTGCTCCCTTATCCAGCTTGAGCATTCTGCTCTCAAGCGCGCGGCCTGAGTAGTCGAGTCCTTGCGCGTCGGCGATGTGAAACCACATGATCTGCGCCGGACCGGTACCTACATTGCTCAGAGTCATGCTAAGGACGAGATGACCTTGATCATCTCCATTGCCGGAGTCGAGCATCAGCAGCGGTGTGGATTGTGCGCTGACCAGGCGGCTGTTCTGCTCGACAAGCGCGTGCATGGAGCGCTCTGATTGGAGTGAGGTCAGAAGCGAAGCGACCGAAACAGAAAGCACCGCGAGCGGCATGATTAAGTCGAACCAGGGAATACCGGTTTTATGATGGTGATGGTGCGGTGATTCCGGGGCCTCAATCATGCTGCGCTTTGACCTCCAAACCAGCGGTGGATGGATATTCCAGCGCGGCAATTTAGATTGTGCCTCAAGTCGCAGCTTTGCTACAGCCGGAAGCTATGTAGAGCTCCCTTTATTGAGGCTTCGGCCGCGCGCCGAAAATCGCGGTGCCGATGCGGATGGTGGTGGAGCCTTCTTCGATGGCTGCTTCGAAGTCGCCGGACATGCCCATCGAGAGCTCGTTGAATCGTAGGCGGGGGTGCTTTTGCGCCAGTTGCTCGCGGAGCTTACAAAGTTGGCGGAAGAAGACGCGGGCGACTTCGGGATCATTGCTGATCGGAGCAACCGTCATGAGGCCGCGGAGAGGCAGGTGCTTGTGGAGGTCGGGGAGCCGTTCAAGAAGCGCGAAGAGCTCCGGCGAGTCGGGGGCGAGGCCTTCCTTAGCTTCTTCCGGGCTGAGCTTAACCTCAATGAGGACCGGGAGCGCGCGATCAAGACGTTGAGCGGCTTCGTAAAGGCGCTCGGCGAGACGGAGTGAGTCAAGGGTATCAATTGAGGTAAAAATCTCGGCGGCACGGGCGGCTTTGTTCGATTGCAGGTGGCCGATGAGGTGGACGGCGACGGTTTGCATTCTATCCGGCATTTGCAGCGGTACGGAGGGAACAGCAGGTCCTTCGCTTCGCTCAGGACGACGCATATTTTGGTGATGCATGTTTTCAGGGTAGATCCGGTCAGGGCGGGTCCGGTCAGGGCGGATTTGTTCCGGGCAGGTGTTTGCTGCCGAGCTTGTATCCATCAAGGGCTGAGTGCCGAGCTCGACAGCGTAAGTTGTCGCGGCCAGCGCCTGCGTTTTCTCGCTGAACTCCCGCACACGGTTCTCGCCGAAAAGCATTTGGCCGGCGGCCGCGGCTTCCAGCAGCAGCTCGACCGGGTGCGTCTTCGAGACAGCCATCAGACGGACCTCTTCGCGGCGACGGCCTGCCTTTCGGCAGGCCGTCACAACAGCATCTTCCACGCGAGCGAGGTTTTCAGCAATAGTGCTCATGCTATTTCCGAGAACGGACTCAGTGGCCTTCCTCTTCCAAGAACTTTTCTACCTCAAGCGCGGCCATGCAGCCGGAGCCCGCGGCAGTGATGGCCTGGCGGTAACGGCGGTCCTGCACATCGCCGCAGGCAAACACACCCGGCACGCGGGTAAAAACACTCTCGTGCGTGCGGATGTAGCCGTCATCATCAAGCTCAATCTGGCCGGCAAATGCTTTGGCGTTCGGCTCGTGGCCGATGCCGAGGAACAGGCCGGAAATAGGCAGGTCAGACATCTCGTCGGTACGCCGGTCGCGCAGGCGCACGCCCTTGACCTCGCGCTCCTCGACGCCCAAAACTTCCTCGATGGCAACGTTGGTGCGGAACTCGATTTTTTCGTGCTGCCGGGCGCGCTCCAGCATGATCGGCGAGGCACGGAAGGTGTCGGAGCGGTGCAGCAGCGTGACCTTGGAAGCGAAGCGGGTCAGGAAGAGTGCTTCTTCCATGGCGGAGTCGCCGCCGCCGACGACCGCAATCTCCTTGCCGCCGAAGAAAAAGCCGTCGCAGGTAGCGCAGGAGCTCACGCCGTGGCCGATGAGCGCCTGCTCGGACGGCAGATTGAGCCAGCGGGCCGAAGCACCGCTGGCGATGATGAGCGAGCGGGTGCGGATGGTTTCCTTGCCGAAGTTGAGCACGAGGGGTCGCTGCGACAGGTCGACGGAAGCCAGGTGGCCCATCTGGAACTTTGCGCCAAAGCGGCTTGCCTGCGTTTTCATGTTCTCAATCAGGTCGGGGCCCTGGATGCCCTCGGGCCAGCCGGGAAAGTTCTCAACGAGGGTTGTGATGGAAAGCTGGCCGCCGGGTTCGTGGCCTTCAATCACAAGCGGGCTCAGGTTGGAGCGGCCGGTATAGATCGCGGCGGTAAGCCCGGCGCAGCCGGAGCCGAGAATCACAACATTGTGTACAGGGGTTTCTGCCATGGGATCGTCTTTCATCTTAAACGGCTGGGGTGTCTGAGTAGGTTGGCCGAGGCTGTCGGCCTCTTAAAGGATGCATCGCGGGCAGGGACGATGCAGGAGGGCGCTACCATGGTTTTATGGCGAATCTAACTTTGGTATACGGCATGCGGCTGCTGCCGGCGGACGAGGTTGCCGGGGTAAGTGATGCTCCGGTGGCGCTCAAGAACGGCAATGAGGCGCGGGTTACCATGCACATCCTGGAGGGCTCGCGCGAGCAGATCGAAGCGCAGCTGCGGCAGAGTATCGAGGCGTTTTTCGAGTTTTTTCCGGAGATTTAGCCGCTGCCTCCGGCATCGGCGACGAAACGGCCCAGAAATTGCACTGCGGCAGAATCTCATCCGGAGCGGGGCAGCGCAGGAGTTGTCGGCTTGGGAGGGCAATGAGTTCCCGCGGCCAGAGCCTTTCTACGCCGCTCGTTCCGTTTCGGGAAAGCTCTTCGAGCGCGTACCGGATTGAAATAGGACCGGCAAGCGGCTTGCAGAATGTGCTCAAGACCGCGGCCCGGCTATGGCGAAATGAACCTGCGCACCCTGGGACGGTCATCCCGGCGGGCGCAGGGAGATTGCCGTCATGGCTCTTTGGCCGCGTTTCTTGGTTTCTGTTCTTTTACTTGCCGGTTTTGCAGCAGGAGTGCCTGCTTCCGCGAGCGGACCCCACTGGGTGGCCGGGGCGGAGTATTTTTCCCCCGCCGTGAAGGGGAACCCCGTCGTTTGGACGAATGGGCAGGTGAGCTACTACATGGACCAGGGAGCGCTTTCCGGCTCCGTGTCGAACAGCCAGGCCGCAAGCGCGGTGGCAAGCGCCGCGGCGGTGTGGGCTCAGGTGCCGACCGCCGCTGTCGCCATTACGCAGGGCGGCTCGCTGAGCGAGGACGTAAACGGCAGCAACGTCACGGCGAACACCCCGGCGGGAACCGGGGCGGTGCTGCCCGCGGATGCCCAGCCCTCGGCGACGGGCAAGCCCGTGGCGGTCGTGCTGGATGCGGACGGGAGCGTGATCGATGCCATTTACGGGCCGGGCTCAAGCGACCCCGGCTTCTGCACGCAGAATGGAGTTATCGCAACGGTAGACAGCTTTGCCGTATCCGGGTCGATTGCCCATGCGCTCATTCTTATAAATGGGCGCTGCGCCACGTCGGCGGGTCTAGACGGGCTGCTTCAATATCAGATGGTGCGGGCCTGGGGACGGGTGCTTGGGCTGGACTGGTCCCAGGTGAATGAAGCGATGTGGCCGAGCCACCCGACCACTGACGGGCTGACCGGCTGGCCGCTGATGCACCCGCTTGAATACCTATGTACCGGCTCGGACGTAAGCTGCCTGCCGAATCAGTTGACGCTGCGCACCGACGACGTTGCAAGCCTGAACCAGCTATACCCGGTCACCGCCGTCAATGCGGGCTCCTGGAGCGGCAAGACGCAAACAGCACCGGCCACCATCACGGTCACCGGCACCATCAGCTTCCGCGATGGGCAGGGCATGCAGGGCGTCAACGTGGTGCTGACGCCGCTGAACGGCTCAACCCCGGATGTGCGCTACACGGCAAGCGCGGTGAGCGGCGCGTACTTCCGCGGCAGCACCGCTTCGGCCGTAACCGGGGCGACCGACGCGCAGGGCAATCCTTACGGACGGTTCGGCACCGACGATGCCGCGAAGGAGGGCTACTTCGTGCTGGCCGGCGTACCGCTGCCGCCCGGGGTAAGCTCGGCCGCATATCAGCTTTCGCTGGAGCCGATCAATCCCCTATATATCGGGCAGGAATCGGTAGGGCCGTATTCCGTCAGCCAGGTGGCGCCCTCCGGCACCGTGCAAACGGTGGTGCTGGGGAGCCTCAGCGCCGGCTCGGCGGTGACGCAGAACTTTGTCATGGCGGACTCGGCCCGGGGTACGGTCACCGACGACGGGCTGGAAGCCTCGCCGAACAGCGCGGAAGGCAATGGCGAGTGGATTGCAAGGCTGGTCGGCTACGGGCATACGGGCTGGTTCACTTTCCATGCGCGGGCAAACCGGTACTTCACGGTGCAAGCGCAAGCTCTGGATGAGCAGGGGCTTGCGACGAACGGCAAAGCGGGCGTGCTAATCGGCTTGTGGTCCGGCTCGGACGCTATCGGGTCCGCGCCGGACCTGGCTACGACCGTGCCGTTTACCGGGTACGGCGTGGGGATGTCAACCCTTTCGGCATACACGGATACGGACGGCGACATACGCCTGGCTTACGCGGATGCGCGCGGCGACGGCCGCCCGGACTTCAATTACCGGGCCCGCGTGCTGTATGCCGACTCGGTGTTTCCGGCGCGTTTGACCCTGAACGGCGGCACAACCGCCATCCAGGGGCAGGGTTTTCGGCCGGGCATGACGGTGACGCTGAACGGCGTCAACGCCGCCGTGACCAGCGTGACGCCGACGGAGATCACGGCGGTGGCCGCGGCCGTAAGCGCGCCGACCGGAACGCTGACGCTGGAAGTTCAGGACCCGCAAACGCTTGCCTTTACCGAAATCCTGGACGGCTTGAGCTATGACGCCCAGGGCACGGACGGTTTGCGGCTTATTTCCGGCCCGAGCGGCACCCAGAGCCAAGGGGTGCCGGTGCCCATGATGGTGCAGGCCGTGGCCGCGGACGGAAAAACGCCGGCCGGGAACGTGAGGGTGAGCTTTACGGTGGCAAGCGGTTCAGCTTCCATGAGCTGCGGGAGCAGCCCATGCACCGCCATGACCAACGGCGACGGCATGGCCGTAATGATGGTAGCGCCGCAAACAACTCAGTCCACCGCGGTCACGGCGACGCTTTCCACCGGGGCAAATGTAACGGCGGAGTTCAACGGAGGGACGCCGCCGCAGATCGCAGCCACCAACACGTTGTATGTGGCTATCGGCGCGCAGGTCAGCTGGACGCCGATCGCCGTGGTGCTGAGCAACGGCAGCCCGGTGCAGGGAAGTTCCGTGCTATGGACAGGCGGCGCGGGAGCGCGGGTGGGCACCGTTACTTCCACCAGCAACGCGGCAGGCTTCGCTTCCACAACAGTAACGGCAGGCCCGCTTGCCGCCGGCTCCACGGCGAGCGTGTATGCCTGCGAAGCCGGTGCCGGGCCGTGCGCGACCTTCACCATCAGCGCTGTTCACGCGGAACTGGCGTCTCTGCTGCCGGTAAGCGGCGTGGGCCAAAGCCTTGCAGCTAACGGGACGCCGATGCCCGTGACTCTACAGGTGGTGGACGGCGCGGGGCAGCCGCTTGCGGGAGGGCAGGTGAACTTCTACCAGCAGCTGGACAGCTGGCAGCCGCCGTGCCCGTCGGAAGGGCGCTGCCCGGCCGCGCAGCAACTTGGTTCGCAGTCGAGTACCGCTCAGGCGGATGCGAACGGCCTGGTGACCTTGACGCCCATGAGCAATGGAGGGCAGGCCGTCGTGCTGCACGTACAGGCAACAACCGGGCAGCAGGGGAGCCTGGTTTTTACCATCCAGGAGCATCCGTAAACTTTGCTCAGGGCGCAAAAACCCTCCCGCAAAAATGACTCCTATACGCTTTTGAGCGCATCCTTGTAAAGTGCAAAGCCGGATTTTTCGGCCGGGATGAGGAGATTCTGTATGGCGGCTGGCAAGTCCACAGGCAAGGTTTTTAAGAATCGGGCGGTTGAGGAAAAGCGCAGGCCCCGCGTGGTGATTTTAGGCGGGGGATTTGCCGGGATGAACGCGGCCAAGGCTTTGAACAAGCTCCCGGTCGACATCACGCTCATTGACAAGAGCAATCACTATACCTTTCAGCCGCTGCTGTACCAGGTAGCGCTGGCGCTGCTTTCGCCTTCGGACATGGCAACGCCGATCCGCATGGTTCTTCGCAAGTACCGGAACGTTGATGTGCTGATGGAAGAAGTGGAGCGCGTGGACGTAAAGCAGCAGCGGGTCGGCCTGAAGAACGGCCCGGAGGTGCAGTACGACTACTTGATTGTGGCGACCGGCTCGGCCAAATCCTACTTCGGGCATACGGAGTGGGAGCAGTATGCGCCGGGGCTGAAAACAGTGGAAGACGCGACCGAGATACGCCGGCGGGTGCTGCTGGCTTTTGAACTGGCGGAGCGGCAGGCTTTGGAGACCGGTTCACACCGGCCCTTGAACTTTGTTGTGATCGGCGGCGGCCCTACCGGCGTGGAGCTGGCCGGGGCGATCGCGGAAACGGCGAAATACTTCCTAAAGCAGGATTTCCGCCATATCGATCCGACAAAAGCACACGTCATCCTGATTGAAGGCGGCCCGCGCATCCTGCCCAGCTACCCGCAGGACCTGACCGACAAGGCGGTAAAGCAGCTGAACCGGCTTGGGGTTGAAGTGCGTACAAACGTGATGGTGGAAGATATCGGGCCCGGCCACGTCAAGACGAAAGACGGCGACACGCTGGATGCCGTGGTGACGCTGTGGGGCGCGGGCGTGGCTTCTTCGCCGGTGGGCGCGATGCTGGGGGTGCCGCTCGACCAGCGCAAGCGCGTAATTGTGGACAAAACACTGAACCCGGACGGGATTGAAAATGTATTTGTGTGCGGCGACCTTTCGGTCTTTGTCCAGAACGGCAAGGAGCTGCCCGGAGTCGCGCAGCCGGCGCTGCAAATGGGCGCGCACGCCGCGAAGATGATCGGGCAGGACCTGAAGCACGTGCCCAGGCAGGAGTTCCGCTACTTCGACAAGGGCGACATGGCAACGATCGGGCGCTACGCCGCCGTCGCCGATATCACCTGGCCGTTTAAGGCGCATTGGGGCGGCTTCCCGGCCTGGATTACCTGGCTGGTCGTCCACCTGGTATTCATCATCGACTTCCGCAGCCGCGTTGCTGTTCTGGCGAAGTGGTCCTGGACTTACCTGTTTCTTTCCCGCGGCTCTCGCCTGATTACCGGAGGCAATGAGCTGGTAGGCTGGGCGGAAAACGCCGAGCTGCGGGACACGGGTGTAAGCCGGCCTGCCGAGACCGCTTCTCGAAAAACAGCGGGTGAGCTGCAGGAAGTTCACCCGGCCTGACAACAGAACCCCGCCGAACGAAGCAGGGCAGCCCGCAAAGGCTGCCCTGCTTCGTTTTCAGGGAAGTTTATGCACTCACAGGCTGTTCCACCGGAACATGGACGGACGTGAGCCAGTGGAAGCGGTCGGGGAGGGTGCCGTTGACGATGCCGAAGAACTCCTGCGCCAGCTGCCTGGTAATAGGCCCAGGCCTGCCGTTGCCGACAAGAATACGATCCACGGAGCGAAGCGGCGTAACCTCGGCGGCGGTGCCGGTAAAGAAGGCTTCATCGGCGATGTACAGCAGCTCGCGCGGCAGCGCCTGCTCCACAACCGGGATGCCGAAGTGGCGGGCCAGCGTGATGACGGAGTTGCGGGTGATCCCGTTCAGAACGGAGTTGGCCAGGGGCGAGGTGTAGAGCGTGCCCTCGCGCACGATGAAGAGGTTTTCTCCCGATCCCTCGGAAAGATACCCGTTCACGTCCAGCGCGATCCCTTCCGCATAGCCGTTGATGTCGGCCTCCATGCGGATAAGCTGCGAGTTCATGTAATTGGCACCGGCCTTGGCAAGCGACGGCATGGTGTTGGGGGCAAGCCGATTCCAGGAAGAAATACACACATCCGCGCCTGTTTCGGGGTCGGCGAAATACTTGCCCCAGGGAAAGTTTGCGATGTACACGTCAATCGGCGCGCCTTTCGGGTTGACGCCGATCTCGCCGTAGCCGCGTAAAACCACGGGCCGGATGTAGCAGGGCGCGATTTTGTTGGCTTCCACAACATCCACGACCGCGGAACAAAGCTGGTCCAGCGAGTACGGAATAGCCATGCGGTAGATTTTGGCCGAGTCCAGAAGCCGCTGCATGTGTTCGGGAAGGCGGAACACGGCGGCACCCTCCGGCTGCGTGTAGCAGCGAATACCCTCAAAGATGGAGGAGCCGTAATGGACCACATGGCTCATAACATGGATCTGGGCACGGTCCCAGGCGATCAGCTCGCCGTTGCGCCAGATATTCGCTGTAGGTTGAATGGGCATGGATCGGGCTCCTTGTGCGTCCTGATTATAGCGGCGGTGTGGTTTGCCTCCATCGCGGGAGCGCGGCGCTGTATATGAGATGTTTGCTGAGAAAGTGGGGTAAGGTTCAGGTATGTTCGGCCCGGCACAACACGCTTTGCACGAGATCCACGATTCCAAGTACGTGGGCTTTTCCCTGCTCGCACTGAGCTCGATCTTTTTCCTGGTCGACCCTTTTGCCTCCATCGGTTCGTTTCTGGCCATTACCGCGGGCGTAGATGCGACGAAACGGAAGCGCATGGCAGGAAAGGCATCGCTCACCTGTTTTATCGTGCTGGCTTCGTTTGCTTTTGCCGGGCAGTTCATCTTTAAAATGTTTGGGATCACGCTGCCTGCCTTTGAGTTTGCCGGCGGCCTGATCCTGATGCTGATCGGCATCGACATGCTGGAGGCAAAGCGCTCGCCCACCCAGGAAAGCACGAACGAGACGGAAGAGGCTTCCCACAAGGAGGATGCCGGGATCGTGCCGCTCGGCATTCCCATGCTGGCCGGGCCGGGCGCGATCTCAAGCGTCATGGTGATGGTGGGCCAAGCCGCAAGCTACTGGCAGATGGCGGCCATCCTCGGCTCGATCGCGGTCACGGCCTTTGCCAGCTATGGGGTGCTGAGCGGCGCGGAGCGATTGCAAAAGGTGCTTGGCGAAACGGGCATCCGCATTCTGGTTCGCATCATGGGGCTGCTGCTGGTAGCGCTGGCCATGCAATTCTTCGTCAATAGCCTTACCATTCTCGGAGTAATCCCGCGGCATGATTGACTTCCGTCAAGAAGGCAGCAGGCTGGAAAAAGTTTTCAACATAGCTTTGTACTTTTCAACAGTTGCCAGCCTGCGAGAATGCGGATATGGTTGGAACTGTCGCTGCTGAGACGGTGAGTTAAGTACGCGAAGCAGCAAGGAAGCCGGTAGAGAGCAAGTTGCGGGCTTCCGGAAGAGATGGTACAGTTTGGATAGTGCGGTTGAGGGAGGCGGGCAAGATGCTTCCGGTAAACCAAACGAAGGCGAGTGAAGCTCCTCGCAAGGCGTAAGGAACATGTTCTGCGCCGGGTGTTAGGCATACTGCAGCAAAGCAGGCAGAGATTCGGAGACCTTCGGGTCGTGAAGGTACTCCTTCCCAGCTGAATGTTCCTGTGTTGCCAATAGACCTGAATGGTCGATTGTCTTCGCCGTTGAGCGCAGACAGAAGTTGATTGAGTTTTGCTCCTTAGCTGCATGCTTGAATCTACCCTTCAGGTTCCAAGTTCTAGGACTTGAGAATTCAGTAGACTGGCAAGTATACCAAGCGCTTAAAAAATAAAGTGCAAAAGTGGTTGACAGTCTTTGCAATCCCCGGTAGATTGGAGAAATGCGTTAAAGGCGCAGCAAGTTCGAGGACACGCTACGACACAGTAGCGGATTCCCGATCCCAGCGACCCGCTCAGGCGGTTACCGCTTCGGATCTTTGACAATCAGGTTGAACATGCCAGTCGTGAGAAAAGATCAGGTTTGGCTTGATCATTCTCACAGTTTTAAGGTCGTCCGCGTTTTCGAGCGCGACGGCCCGGTTCCCTCCGCCGGACCTCCGTCCTGGCAAGTGGGAACCACAGGTTTCAAACGAGAGTTTGATCCTGGCTCAGAATCAACGCTGGCGGCGTGCCTAACACATG
>CAXTSG010000026.1:17531-17948 GCA_964246825.1 uncultured Acidobacteriaceae bacterium | reverse complement strand
GCCGCGCGCGCCCGCGCTCGGCCCGGACTCGCCGCTGCAAATCATTTTTACCTCCGGCACTACCGGCACGCCCAAGGGCGTGGTCCATACCCACCGCAACCTCTTGGCGAGCCTCGGGCCGATTGAGCGGGAGATTGAAAAGTATCGGCGGTACGAGCGCTGGGTACACCCGCTGCGCTTTCTCCATACGCTGCCGCTGTCGCATGTGTTCGGGCAGTTTATGGGCTTGTGGGTGCCGCCGCTGCTGGGGGCGACCGTGGTGTATGAAGATCGGCTGACGGCCGGGCGGCTGCTTCCGCTGATCGCGGAAGAGCGCGTCCATGTGCTGGCGGCGGTGCCGCGCACCCTCGGGCTGCTGCGCGCGGAGCTGCTGCGCCACGAGCCCGCGCTTGCGGGCGCGCTCCAAGCCGCCGCCGG
>CAXTSG010000026.1:5349-17521 GCA_964246825.1 uncultured Acidobacteriaceae bacterium | reverse complement strand
CAGGTGGCCAGCTCGCGATTCCAGTCCAAAGCGAAGCCCAAAGACTTAAGCTGTCGCTTCATGTACTCGATATTGTCCAAGGTCCATTTCGCCGGCGGCACGCGGTTGGCGATGGCGGCGTTTTCGGCGCGTTCACCGGGCGCTGGGGCTTCGCTTTTGGGCTGCTGTGTGCGGCGGGGCGACGCTGCCCCCAGAGGTAGAGGCTTTTTGGACCGGGCTGGGTTTTGCGTTGATCCAGGGCTACGGGCTTACGGAAACAGCGGCTCTTGTTACCCTGAACCACCCGTTCCGCAGCGCGCGCGGCAGCCTAGGCAAGCCGCTGCCGGGCCGGTCGCTGCGCATCGCGGAGGGCGGTGAGCTGCTGGTGCGGGGCGAGATGGTTTCAACCGCGACCTGGCAGGGCGGACGCCTTCGGCAGTCCGGAACCGGGGAGGGCTATCTTGCCTCTCTCGACGATGACGGCCATGTACGCTTTCTGGGCCGCACGGAGCAGCGGCTGGTGACGGCGGCGGGGCTGAATGTGTACCTTGAAGATGTGGAGCGGGCGCTCCTTGCGGAGCCGGAGCTTAGGGAGGCGGTGGTGTTTCCGCTGCCGAGCGGCGACGGCGGCGAGGAGCCCGCGGCGGTGCTTGTCGCGCAAGGCGGGCGGGAAGCGGCGGCTGCCGTGGAGCGCGCGAACCGAGGGCTTGCCCCGCACCAGCAGGTGCGGCGCTGGCGGCTGTGGCCGGGGCTGGCGCTGCCCCGCACGGGAAGCGGCAAAGTGCAGCGCCGGGCAGTGATCGCCTGGGCCACGGAGCAGAGGAACGGGGAGGATGCGGGCAGCGGCGGGGTCGACGGAGAAAGCGACCCGGTGCTCCGGCTGCTGGACTCGCTGGGGCGGCGGCGAGGGCCGATTGAGGATGAGACGCGGCTCGCGGAGGGCTGGGGCCTGGACAGCATGGGCCGGGTGGCGCTGGCCGCGGCGCTTGAAGAGCAGCTCGGGCTGGAAGCTGCCGAGGTGCAAACACTGGGTGATCTGCGAGGCTTGCTGCGGCCGGTGAGTGCTTCTTCCCCGGCGGCATCTCGACCTGAAGGAGGCCCTGAGCGGACGCGCGGCTTCCCCGGCAGCCAGCGTGTCGCCTATCGCTATCCGCGCTGGCCCTGGAGCCTCCCTGTCCGCTGCCTACGCTCGCTTTTCCTTGAAGTGCTGCTGCGGCCTTTGGTGCGGGTTCTAGGAAATCCGGTCGTGAAGCGGAGTGCTGAGCCGGTAACGGCTGCGCCGATGCTCCTGATCAGCAATCACCGCACCGCCATGGACGTCCCGCTGCTGCTCCATGCGCTGCCGAGGCCGCTGCGCGGGAAGGTGGCCGTGGCAATGTCGGGCGAGATGCTGGCCGGCTGGCAGCGAAGCTGGAGCCTACGCCTCCTGCCTCCGGCGCTTCGGGAGCATCGGCGCTGGTGGGGTCCGGCGGCGGCTTTGCTGCTCCAGGCGTTGTTGAACGTGTTTCCGCTTCCCCGAACCGTCGGCTTCCGCGAGAGCTTTCGCCATGCGGGCCGCGCGCTCGACCGGGGCTACAGCGTACTGCTGTTTCCGGAAGGCCGCCGCGCGCCGGAGGGTGCCATGCTGCCCTTCAAGCCCGGCCTGGGCATCCTCGCGCGGGAAGCGCACGCGGCGCTGCTGCCGCTGGCGCTCAGGATCCCGGAAGGCCGACGGGGGCGGCCGACTGTTGCCATCGGTGAACCGATCCGGCTTGAGCCGGGCACAAGCCCGGAGGAGGCAACAGCGCAACTGGAAGATGCGGTGCGGAGGCTGCTTCATTCCGCCTCGGACTGAGTGGGGGTTGACAACCCTGCTTCCGGAGCAGAGGGCGGTCAGGAACTCGGCTTCAAGTTTGCCAATCCTTCCTTTGCCAATCCTTCCTTTGCCAATCCTTCCTTTGCCAATCCTTCCTTTGCCAATCCTTCTTTTACGGAAGCTGCCTTAGCTTCCCCCAGCTCGCGACGGGCTTTCAGGGGCAGGGTCACGGAGGCGGTGGTGCGCGCGCTTTCGCCTCCTCCGCTGCTGCCCAGTCGAAGAACGCCGCCGTGCTTTTCCACAATGCCCTTGGAAACCCAAAGACCGAGGCCGGTGCCGAGCACACCCTTGGTGCTGTAGAAGGGTTGAAAAAGGTGTTCCGTCTGTTCGGAAGTGATTCCCGAGCCGTTGTCATGCACCAGGATGCTGACCTTCGGCTCGCCTCGCATATCTGTTTCAGCCTGAAGATCGATGGTGCCGTGCTGCGCAACGGCATCGATGGCATTATTCACAAGATTGATCAGTACCTGCCGGATTTCTCCCTTGATGGCCTGGAAGAGGATGCCGGGGCGGATTTCAAAACGGAGCCGGATGTTTTTCGAGGTAATCCGGGCGGAGAACAGGCGCAGAACTTCCTCCATCATTTGCCGGGCGTCGATGTCGACCGGCATGGCCGGGTCTCGGTAGAACTGCAGGGTCTGCTTGGTGATGGAGGAAATGCGCTGAAGCTCGCTATCGGCCATGTCGAGGAACGAAACAGCGCGCGCATTGTTTTCCGACTCCAGCCGTACCAGGAACAGCAGGTTGGTCAGGGATTCCAGGGGATTGTTGATTTCGTGCGCGATAGCAGCGGCCATGCGGCCGGTCACGGAGAACTTTTCCGCCGTGCGCAGGGCTTCCTCATTCAATTTTTGATCCTGAAGGTCGGTTGCCGAGCCCAGCCAATTCAGCTCCTGCCCGGGACCGTCCTTCAAATCAGGCGGCATGGGGGCCATCCGGAGCAGGTGCCAACGGAAGCTGCGGTCGAACCGACGCCGGAGCCGGATTTCCACCGTGAAGGGCTCCTTGGTTTCCAGCGCCGCGTGCCACAGGTTTGTGCAGACCTGGTGGCCGTCCTGCTCAAAGAACTCCGGGTCGCACCAGCTTGTGATGTCCGGGGGCGCATTTTCACGCCACGCCCGGTTGCTGTAGACCAGCCTGCCCTCGGGAGTCGCAACCCAGATCATCTGCGGAATGGCATCGATCACATGGCGGAAGCGCAGTTCGCTCTGCCGGAACATGGCTTCGACTTCCATGCGCGCTGCATGCTCCTGCGCCTCCTTGAGGGCACGGAGCACGGCGGGAACGAGCCGCTCCAGACGGTGTTTCAATACATAGTCGGTCGCGCCGCGCTGGAGCGTGTCGATGGCGACCTCCTCGCCGACTCGGCCCGAGATAAAGATAAACGGGGTATGCGGCAGCGATTCGCGGGCCATCGCCAGCGCCGCGATGCCGTCGAAATCAGGCAGGGCGTAATCGGCCAGGATGAGGTCGTAGGGGCGGCGCAAGAGTTCGCTTTCAAAGCCGCGGCGATCACGGCACAGTGTCACCTCGGGCAGGAGGTTTGCCTTGCGCAGGCGCATCACGGCAAGCTCGGCGTCCAGGGCGTTATCCTCCAGCAGAAGGATGGAAACCGGCATTCTGGAGGTGTCCTCAACCATTGCGGACCACGCGCGCGCTGCCCGGCGGCGGCTCATTGAGTACAGCCCAGAACACCCCGAGATCCCGGATGGCCTGAACAAATTCGGCAAAGTTGACCGGCTTGACGACGTAAGCGTTGACGCCCAGCTTATAGCCGGTGATGACGTCGCGCTCTTCGCGCGAGGAGGTGAGCAGCACGACCGGGGTGCGGCCCGTTTCCTCGTCGGCGCGGATCATTTTCAGCAGCTCCAGCCCGTCAATCTTGGGCAGTTTCAGGTCGAGAAGCACCACGGCCGGGTTGCCGACCGGGCGTGCGGCATAGGTGCCGCGCCGGAACAGGTAGTCCGCGCCCTCGGCCCCGTCGCGCGCCACGATCACCTCGTTGGCGAGGCGGCTTTTTTCCAGCGCATTCAGCGTCAGCTCAAGATCGTTGGGACTGTCTTCCACAATCAGGATTGGCTTCAGGATGCTCATGGTTGTTCTGCCGCTCCTTTCCGGGCGATGCCGGGCATCGGCAGGGTAAAGAAAAAAGCCGCGCCTCGGCCCGATTCGCCCCGCGCCCACACGCGGCCGCCGTGCCGACCCACTATTCTTCGAACGTTGGCCAGGCCGATGCCGGTTCCTTCGAACTCTTCCATGTGATGCAATCTTTGAAAAACCCCGAACAGCTTGCCGGCATACTGCTGGTCAAAGCCGACGCCGTTGTCCGTGACGGAAAAGATCCATTCCGGCCCATCCTGCCCTGCCTCCACGCGAATCCGCGGGTGCGGCTGCTTCGCCGTGTACTTGACCGCGTTTGATAGAAGATTGCGCACGACCTGGCGCATAAGCTGCGGATCGGCCACGACCCCGGGCAGCGGGCCTCGGGAAAACTCAAGGCCGCGCCCTCTGCTTTCGTCTTCGACAACGGCGCGCCATTCGCGGTCAAACAGGTCTTCCATGCTGACCGGGGCAAGTGAAACGGGTGCCCGCGCGAACCGTGAAAAATTAAGGAGGCTGTCGACCAGCTGGCCGGCAAAGCGGGCCGACTCCATGATCGTGGCAAGGTAGCGCCTGCCCCGCTCACTCATCCGGTCGCCTTCCTCCTCCTTGAGCATTTCAGAAAAGCCGGAGATGTGGCGGAAGGGTGCGCGCAGGTCATGGGAGACCGAGTAGGAAAAAGCTTCCAGTTCTTCGTTGGCTACCTGGAGCCCGGCGGTCAGCTCGGCCACTTCCTCGGCGCGGCGCAGCACAATCTCCAGAACGGCGGAGCGGAACTCGTTCGCGGCTTCGACCGCTTCCGGGGCCCAGGGCTCCGCCGCGCCGCGGACAATCTGCGACCAGGACGCGAAGGAGTGGCGCGGGTGCACGATGCCGGCGGGCAGGGTGGAGGAGGCGCTTGGGCTTTCGCCGGGCTTTTGAGGGTCGCCCGCCCAGCGCACCGTTTCAATGAGCTCGCGCCGAAACCAGAGCAGCACGGTATTCCAGATTTTTGACACGGCAACGGCGAGCACGCCGCTTGCTTCCTTTGTGAACTCCGCGGCTTGGGGGTACTCGGAGGAAAGGCGGTTGGAAACAAACACTTCGTCCTTGCGATTGCGGAGCCACTCGGTCAGCTCCAGCACCTCCACCCGCGACGGGGTGGTGCCGAAAAGCATGGCTTCCGTGCCGGTGACGACGGCGACCCCGTCGGCGCCCACCAGCTCCAGGAGGAGGGCCGGCGAGCCGGTGAGCCCGTCCATGTAGTTTTCCTCGGCCGCCATGGAAGCAAGCAGCCTGCCCTGCACCGCGCGGGCGGCCAAAGCATGCCGCAGGTGCGATGCCTGCAAATGCGATTCAATCTGCGAGGCGGCAATCTGCATGATGAAGTCGCAGGCCGAGCGAAGACGCAGCGAGATGTAGCGCGGCGTGTGATGGTGGCAGGAAACCAGCCCCCACAGCTTCCCTTCAATGATGATGGACACCGACATGGAGCAGATCGTGCCCATGTTGCGCATGTACTGACGGTGGATCGGCGACACGCTGCGCAGCACGGAGCTGGACAGGTCGATCTCCACAGCCGGGCCCGCGGGCCCCAGCAGCGGCGAAGGCTCGTAGTCTACGTTCGGGATGATGCGGACGCGGTTCAGCTCGTACATGCGGCGCGCCTGCACCGGGACGTCGGAAGCGGGAAAGCGCAGGCCCAGGTAGGAGCTGAAGCGAGAATCGGCCAGCTTTTCGGCAAGTACGATGCCGTGGCCCTGTTCATCGAAGCGATAAAGCACCACGCGGTCGCAGCCGGTAAGGGTTTGCAGCTCTTCGACCGCCGCCTCGCACACCTCCTGCGCCGCGACGGTGCGCCGGACGGAGGCTACCAGATTGTAGAGGCGCGCATTGATGGCTTCCACATCGACCGGCTCCCTTGCTTCTTCAAACTCAAGAAGGATGTGCGCGGAGCTGTTCGGGGGCCGGTGCGCCACGACCTCAAAGCGGCGGCCGAGCACCTCGATATTCACCAGGAGGCGGGTCGCGGTGGAAAGCATACCCTCGGCAAGGCCGGCGGACAGCGCCGCACCGGTTGCTTCTCCGAAAAGATGGCCCAAATGCCTGCCGAAGATTTCCGCCGGGCAACGTCCGAGGTAGGCCGCCGCGCTTTCGCTGATGATCTGAACCGTGCCTTCCCCGTCCAGCGCGAGCAGAAAGCCATGCGGCTGCACCGCACCGGGGATGTGGATGGGCTCGCGATCGCAGGAGGATAGATCCAGAGGCGGGGTCGTGGAGTCCGATATCTGCTCACCCATGCCGCGCAGTTCCCTTCCCTTCACCCTTGTTTTCCGGAGCAGTGCCCACATTTTGATGCAGGCAGGGCAGCTTCCTGAAGAAGCGCCCGACAGAATCGGTTACGTGCGTCTTCCCTGCCGCTTCCCTTTGGGGTGTAAAGAAAGGTTACTTCACTTGGACGGGTGAAAGCACGCCGGGGCCTTGTGCCTTTGGGCAGCGCTTGCGACGGCATCCAAGCTCCCGATGCGGAAACAAAAAGTGAAAACCGGCGAAGTTCCCTGGGAAGCGCTGCACGCGGAAGCGCGCAGCCGCTTCGGGGTGGAAAGTCTGCGGCCCGGGCAGCGCGAAGTCCTGGAGGCGATCTTTGCCGGACGGAATGTGGTGGCGCTCATGCCGACCGGCGCGGGCAAAAGTCTTTGCTACCAGCTGCCGGCGCTGTTTCTACCGAAGCCGGTCGTGGTGGTATCGCCGCTGCTTGCCCTGATGAAGGACCAGCAGGGGAAAGCCGAGGCCGCCGAGATCGCGGTGGAGAAAGTGGACTCCACCCTGAGCACCTCCGAGGCGACCGAGGCCGCCGAGCATATTGAGCAGGGCAGCTCGCCCCTGCTGTATGTGACGCCGGAGCGGCTGGAAAACCATGAGTTTCTCCAATCCCTCAAGGAGCAGGGAGTCAGCCTGCTGGCGCTCGACGAGGCGCACTGCATCTCGCAGTGGGGGCATGATTTTCGTCCGGCTTACATGAACCTGGGCTATGCACGCGAGCAGCTCGGCAATCCGCCGGTGGTCGCGCTGACCGCGACCGCGACGCCGGAGGTGATTGCCGACATTTTGAAGCAGCTGCGCGCCGAGGATGCCGTGGTTGTGAATACAGGGACCGAGCGGCCGAATCTTGTTTTTTCTGTACATCACACGGTCAATAACGAAGCGAAGTTGCAGAGACTGCAGGAGATGGTGGCCGCGGAGGATGGTTCGGGCATTATCTATACGGCAAGCGTGAAGGCGGCGGGAGAGCTGTTTACCTGGTTCCGGGATGCCGGGCTTTCTGTAGGGCGCTACCACGGCAAGCTGCCGAAGCGGGAACGCGAAGCAATGCAGCAAGCCTTTATGACGGGCGAGTACAAGGTGCTGATTGCAACCAAGGCGTTCGGCATGGGGATCGACAAACCGGATATCCGGTTTGTGTACCACTTCGAGTTCCCGGATTCGCTGGAAAGCTACTACCAGGAGGCCGGCCGCGCCGGGCGAGACGGGCTGCCGGCGCGCGCGGTGCTGCTGTATCGGCTGGAAGACAAGCGCATTCAGCGATTCTTTATGGCGGGGCGCTACCCTCGGCTGCCGGAGCTGCGCGCGGTGCTGGAAGCCGTAAGCGTCGATACTCCGACCCAGGCAGCCGCCGTGGCTGAGCGGTCGGGCACGGCGCGGCGGCGTACCCAGGCCGTGCTGCATATCCTGAAAGCCGCGGAGCTGGTGCGGCGCACGCCCCAGGGTTATCTGCGGCGGTCCGAGGAGTTTTCGGATGCCGAGCTTGAGCAGCTGATGGCGGGATTCGGCGAACGCAGCGAAGAAGACAAAAACCGTTTGAACGAGATGATGCGGTACGCCGAAAGCCCGGGGTGCCGCAAGCAGTCGCTGCGCGGCTACTTTGGCGAAGAGCCGGGTGAGCCCTGCGGTGCCTGCGACAACTGTCTGGACCCGGCACCCGCAAAAGCGGATCTGCCCCATGGCGAGCGTACGGATGCCGCCGGGGCTGTTGCGATAGAAACGGCGGTCGGCACGGTGACCACGACCGCGCCCGAAACACTGCTTCCACGCGAACCGGACCCTTTCCAGACGGGAGACAGCGTGCGGCACGCGCGCTTCGGCGTGGGCCGCGTGATGTACCGCGATGGAGAAAACTTCGTGCTGCGGTTTGAGAGCGGCATGAAGCGGGTGCGGCCGACCTACCTGAAACCGGCCTGAGGCTCGGGTGCATTTCCGGCGGCCGCTTTCAGGCGCGGCTGCCGGGATGCATGACCAAAGTTTGGAAAAAATCGCATGACAAAAAGCGAATAAAATGCGAAGGTGATGCAGGATCAGGAAAAGGAACGCTCACCCGCAACAAGGATGTCACCTTGTGAAGTTTTTAAGTTCTGTACCGAGTTTTTCACAGCCCATAGCGGTGCAGGCTTGCTACACCACAAGATACAGTGGTTCTGCGACCGGAAACTGTCATCCTGAACTGCCCGGTCGTCATCGAAACATCAGGAAGAAAACAACGGAACCAGTATTCGCACCGCAACTTAAGGCCGGCAGGGAAACAGCTTGCAGGCAGAAAAGAGAACCCGTTTGGCCGACTTGCAGACTTCGCTTCAAAGCACTCTCGCCGATGTCATCCCCGACTTTCCGCTCCCAGAAGCGCCCCCGCAGATGCAGGTGCGCAAGCGCAACGGCACGCTGGAGCCGGTGGATGTGAACAAAATTGTGAAGGCGGTGCAGCGCTCTTCGCACGGCCTGGCGCACATTGACCCGATGCGGGTCGCGTCGAAGACGATCGGCGGCTTGTTCAACGGGGCGACCACGCGCGAGCTGGACTCCATCTCGATCCAGACCTCGGCGGCCTTGATCGCGGAAGAGCCGGAGTATTCGAAGCTGGCGGCGCGGCTCTTGCATGCGACGATTCTGAAGGAGGTGGCCGGGCAGAACATCTACTCGTTTTCGCAGTCGATTGAGCTGGGGCACGAGCAGGGGCTGATCGGCGAGGCGGCGGTGGAGTTTGTGCGGGACAACGCGCGCAAGCTGAATAACGCGGTGGATGACGAGTTCTCGGACAGGTTTGAGTATTTCGGCCTGCGTACCGTGTACGACCGCTACCTGCTGCGCCACCCGATCACGCGCAAAGTCATTGAAACGCCGCAATACTTTTTCCTGCGCGTGGCCTGCGGGCTGGCGCTGACGGTGAACGAGGCTATTCCCTTTTACAAGCTGCTGGCCGCGCACGACTACATGCCGTCGTCGCCGACCCTGTTCAACTCGGGGACCAAGCACCCGCAAATGTCGAGCTGCTACCTTCTCGACTCGCCGAATGACTCGCTGGACGCGATCTATGACACCTACAAGCAGGTGGCGCTCTTGTCGAAGTTTTCGGGCGGCATCGGGCTGGCGTTTCATCGGGTGCGGTCGGAGGGCTCGCTGATTCGCGCGACCAATGGGCTCTCGAACGGCATTGTGCCATGGCTGCGGCCGCTCGATGCCTCGGTCGCCGCGGTAAACCAGGGCGGCAAGCGCAAGGGCGCGGCCTGCGTGTACCTGGAGCCGTGGCACGCCGATGTGGAGTCGTTCCTGGAGCTGCGCGACAACACCGGCGACGGCGCGCGGCGCACCTACAACCTGAACACGGCCAACTGGATTCCGGACTTATTTATGCGGCGCGCGGATACCGACGGCACCTGGTCGCTGTTTGACCCGAAAATTGTGCCGCACCTGACGGATCTGTACGGGACCGAGTTTGACGAAGCCTACGAGGCCGCCGAGCGCGAAGGGCTGGCGGTACGGCAGGTAAAGGCGCGCGACCTGTATGCGCGCATGATGCGGACGCTGGCCGAAACCGGCAACGGCTGGATGACTTTCAAGGACACCACCAACCTGCGCTGCAACCAGACCGGCAAGCCCGGCAATGTTGTTCACCTGTCGAACCTGTGCACGGAGATCACGGAGGTGACCTCCAACGAGCAGACCGCGGTGTGCAACCTGGGCTCGATCAATCTGGGGCGTCATGTCATCGGCGGGCGGTTTGACTTTGAAAAGCTGGCAAACACGGTGCGGCTGGCCGTGCCGATGCTGGACCGCGTGATCGACATCAACTATTACCCGGTATCGCAGGCCGCGGGGTCGAACTCGCAGTGGCGTCCCGTAGGCCTGGGCGTGATGGGCCTGCAGGATGTGTTCTTCCAGCTGGGCTTGGCGTTCGATTCGGTCGAGGCGCGCGAGCTTTCGACACGCATCCAGGAGGAAATCTACTACCACGCGCTGTTTGCCTCGTGCGAGCTGGCGGAGAAGAATGGGGCGCACCCGGCCTTTGCCGACACGCGCGCCGCGCAGGGGCAGCTACAGTATGACTTGTGGAATGTTGTTCCGAAAGACCTGGCGCGCTGGTCAGTGTTGAAGGACCGCATCCGCAAGCATGGGCTGCGCAATTCACTCTTGATCGCGATTGCGCCGACCGCGACGATTGCTTCCATCGTGGGCTGCTATGAGTGCATCGAGCCGCAGATTTCCAACCTGTTCAAGCGCGAAACGCTTTCGGGCGAGTTCCTGCAAATCAACCGCTACCTGGTGGATGAGC
The DNA here is from genome assembly GCA_964246825.1 of uncultured Acidobacteriaceae bacterium. Taxonomy (GTDB): domain Bacteria; phylum Acidobacteriota; class Terriglobia; order Terriglobales; family Acidobacteriaceae; genus EB88. Next base: position 7,007 of record CAXTSG010000026.1, on the reverse strand, counting down.
TGAAGGCGCGCGGCATCTGGAACGATGATGTGCGGACGCGCATCAAGATGGCCGAAGGCAGCGTGCAGGGCTTGACGGAGCTGCCGGAGGATGTGCGGCTGCGCTACCGGACGGTGTGGGAGATGCCGATGCGCGCCATCATTGACATGGGCGCGGAGCGCGGGGCGTGGATCGACCAGTCGCAATCCTTAAACCTGTTTGCGGAGTCGCCGAACATCGGACGCCTGAGCTCGATGTATATGTACGCGTGGAAGGCGGGCGTGAAAACGACCTACTACCTGCGCTCACGGCCGGCGACGCGCATCGCAAAAACCACCGTGGGACAGGCGGCGCAGGGCAATACTCCCGCGCCGGGCACGGTCGCAAACGTCAGCGCGGTTGCCTGCTCGCTCGATAGCCCGGAAAGCTGCGAGGCCTGCCAGTAAGCACCCGCGGTGCGGCTAGCGGCGCTTTGCGCAAAGACTAACAACACCGGGCGTCATCCTTCGCTTTCGCTCAGGATGACGCTTCCGTAAAGATTTGCTGATAGTGAAAGAAAACGAAGCTTAAAGGAGCCCACTATGTCCTCATCCGTTGTTGTTCCCGATTCCATTCTTGACCCGGGGATGTGCCTGACCCTGCGTCCGATGAAGTACCCGACCTTTTTTGAAATGTTCAAGGACGGCATCAAGAATACCTGGACCGTGGAAGAGATTGATTTTTCGACCGACCTGGTGGACCTGAAGCAGCGCCTGACCCCGGCCGAGGTGCATGTGATTCAGCGCCTGGTGGCGTTTTTCGCAACCGGCGATTCGATCGTTTCCAACAACCTGGTACTGAACCTGTACAAGCACATCAACTCGCCGGAAGCGCGGCTGTACCTGTCGCGGCAGCTTTACGAGGAAGCCGTGCATGTGCAGTTTTACCTGACGCTGCTCGACAACTACATCCCGGAGCCGAGCGAGCGCAACGCGGCCTTCGCGGCGGTGGACAACATCCCGTCGATCTCAAAGAAAGCCGACTTCTGCATGAAGTGGATGGACTCCATTCAGCAGCTGGAAACGCTGGAAACCGATGAGCACCGCCGGCAGTTCCTGTTGAACCTGATTTGCTTCGCCGGCTGCATCGAGGGACTGTTCTTCTTCGCGGCGTTTGCCTACGTGTACTTTTTCCGCTCGCGCGGCATGCTGCATGGGCTCGCGGCGGGCACAAACTGGGTGTTCCGCGATGAAAGCGCGCACCTGGAGTTTGCCTTTGAGGTTGTGAATAAGGTGCGTGAGCAGCACCCGGAGATGTTTGACGCGCAGATGCAGCAGCAGGTGACGCAGATGATGCGCGAGGCGGTGGATGCCGAGCTGCAATTCTCGGAAGACCTGCTGGAAGGCGGGGTCGCGGGCCTTTCAACGCGCGACATGCGCGAGTATCTACAATATGTCGCCGATCAGCGCCTGGAGCGGCTCGGCATGGCCAAGGTCTTCGGCTCGCGCAATCCGTTCCCGTTCATGGATTTGCAGGACGTGCAGGAGCTGACCAACTTCTTCGAGCGCCGCGTTTCGGCGTACCAGGTCGCGGTTGAGGGCGAGGTGGCGTTCCACGAGGAGTTCTAGAACCGCCTGCGCGGCCCGCCGCCACGTCGGTGCGGCCGGCCCGCAGGGGGCGCTGCTAACCTGGGCGGGGCC
>CAXTSG010000026.1:0-5339 GCA_964246825.1 uncultured Acidobacteriaceae bacterium | reverse complement strand
ATCTTTGGGAGCGGCAACGGCAGCCTCCATCAGCGCTCCTTCTCCTTCCGCGTTCCGCACGGCAGCGATGTGCTCGACAATCTCGGGTTCGAGATCGCCGGGCAGCAGCGGTGCTTCGCGATGGGTGAGTTTTGCCGGCACGGGAGAGTCCATGGCCAAGCCTTCCGGATGCTTCTCGAAAGCCGCGGCAAGTGCATCGACAGGGCTTTGCGGCTCCGGTGCCGATGCAGTCTCGGGAGCAGCCGCGGGCCGGTATGCATAGCCGGCCTTGGCTGCGCTTTCTAAGCCTTCGGCGATTTGCGTTGCGAGCGCTTCCAGCTCCCGCGCGTCCGATGGCACCTGTGCCGCGCCTTCTAAAAGATCCGGCAGCGAGAACCACCAGAGCATCTGCTCGTGCAGTTCCTTGTTGAAGTAGGTCGTGCCCTCGTGCTCGTTCACCCCGAGCAGCCAGCGCGCATCGCCGTCCTGCCAGAAGCGCTCCGGGAGGCCGTGCGTCTTTTCGGGAGCGGCGGCAAGCAGCGCTTCCGCGTGCCTGCCGGTCGGCTCCGGCTCAGGCGGACGAACACCGGCAAGGAGCGCCAAACGCACACGCGCAGCCGCGCGCCAAGTGTCTTCGCCGGTAAACTCCACGACGGCAAAGGATTCAGCCAGTACACCGCGCAGCCCGAACTGCTCAAAGGCGATAAGCGCCGGGGCGGACGGCTCCGCTATCGAGAGCGACTCGCCCAGCGCGGCGAAAAGGGTGTGCGCGATCACCGGCGCCCATACCCAACCGGCGTTGGTAACGGGGCTCGCGCTCGGGAGCACAGAGCGCGCCTCACGCGACCAGGTTTCGGCAAACTGCCGTTCCGTCAACGGCAGGAGCAGCAGCGATCGCACGCGCTCGCGCAGGCGGGTCGCGGTAAGCGATTGCTCATTGGCCGCTTCAGCATCGACAAGCTCAGGCGCATCCTCGCCGGGAACCTTCGGCTCCACGGGAGGCGGAGGCTGCACCCGCTTGAAGTATTCCTCGCGGCTAAGCTCGATAAAGGCGGAAGCACGCTCCAGCCATTGCTCCAGCAGCTCGCTGTGCGGCACAAGCGCCGGGTCTTCGAGCACGGTGGCTTCCGTGCGGCCGGCAAGCGAGGCGAACTCGCGGAGAAGCCGCGGCTCCAGGGCGCGGCGCAGCGCGGAGTGGACATGCTCCAGCTCCAGCGCGAGCAGGGCTTTGTCAAGATTATCCACGCCGCAGCCCCGAAGCAGGTCGCACAGGCGGTCCCAGGCGTGCGTCGCGTCGGCGCGCAGCTCGCGCCAGTCCAGCAGCACTGTGTAGCCGTAGCCGCGCAGCTCGACCTCCAGGCCGCGCTCGTTGAACTCATGGGCACGCCGCAGATGGTGGAGCCCGGTGGCATTGTCGCGGTAGGCCAGGATGGTGTCGCGGTCGGTCGGCAGCGCGAGCGCGTCGGTGATGGAGCGCTGCCGAAGTTGGCCGCTGCTCTTGTCCATGTAGGCCGCGGAGTGGTGCAGCGTGCCGCGGGTGGAGGTGTAGCTGTTGTTGTAAACGACCAGCGCCCGGCGGCCGCCGCTCTGGTTCGAGTAGGCGAAGACATTTTCTTCCACGCCGCCGTGCCCGCCCCAGCAGTCGTACAGGAGGAAGTTGTCGCTTTCGGCAAACAGGCTGCGCTCGTGCAGCAGCGGGGCGATTTCACGGTTGTGCCGCGCAACCAGGGCATCGTCGGCCCACTCATCGTAGCGCGGGCGGTAGTACTCCATGCCGTACTTTTCGGTAAAACCCTCGACTTGGCCGTGGCCGAACATGGGCAGGCCGGGCAGCGTGGCCATCATGGTGGCGACGCCGAAGAACTTGTCGCCGCTGCCGAACTGATCGATGGCGGTGCGCTCATCCGGGTTCGACATGAAGTTGACATAGCGCTTCATGATGCCGGGATCGAACTCCAAGGTGTTCTTAAGCACCTTGCGGTAGTTGGCATTGTCCTCGTCGCGCAGCATGACCATGAAGGCGGAGTTGTAGACGCGGTGCATGCCGAGGGTGCGGACGAAGTAGCCTTCCATAAGCCAGAAAGCCTCGGCCAGCAGCAGAGTCCCGGGCACCTCGCGGGCCACGCGGTCCACCACCTCGCGCCAGAACTCTTCCGGGATGGCGGCATCGAACTCGCTGGTCGTCATGGCGGCCTCGGCGCGCGACGGGATGGAGCCGCCCGCGCCGGGCGCGGGAAACCAGAGGCGCTGGATGTGGCGCTTGGCCAGCGTCATGGCGGCGTCGAAGCGGATGATGGGAAACTGCCGCGCGACCTGGAGGATGGTCTGGATGACCTGCTCGCGCACCTGGGCGCTCAGATAATTGAGCTGCGCGGTGTCGTTCCAGGGAAAGGAAGTGCCGTCGTTGCCGTGGTAAATAAACTCCGTGTCGCCGGACCATTTATCGCGCCGCTGGAAGACGACGGCGGCATCGGTCTGCTCGTAGTAGTGATCCTCGATCTTGATCTCGACGCGGTCGTCGCCGGAAAGGTCGGGCCCGTTGAAGCTGTAGGCCGGGTAGGGCGAGTCGCGGCGCGAAAGGAACCACTCCGGATGGTTGATGACCCAGGTGGAGTCAATGCCCATGTGGTTGGGCACCATGTCGCTGGCCAAACGGATGCCGAAGCGCATGGCGCGGTCGCGGAGATCGCGGTAAGCGGGCTCGCCGCCGAGATTTTCAGCGATTTGATAGTCGTAGAGCGAGTAGGCGCTGGCGACCGCATCCGGATTGCCGCAAAGATTCTTGATGGTCTTGGAAGCGCGCGAACGCTCCCACACGCCGATCAGCCACAGGGCATTCAGACCGCGGCGGGCAAGGGTTTCCAGCTCCTCGTCGGGGATTTGGTCGAGCTTCTCGATGGTGCGGCCGTAGAAGCGCGAAAGCTGGTTCAACCAGACATAGGTGCTTTTCGCGATCATGACGGTGCGCGGCATCCAGTCCTGGTCGGGCGAGAAGGCTTCGTACTCGTTGGGCGCGGTGGTAAAGGTTGGCACCTCGCCATGCTGCTCGCCGAAGTTTTCGTTGCGGCGGCTGGCCCGGGTCTCGGCCGAGGGCGGATGAAACTGCTGCCATAGCGCGACCTCCTCCTCCTTGAGGACGTCGCCCGCCAACAGCACGCGGCGCAGCAGATCGTCAACGGCGAAGCCCCAGCGGGAGCGCAGGACGGCAAGCTGGTCGGAAAGCGTACCGGCATCGCTCATGACCGTGAGCAGCAGGGCAAAAAGACCGCCGCGGCCCTCTCCAAGCTCGGGCTGCGCCCCGAAAAACTGAGGCAAGCCCGCGGCAACCTGCGGGTACACGGTTGTTTCGGCCAGGCGCGTGTCGTCGAAAAGCTCTTTGAACGGGGCAAAAGCCGGGTTGTGGTTTTCCAGCCATAGCAGCAGCAGCTCTTCAAAGGCGGCTTCGCGATGAGGGTAGCCGTCGGTCGAGCCCGCGAGCCACGCGACGGCGGTTTGGCGGCCGGCATAAACATCGGCGTTCGGAAACTCGGTGACAAAGGCCAGCAGCAGCCGTTCCAGCTCGGCTGAACCTACCTGCTCCTCAAAGTGCGCCAACGCATCCGTCATCACGGAAGGCTTGACGTGTTTGCGGTAGTGAGCCACCAGCGCGTGGGTGGCTTCGTCAATCAGGCCCATGGCAAACAGGGCCGCGGGCTGCACCTGCCGCTTGGGGTCAAGCTCGGTGCCCCGCTCCCGGTTGATACGATGAGCCAGCGAACGGCTCGCCGCCGGGTTCGCAAAAACGGCATTGCCGGTAAAGGCAAACAAGAGATCGGCGACGCCGTAGCGGTCGCGGGCGGCGCGCGAAATATGAAATTCAAACATGCGGAGCGGCTTTCTCCTTCGGCTTTCGGTACAGGCGGGGTCGGCGCCGGGGCAGCACCCGCCATAAAAGGTAGATGCACGGGTGACCGCGCCGGCATCGACAGTGCTGACCGTATACAAGGATGGTAGACCCCATGCAGAGTTTTGACGCCGGCACGCTCACCCCGAAAGAAAATTACAAGCTGCTTTCCGGTTCCGTCGTGCCTCGACCCATCGCCTGGGTTTCCACCGTGGATGCGGCGGGCATCCGCAACCTGGCTCCCTACTCCTTTTTCACGGTGGTCAGCGCGAACCCGCCCATCCTGTGCTTTTGCCCTTCGCCGCGCGAGGCCGGGGACGGCCTGCGCGCAAGCAAGGACACCTTGGAAAATGTTCGCGCCACGGGCGAGTTTGTTGTGAACATCGTAACGGAGGCGACCGTGGCGGCCATGAACGCAACAGCCGCGCAGCTGCTTCCGGAGATGGATGAGTTTACCCTGGCCGGGCTCACCTCCCTACCCGGCGAACTGGTGCGGGCCCCGCGCGTGGCCGAAGCCGCCGTACAGATGGAGTGCAGGCTTACGCAGATTGTCGAGGTAAGCGCGCTGCCGCTGGGCGGCTCGTTGGTGCTAGGCGAAGTGGTGCGCTTCCATGTGAGCGAGGCCGTGCTGGAGCCCGGGCTGCACATTGCGTCGGAAAAGCTGAAGGCCGTGGGGCGCATGGCCGGCGCGAGCTATGTAAGAACGCGGGATCGGTTTGAGCTGGAGCGGCCGGGGTAGCAAGGTTTTTAGGGGACGCTGCTGTCCTGCTTTTCCGCCGCTCGCTCCAGCCCTTTCTTCAGGATGACGAGGTAATGATGCAGGCTTTTTTGCAGTTCTCCATATAGAAATTTATGGTACCCGGCGCGGTCTCCCGCAAGCTGCACGGCGGCAAGACTGTCGTGATAGGCGGTTCTACCTTCCGGGTGCAGCACCAGCGGCGGGTACCCGGCACGAAGCAGCAGCAGATTCATCAACAGGCGCGCCGTTCGTCCATTGCCGTCGCTGAACGGATGAATCGTCACCAGCCGTTCGTGGGCGTCAAAGGCGCTTTCCGGGGTTGGGGGCAATGCTTGCAGCTCGCCGGCAAAAGCAGCCATCAACGAAGGGATTTCCGCGGGCGACGGCAGCACCAGCGGCGACCCGGAAATGAGCCGCTGCCGTCTGCTGTATCGACCTGCTTCGTCCGGGTCGATGCGCTGCAAGATCAAGCGGTGCAGGTTGCGCAGTTCAGTCTCGCGCAAAGGTTCGCCGGCGCTTGCCAGCGCCCGCATGTAGAGGAGCGCATCCCTGTGTCCGGCTGCTTCCAGATGATCCGTCAGCGGCTTGCCGCTGACGGTGAAGCCTTTTTCCAGCACAATTGCCGTTTCGCTGCGGGTAAGCGTATTCCCTTCGAGAGCGTTGGAGGTGTAGGTCAACTCCACGTCGTACCAGGTATCCAGGGCGTGCAGGGTCGGTCCCGAGAGGGGGGTGCAGGAC
>CAXTSG010000025.1:15723-18590 GCA_964246825.1 uncultured Acidobacteriaceae bacterium | reverse complement strand
GCCGCGGCCGCGCGGGCCCGCAGCATGCTGCGCCGCGCGGGCGCGCTGCTCTCTAACGTCCACTTCCATGAGTGGCCGACTGACCGCGTGTGGACCCGCGATTCCGGGCCCATCTTCGTGCAGAACCAGGCCGGCGAGCTCGCCGTTACGGACTGGCGCTTCAATGCCTGGGCCAAGTACGACAATTGGCACCGCGATGATGCCCTGCCCGCGCGCGCGGCGGAGCTGCTGCAACTTCCGGCGTGGCAGCCCGAGCTCGACGGCCGCCGTTTGGTGCTCGAAGGCGGCTCGATCGATACGAATGGCGAGGGTGTGCTGCTGACAACGGAAGAATGCCTCCTGAGCGAGGTGCAGGCGCGCAATCCGGGCCTGGGCCGCGCGCAGCTAGAGCAGGCGTTCTCCGACTATCTCGGCATCGATCGGGTCATCTGGCTGGGGCGCGGCATCGCCGGCGACGATACCCACGGCCATGTCGATGACATCACCCGCTTTGTGGATGCCGCGACCATTGTGACCGCCGTAGAACCGAACAGTGCCGATGAAAACCACGCGCCGCTTCAGGAAAATCTTGAGCGTTTGCATGAAGCGCGGGATCGGGAGGGCAGGCCGTTTCGCATCGCGGCGCTTCCCTGCCCGGCACCCGTGGTCTTTGCGGGGCAGCGGCTCCCGGCCAGCTACGCCAACTTTTACATTGCGAACGGGATTGTACTCGTGCCAACATTCAACGACCCCAACGACCGCCTTGCCCTCAACACGCTGGCCGGGCTTTTTCCCGCGCACGCGGTTCAGGGCATCCACTGCGGCGACTTTATCTGGGGTCTCGGCGCGCTGCACTGCATGACGCAGCAGCAGCCCGCTCGACAAAAAGGCTCATAGAGGCCGTGGCGGCAGACGATTTGGAGTGGCTGGGAACGTGGTACCGACAACAATGCGATGGACAATGGGAGCAGGAAAACGGGCTTTTGCGGGAGCCGCTGGTGATTACGGGTGCGCTCGGCAGCCCGGAGGAGGCGGCCCCCTCCGGATGGCGCCTGCGCATCGACCTGCGCGGCACCTCGGCCGCCGGATCGGCCGCGCGCGCCTTTACCCTGAGCGCCATTCAAGGCATGCCGGCCCACGGCTGGCTGCGATGCAGCTTGAACGCGCAGCGCTTTGAGGGCGAAGGTGCTGAGGTGGAATCGTTGATCTCTGTCTTTCGCAGATGGATCGACACGGAGCCGCCGGTGCTTGAGGCTGTCTCCACTGGCTGAAGAACCTTCAGTGGAGTCTTACGATAGGGAGCGCATGCGGCTTGCTCTTGCCGAGGCCCGCGAAGCGGCTGCCGCGGGCGAGGTGCCGGTCGGTGCGGTACTGTTCCACGGCGATCGGCTTGTGGCAAGCGGCGGAAATCGGGTGCTGCGCGACCATGACCCGACGGCGCATGCCGAAATCGTTGCCCTGCGGTTGGGCGGGTTCAGGCTGGGCAATTATCGACTGCTCGGCTGCACTCTGTATTGCACGCTGGAGCCTTGCCTGATGTGCGCCGGGGCCATGGTCCATGCGCGTCTTCACCGGCTTGTTTTCGGCGCGCATGACCCCAAGGCAGGCGCTGCCGGCTCGGTACTCGACGTCCTGAACCATCCCCGTTTGAACCATCGCTTGCCTATAGCTTCGGGCGTTCTCGCGGAAGACTGCGGCGCGGTGCTGCGCGAGTTTTTCCAGGCACGCCGGCGCGCGGGCAGACCGGAGGATGCGGAAACTGCCTGAGCAGCCGAAGCCGCTTCCCGTATATCATCCACTCTCATGGACGTTCAAATGTATACCGCCGTTTGGTGCCGCGACTGCCGCGAGGCCAAGCGCTTTCTGGAAAAGCACAAAATCCCGTATACCGAGATTGACATCGAGCGCACCCCGGGCGCGGCCGAGGAAGTAGTCCGCCATGTGGGCAAGCGCGCCATCCCTCAATTTGTGATTGACGGCGAGTGGGTGCAGCCCTACCGGCCGGGCGAGGGCTTTCTCCATGAGGAGATGAGCGCGCGGTTTGGGGTGCCGGAGTAGCGGACTTCAGCGCAATTTCGCTTGATCTTGCCGGCTGCCGGGCGCATCATATGAGGCGTCTTTGGGAAGTAGTTCCCCGGGGAGGTTTGGCGCTACTTCTGCAGCGTATCTACAAAGTACGTCCATAGCAAAAGAACTACCGCCAACACGAGTCGCCAATCAAGCACGACCGTGATGTGCAGCCGGAACCAGGATGTTCCTCCTGAGTTCTGGTCCAAAGTGCCGGTCCTCCTTTGTCCTTCTCGGTAAAGGCGCGGCTCCTGGGTCGTCTCAGCGACCCAGGGTCGCCCGATTCGGTTTGCTGCTCACACACGGGAAAAGAGGCCTACTTAGTGTAGTTTGCAGCTTGGGCCCACGATAGATTACGGCAGTTCGTTCGGTTTGATGACCACGCCTTCCCCGGCCTCGGCCAGCTCATTGCCGGCATCTGCCAGGATTGCCCGCGCGTCCGCCGCGTCTTTTGCTGCTACTTGCAAGCGCAGCGACGCAAGCCCCGGCTCCAGAATGCGCGCATTCTCTCCTGCCAAAAATACTTCAATGCCCGCCGACTGAAGGCGGCCCCGCGCCATCTCTGCTTCCAGCGGCTCTGTAAAATCTCCTACCGTCACCACTTCTTCCATGCCTGCTTCCTCCATGCTCAGGCGCTTGGATGCACGCCGCTACAATCAGTAAGAACGGTACCCGCGCTCGAAAGGAATTACCGAATTGATTCGACGCTACACCCGGCCCGCCATGGGCGCGATTTGGACGGATGAAAACAAGTACCGCTGCTGGCTGCGGGTGGAAACCGCCGCGACGGAAACGCTGGCTGAGGCAGGCATCGTGCCCGC
>CAXTSG010000025.1:5900-15713 GCA_964246825.1 uncultured Acidobacteriaceae bacterium | reverse complement strand
CGCCGCCATCCGCGAGCGCGGCGGCTTCGATCTCGCGCGCATCGAGGCAATCGAGGCCGAAGTCAAGCACGATGTGATCGCGTTTACCACGGCGGTTGCGGAAAAGATCGGCCCCGAGTCGCGCTGGCTCCACTACGGCCTGACCTCGAACGACGTGGTCGATACCGCGCAGTCGCTCCAGGTCCAAGCCGCTTCCGCCCTCCTGCGCGAAGATCTTCTCGGGCTGGCGGCGGTTTTGCGCAAGCGGGCGCTTGAGTTCCGGCACACGCCGACGATCGGACGCACCCACGGCATCCATGCCGAGCCCACTACCTTCGGCCTGAAGCTGCTGAACTGGTACGCGGAAACCGAGCGCAACCTCGCTCGCTTCGACGCGGCGGCCGAGGGCATGCGCGTCGGCAAGCTTTCCGGCGCGGTCGGCACCTTCGGCCATCTCAAGCCCGAGTATGAAGAAGCAATCTGCGCCCGTTTGGGCCTTGCGCCTGCCCCGATTGCAACACAGGTGTTGCAGCGCGACCGGCACGCGTACTACATCTCGACTCTCGCCATCATCACGGGGACGCTCGACAAAATGGCCACGGAAATCCGGCACTTGCAGCGTACGGAGGTGCGTGAGGCGGAGGAGTTTTTCTCGGAAAAGCAGAAGGGTTCTTCCGCGATGCCGCACAAGCGCAATCCCATCACCTCCGAGCAGATTTCCGGCCTCGCGCGCGTGGTGCGGGCCAACGCTCAAGCCGCGTTTGAGAATATCGCGCTGTGGCACGAGCGCGACATCTCGCACTCTTCAGTGGAGCGCGTCATCCTGCCCGATTCGACGATCCTGACTGACTACCTCCTGGTAAAAATCACGGCCTTGATCGAGCACCTGCTCGTTTATCCCAAGCGCATGCTGCGCAACCTTGAAAGCACGGGCGGCCTTATCTTCTCCGGGCAGCTGCTGCTGGACCTGACCGAAGCCGGCATGCTGCGCGAAGACGCTTATCGCCTGGTGCAGACCCATGCCATGCGTGCCTGGAAGGAAGACCTTGTTTTCCGGGATCTCCTCGCGGCCGACCCGGAGATCACGGAGAAACTCTCTCCCGACCGGCTCGCGCACACGTTTGATCTTCAACGTCAACTCGGCAACGTGGACGCTATTTTTGCACGCGTTCTAGGCCCTGGAGCGTGAATGTCACGGTCGGCATCACCGGTGCCAGCGGCTCTGTCTTCGCGCAGCAGCTCCTGCTCGCGCTGGAAGCGGATGAACGGGTAAAGAAGGTGCTGTGCGTCCCGAGCGAAAGCGCCCTGCGCGTGATTGCGGAAGAAATCGGACTCAGCGGGCGCCGGGACCTGATCCCTAAACTACTGGGCGGGCCTTCCGCCAAGATCGAGCAGTTGGCGGACGCGGACATCGGCGCGAACATTGCCAGCGGCAGCTATCCGTCAGACGGCATGATCGTGCTGCCTTGCAGCATGGGCACTCTGGCGGGCATCGCTCACGGCCTTGCGCAAACCCTAATTGTACGAGCCGCGGATGTGTGTCTGAAAGAGCAGCGCAAGCTCCTGCTGTGCATCCGCGAAACGCCGTTCAACAGAATTCACCTTCGTAATATGACCCTCGCGGCCGAGGCCGGTGCGGTCATTTTTCCTGTAATTCCGTCTTTTTACAACCGGCCTATCGACTCTACCGAGATGGCGCGCCAGTTTGCTTTTCGCGTCCTGGCCCACTTCGGGCTGCCGCAGGCCGGCATGTACCAGTGGGGAACGGAGTAGCCTACTGCGGAGGAGCAGGTGCCGCTCCCGACGCGGTCGCTGCCCCAAGGCGCATCCGTTGAAGCTCTTCCAGCATCTGCTGCGGAGTTTTCACCGGCTGCGGCGTGCTCCCTGAAGGTGCCGGGGCAGCAGCCGCGGGCGCGGGCGGCGGAGGCGGCGGAACATACCGCGGCTGCGCTTCTTCCCCCTCGTCCTCCGCTTCATCGGCAGCTTGCGTCTTGCCTCCGGCGGTTGCCGCGGAGGCGGCCGCCGTGCGCGTACTCAACACCACCGAGCGCGGCGAGCCGTCAGGGTTGCGGCCGGCAATCAGCACGTTGTACCCCGAGTCGTCGAGCACCGCGGCCAAAACCTCCTGCGGGTTTCCCGGCCCGTAGACGCCGAAGATGCGTTCATCGCCGCTTAAACCTTCAACCTTAGTGCCGGTACGCTGCTGGAGGTCGTCCAGGATAGTGCGAAGGCTGCTGTTCGTAGCCTGAATCATAAGCTGCCCGTTGACAAGCTGAATGGAGGGCGGCTGTGCCGCCTCCTGGAGCATGGAAGGAACCTGCGTTTGGCCCGCGGCGGCAACAACCGCCTGAGCCCGCGATGCGCTGGGCAGTATCCACAGAACGCTCAACGCGGCGAGAGCGGCCGGCTGCTTCCATCGCATTTGCTCCGTTTTCATGCTTGCCTCCGGTTCATCCGGGCAATCCATCTCCCTGTACTAGACTAGCAGTGGAGCGTGACCGGTAGCAGCTCTCGCCGGTTACTTAAGAAACGGAGGCACGGCATGCTGCGAAGGAAATACGGCCCAATCAGCGCCATGCTTCTCGCAGGCCTCCTTGGAGCCGCGGGTCAAAAGGCCCATGCGGTTTCCTGCACGGTAGGCTCCGCTCTTTCCGGCGAAGCGAGAGCGGCCCTGTTTGACGCGGGTCATCAGCTCGGCGGTGCCGTGCTGCGGGGCGATACCGCGGCCTTGAAAGCGGCAGCCGCCCCCGCCGCGGAGTCCGGCTTCGGGAACATTGCGGCTTCGATCAGCTCGCTCGCGCCGAGCCTGATGGGCGCAACTCTCACAATCAATAATATCTACTCTCTCGATGCTTCCGACCTCCAGGGCAGCGGTGACGATGTGCAGTTTTTTTGCAGTGTGCCGGGCTCGCCCCTGCTTGTCACCGTGACGCTGAGCGAGTTGCCCAAGGGCCGCTTCGCGCTTGAAATCCTCCACGCCACCGGAGTAAAAGCACCGCAGCAGTTTGCCCTTATCCTCCAGGACACAGCCGCCCCGGGTGCGCCGCGCTGGCAGCTTGCCGGCTTTTTTGCGCGGCCGCTCCTTATGGACGGGCACGACAGCTCCTGGTTTTGGCAGCAGGGGCGCGCGCTCAAGGCAAAAGGGCAGCCCTTGAGCGCTTTTCTGTACGAGGACGCGGCTGCTTACCTCGCCCGTCCGGCCGATTTGTACACCAGCAACAATCTCGGCAAACTCAGCCGTGACATGGCCTCGGTCGAGCCTAAAGGGCTGCCCGGGAACAAAGCCATGAATGTATCCACCGGCGAAGGCGTCGACGAGAAAAACTTCGCGGTCACCGCGCTGCGGGCAGACGGCACCCTGGGCGCGCTTGATCTTCGCGTGGATACCAGGGTGGAAAGCATTGCCGACCCGGTAGCCGCCCCCAGGGATGCCCTTACGCTGATGGCTGCCCTGCTCAAGAAGCACCCAGAGCTTCGGGCCAACTTCCACGGCTTGTGGGTGTATGAGAACACAGCCGCGGGACAAACCTTTGCCGTGGAACAGCCCATGACCGCGCTACCATAGAGCCATGAGCGGACCTCCGGAGCGGCCGTTTCTTCAAGTCGTCGCCGAACGGCGCGCCACCGCTGCTTTTGAGGACACCGCGCCGTCCCTTGAGGATTTGCAGGCGATCGTGGCGGCGGGCCTTCAAGCGCCCAGCAGCTACAACCTCCAGCCCTGGCGATTCATCGTGGTCCGCAGCTCCGAGGGCCGCAAGCGCCTGCGCGCGGCCTGCTTCAACCAGGCCAAGGTGGAGGAAGCACCGGCGGTGATTGCGGCCTGCGGCGATGCCGACGGCTGGCGCAACGGCGACCTCGAAGAGATGATGCGTCTGGGCCGCGAAGGCGGCATGCCGGAAAACTTTCTGGAGCAGATGCGCGGCCACATTCCCATTTACCTGGGAGAACTGCCGAACTTTTCCGCCTGGCTCAACCGCCAGGTCATCCTGGCTTTTACCACCATGATGTGGGCTGCTGAATCGCTGGGGCTCCATACGGCACCGCTGGAAGGCTTTGACCCGGAAAAGGTTCGGGCCGCGCTCAAGCTGCCGCTCAGCTATGAGCCTATTGCCCTGCTCGCCGTCGGCTATGCCAAAGGTCGGCACAAATATAACGGAGGCCGCTTTTCATCTTCCAGAACGGTCTTCGCGGAAGAATATCCGAAGCCGTTCCGAAGCGAATGATGCCGCGCCTAGGAAGAAGCCTCGGCTTTTTGGAGTTTATTGTTTGCCACCGATACGGCATGGGCGCGAAAGATAGCAAAGGCGGTGCGGCAAAGCCCATGGGCGGCAAGCACACCGAAGAGCAGAGAAGCTCCAATGGCTGAAATCAGCAGAAAAGCATTGATCAGGTTTTGCATCGCGGAAAAAATGTCTCCAATCCAGCTAGATGCCGGCCGGGAGCACCGCGCACCTTGTATGTACCCCATCATGGCAGTTCTTTGTTCCATTGACCCACCGAACTGCTGTGGTTAGGCTGAGAATGTACCTTTCCAGTCACGAGCCCGACCTCCGATTCGTTTTTTACACCTTATGCCGATCACTCATATTTCAGTCCGGGGCGCGCGGCAGCACAATCTGCGCGACATCAATGTCCGCATTCCACGCAACACGTTGACCGTGGTGACCGGCCTGTCCGGCTCGGGCAAAAGCTCGCTTGCCTTTGACACGATCTACGCCGAAGGGCAGCGGCGCTACGTGGAAACCCTGTCAGCTTATGCGCGGCAGTTCCTCGACCAGCTGGAGCGGCCTGATGTGGATTCAATTGAGGGCCTGAGCCCGGCCATCTCCATCGAACAGAAAACCACCAATCGCAGCCCCCGTTCTACCGTCGGCACCATTACGGAAATCTACGATTACCTCCGCCTTCTTTATGCTTCAGTCGGCGTGCCGCACTGCCCCAGCTGCGGGCTTGCCATCTCCCGGCAGTCGCTGGAGCAGATCACGGACCGGGTACTCGCGCTCGCGCCCGGCGAGCGGGTCATCGTGCTGGCCCCGGTGGTACGCGGCCGCAAGGGCGAGTTCAAGGAGCTGCTGGACTCGCTGGACGCGCAGGGCTTTCGCGCCCGCATCGACGGAGAAATGCGCGACCTGGCCGAGCCCGTAACGCTGGAGCGGCGCAAGAACCATACTATTGAGGCCGTGGTTGACCGCCTGGTGCTGAAGCCCGACATGGATCGTAAGCGCCTGGAAGGCTCCATTGCAAAGGCACTGCAAATGAGCAATGGACTGGTCCTCATCCAAGTTCATGCTTCAGCCGGCGCGGCGGACGCGCAGGAACAGCTGTACTCCTCCTCCATGTCGTGCCCCAACTGCGGGCTCGATGTGCCGAAGCTGGAGCCGCGCTCCTTCTCGTTCAACAGCACCTACGGCGCCTGCCCCAAGTGCAACGGCCTCGGCTCCATCTACGACTTCGACCCGGCCAAGGTCATTACCGACTGGACCAAGCCGCTGCTGGATGGAGCCCTGGGTCCCGGTTCTTCCTCTCAGTATCTTGTCAAGCTGATCCAACTGGCCGCTGCCCGCTATAAGATCGACCTGGCGCAGCCTTTCGAGCAGTTGACGAAAAAGCAGCAGGACCAGCTGCTCCACGGCCCGGACAAAAGCGAGGGGCCGCGCACCGGTTTCCACGGCATCCTGGCCTGGCTGCGCGAGTCGCTGCGGGAGTCGCGGTCGGAAAGCTACCGCGAGTGGATGCTCGGCTATATGTCCGCAACCGACTGCGCCGCCTGCTCCGGGCGTCGGCTGCGGCCGGAGTCGCTGGCCGTCAAAGTAGGCGAGCTTTCCATTGCCGACTTCACGGAAATGCCGCTCGCGCGGGCGCTCCAGGCCGCGCGAGCGCTTGCCTTTTCAGCCCGCGACTCCATGATCGCGGAGCGGCTGCGGCGCGAAGTCGTCGAGCGGCTCCAATTCCTCAACGATGTCGGGCTTTCGTACCTCTCCATGAACCGCAGCGCCGCAACACTGTCGGGCGGCGAAGGCCAGCGCATCCGCCTGGCTACCCAGATCGGCTCGCGGCTGCGCGGGGTCTTGTATGTGCTCGATGAGCCCTCGATCGGCCTCCATCAACGCGACAACATGCGGCTCATTCGCGCGCTCGAATCGCTGCGCGACCTCGGCAACACCGTGCTCGTCGTGGAGCACGACGAGGACACCATTCGCCACGCCGACTATGTGCTGGACCTGGGCCCCGGCGCGGGAAAGCTGGGCGGCTACGTGGTTGCCGCGGGCCGTCCGGAAGACATCATGGCCGTGCCCGAGTCGCTGACCGGGCAGTATCTGTCAGGCGCGACCGACGTGATGCACCGCAGCGAGCCCCGGCCGCTTACGGGCAAGTGGATCACGGTGGAAGGTGCCTGCGCGCACAACCTCCAGAACGTGACCGCGCGCATCCCTCTGGGTGTGATGTCGGTCATCACCGGGGTTTCCGGCTCGGGCAAAAGCACTCTGGTCAACGACACCCTGTACCGCGCGCTCGCAAAGGAGCTGTACGGTTCGCGCGAGGAGCCGGGCCGCTATGCGCGCATCAAGGGCTTCAATGAAATCGACAAAGCCGTCCGCATCGATCAGTCTCCCATCGGCCGCACCCCGCGCTCCAACCCCGCGACCTATACCGGCGTGTTAACGGCCATCCGCGACCTGTTTTCCATGCTGCCCGAGTCGCGCGAGCGCGGCTACAAGGCCGGCCGTTTCTCCTTCAATGTCGCCGGGGGCCGCTGCGAAGCCTGCCAGGGCGACGGGCAAAAGCGCGTCGAGATGAACTTTCTGCCGGATGTGTACGTGGTATGCGACATCTGCAACGGCCGCCGCTACAACCAGGAAACGCTCGCCGTCCGGTTCAACGGCTATTCCATCGCCGACCTTCTGGAGCTTTCCATTGCCGACGCCCTGCCGGTGCTGGCCGATATCCCGCAGGTGCGCAGCAAACTGCAAACGCTGGTCGATGTCGGGCTCGGCTATATCCACCTGGGGCAGTCCGCCGTCACGCTTTCCGGCGGCGAGGCGCAGCGCATGAAGCTGGCGCGCGAGCTTTCCAAGCGGCAAACCGGCCGCACGCTCTACCTGCTCGACGAGCCGACCACCGGGCTGCACTTTGACGATGTGCGCAAGCTGCTGGAGGTGCTGCACCGGCTTACCGATCTCGGCAACACTATCCTGATTATCGAGCACAACCTCGACGTGATCCGCAACGCGGACTGGATTATCGACCTGGGTCCGGAAGGCGGCGAGGGCGGCGGCCGCATTCTGGGCGAGGGGACGCCCGCGCAGATCGCGGCTGTCGCGGGCTCACACACGGGCGAGTTCCTGAAGCGCCACTACAGCGACGCGCCCGCGGCACCCGTGCCGCCCGCGCCGCCCGTGCCGAAGAAAGCGCGCAAGCGCAGGGAGGCGGCGCAGTGAGCGTCTTCCGCTCCGACCCGCCGTTGCTCGGCAGCGACGCGGCTTATGATGTTCTGCCGGCGGGAAGTGAAATTCCATCCATCGACGCCGTCGGCCCTCATCTCGGCCATTTTCTGCTGCTGCTTGTTGTTTCCGGCATCATGCTTGTCGGCGGCCAGTTTTCAGCCTTGCTCCTGGCGCGGCAGCTTCATGTGTACGGACATCACTCCATCCGCGTGTATGCGACGCTGCTCCAGAACGATGCGCGCTGGCTGGTGCCTTCCGAGGCGTTCGGCTACGCGCTGGTACTGCTTGCGGCCGTGCCGCTGTTTCGCTCGCTGTGGCAGCGGGGCTTTGCTCAGGGCGTCCACTGGCACGGCACGGCAGCCGTGCATGCGTTCGGCCGCCTCACTTCGTTGGGGCTGGGCTGCGGCATCGGCATCGGTTTTCTCGGCAGCAGGCTGCCGATGCCGAAGAATCCGCCCATCATGGCCGATATGATGCACTCGCCCCTGGGCGCGTGGATGATGTTTGTCTTCGGCGTCACAGGCGCGCCGTTGTTTGAAGAAATGTTCTTCCGGGGCTTTCTTCTCCGGGCTTTCTCAACGCATTTCGATGGCTCCGGCACAAGGGCGATCTTTCGCCCGGAGCATACCGCTTCGTCGGCATCCCTGCTTCCGTTGTTTTTACAAGTCTGCCGTTTGCCCTGCTGCATGCCCAGCAGGTTTCGCATGCCTGGGCACCGGTGCTGCTCATCGGGCTTGTTTCGCTCGTACTGTGCGTGGTGCGGCTGCGGCTGGACTCGCTGGCGGCAAGCACCGTCGTCCATGCAGCCTACAACTTCACGCTGTTTGCGGGAATCCTGGTGCAGACCGGCGGCTTCCGCCATCTGGACCGCCTCTCGCCCTAGGAGCCATGCCGCATGCCGCACCCTGACGCCCGCACTGCCCTGCTGCACCTGCTCGCCCGGCTTTCCTTTAAACTCGGCAGCTTTCAGCTTTCCTCCGGGACAGCCAGCGATTACTACATTGACTGCCGCGTGACCACGCTCCATGCAGAGGGCGCGCGCCTTGCCGGGCTGGCGCTGCTTGATCTCCTAACAGAGCACGGGTTGCATCCGGCGGCCGTGGGCGGCCTTACCCTGGGCGCGGATCCCATCGTGAGCAGCGTAGCAATTGCGAGCGCTCAACGCGCCCACGCCGACTCGGCCGCACCTCTCATTCACGGCTTCCTCGTGCGCAAGGGCGAGAAGGCCCACGGCATGCGCCGCCGCATTGAAGGCTTTGTTGCGGAAGGGGCTCCGGTCGTCATTGTGGACGATGTATGCACCACGGGCGGCTCTACGATAGAGGCCGTTCAAGCGGCACACCAGGCGGGCCTGCGCGTTATCGGCGTGGCCTGCCTGGTGGAGCGTACGGAGGCCGGCGGGCGCTCGGCGGTGGAAGCCGCGCTCCAAGGCGCTCCGTTTTTTCGTTTATTCACGGCCGGTGATGTAAGGAGGGAGCACATCGCGCAGCTGCCCTTGTAAGCGGCAGCTGCGCCTCGCTCTGGGGGAGGGAGCTTATTGCGTCGGCTGCGCCGCGGTTGCGCTCGCGCCGCCGACCGGCTGATTGGTGAGCAGCTGGACCTCCACACGACGGTTTTTCGCGCGGCCGCCTGCTGTTGAGTTGTCTGCCACCGCCTGATCCTTGCCGAGGCCGATCAGGTAGAACCGATGCGCCGGAACGGCGTACTTCGAGGCCAGGTATTGCACCACGGCTTCGGCCCGCCGGTCGCTCAGCTCGTAGTTGTACGATGCGCTTCCGACTGAGTCCGTGCCTCCGGTCAAGGAAAGGATGTAGGAGCGCTGCGCCCCGAGCTGCGCGCCCAGTCCGTCCAACTGCGCCCGGCCGGCAGCGGTTAGGTCGGCTTTATTGAAGGCAAACGTGATGGAAACGTCGCCCACCTTCTGATACGTGTCGAGGTTGGAAACCACGCTGTTCAGGCTGTCGGCGCGATGCACTGCATCCTGGGCGGTCTGCTGCGCCTGCCCGGCCGCGGTGGTTGCACCCTGCGCGGCCTGCTGCGCATTGGCGGCGCTGCTCTGCGCGCCGTTGATGCCGGTACCGGTGCGCTTGTCCAGATCCGCGAGCGCTCTGTTGTTCGCCGCCGTTTTATCGTCCAGCTCATTGGTCTGGTTGATTACCGGGGCTGTCTGGTTCCTGACATACTTTTTGGTCGTGCAGCCGGAAAGGATGGAGAAGGCGAGCAGGCAGCCGACAAGCGCCCCGGTCCTGGAAAGTGCAGTCGGTGTGCGGAAATTCAGCATAGGGTGTCCTTATGGAAATACGATGCGGTGCCGATGCACCGGAACACCTCACTGTGATGCATCAGGACGGCCAAAGTACACCCGACTCGCTAAGTTAAGGCATTGGAA
>CAXTSG010000025.1:3028-5890 GCA_964246825.1 uncultured Acidobacteriaceae bacterium | reverse complement strand
ACGCCCAGCAAGGTAAATGTTACTTGATGGCCAAGGCTCGCCGGCCATGGAGGCGCGCCTGCGCGGTCCGGAGTTCTATGCCGCCTGCGAGTTACCATGGAAATACACCTGATGGATCTCGAAGCGAAAATCAGAACGCTGCCGACGCGTCCCGGCGTGTACCTTTACAAGGACGCGAACGACACCGTCATCTATGTAGGCAAGGCCAAGAACCTGCGCTCGCGCGTACGGTCCTACCTGCTGGAAGCCTCGCAGGCACACGCCAAGACCGGCTCGCTGATGCGCGAAGCGGTCGACCTCGATTACATCCTGGTCGACAACGAGCAGGAAGCGCTCGCGCTTGAAAACAACCTGATCAAGCAGAAAAAGCCGCGCTTCAACATTCTGCTGCGCGACGACAAAAGCTACCCCTACGTCAAGCTGACAATGGCCGACCGCCACCCGAAAGTGTTTGTGACGCGCCGCCTGCGCAAGGACGGCGGCGCTTACTACGGACCGTACTTCCCCGGCAGCCTTGCTTACCGCATCGCGGAGCTGCTGCGCCGCTCGTTCCTGCTGCCTTCCTGCAAGGTCGACCTCCAGCGCTACCACCCGCGGCCCTGCCTCCAGTACTACATCAAGCGCTGCTCGGGCCCCTGCGTTGAGGGCCTGACCACGCCTCAGCAGTACGGCGAAACCGTGCGCGACGCACAGATGTTTCTGGAAGGCCGCGGCGCGGAGCTCGGCAAGCGCATCGAGCGCCGCATGCAGGAAGCCGCCGAGCAGGAGTTGTACGAGCTCGCCGCCAAGTACCGCGACCTGCTCGGTACAGTCGCGGTTCTCCAGGACAAGCAGCGCGTGGCCACCGCGGACGAGGACGATGCGGACCTGTTCGGCTACCACTATGAAAAAGGCATGCTCGCCGTCAACCTGTTCCATGTGCGTGGGGGCAAAATCGTGGACCGCCGCGAGTTGTTCTGGGAGGATGTCGCGGAGCTGGAGCTGAGCCAGGAGCCCGACGCGGATCAGGTGGAGGCGGCCCCGCCGCGCGCGCCTGCCGCAAAAGACTTTGACGCCTGCGCGTTTTTTGCTTCCCTGTTGAAGCAGCTTTACCTGGACCAGCCCTATGTTCCGCGCTTGATCTACACGCCGGTCGAGTTCAAGGAGCGCGCCGCGCTGGCCGCCGCCCTCTCCAAGCGCGGCCGCCCCGTATGCATTGAGGTGCCGCAGCGCGGTGAAAAGCGCTCCCTGCTGGACCTGGCGGGCACCAACGCGAAGCAAAGCTACGATCAGCGCTTCCGCGTGCTCAAGCCGAGCGAACAGGCTATCGCCGAAGCGCTGGAAGATGCCCTGATGCTTCCCGAAACGCCCACCCGCATCGAGTGCTTCGATATTTCGCACATCCAGGGCGCGGAAACGGTTGCCAGCATGGTGGTTTGGGAACAAGGCGGCATGAAGAAGAGCGACTACCGCAAGTTTCAAATCAAAACCGTGACCGGCGTGGACGATTTCGCGTCCATGCGCGAGGTCATCACACGACGCTATAAGCGGCTCGTTGAAGAAAATAAACCCCTGCCGAGCCTGATCCTGGTGGACGGCGGCTTGGGGCAACTGCGCGCCGCCGCCGCCGCTCTGGAGGAGCTGGGTCTGGTGACGCAGCCGCTTGCTTCCATCGCCAAGCGCGAAGAAGTTATCTACGTCCACGGAGGCGCGGGGCACGAGGAAGAAGAGCCCATTGTCCTCCAGCGTCGGTCGCCTGTGCTTCATCTGGTGCAGCGCATCCGCGATGAGTCCCACCGCTTCGCCATCAGCTATCACCGCAAACGGCGGGAAATCCGCGACCGGAGCTCCGAGCTGCTGGAGATTGCCGGCGTCGGCCCGCGCACACGCATCCGCCTGGTGGAGCATTTCGGCAGTGTACGCGCGGTAGAGGCGGCGGGCGTGGAAGCGCTAACCGCCGTAGTACCTCGTGCTACCGCCGAAAGCATCTACGCGCACTTTCGCGCAGGGGACGAAACAGCTGCCGCCTCCCTGCTGCCGGTGCTCCCGCACTGAGCCTTGTTCGCGCAAACCCTTCCAACCGTTACCCTAGACGCATGAGCATCCGCATGGAGGAATGGGAGGAGGTCGTTCCGGTTGCGAAAGCCTCCGCGATACAGGCCGCCCTGCCGCGGGCGCCGCTCTGGCCTCTTCTGCTCCTGTTTGCCTCGGCAAAGCTGCTGCTGCAGGCGGCTGTCACGCTTCTTTCCACCCACGCCGGCTACGGCATCTTCCGCGATGAACTGTACTACCTGGTGTGCGGGCATCGTTTAGCCCTCGGCTATGTGGACCAGCCGCCGCTTGTGGCCTTGCAGGCGCGGTTTGCCGAGGCGGTTTTCGGCTTTCACAACCTTGTTCTTTTCCGGCTCCTGCCTGCCCTCGCCGGCGCGCTTACCGTGGCGCTTACGGGCGCGCTGGCGGCTGCGCTCGGCGGTTCGCGCCGGGCCGCGGCTTTGGCCATGCTGGCAGTACTGACGGTTCCGGTTTTTTTGGCAACGCAGAGCTTCCTTTCCATGAACGCCTCCGAGCCTGTGTTTTGGAGCGCCGCCCTGCTTGCCGTAGCCCGGCTCGTGCGTACTCCGTCGGCTTTCGGCTGGTGGCTGCTGCTGGGAGCAAGCGCCGGCCTGGGCATCGAGAATAAAATCTCCATCGTTTTCTTTCTTGCCGCGCTGCTCGGGGCGCTGCTGCTGACGCCCGCGCGCGCCCTGCTGCGGACGCGCGGCTTCGCGCTTGCCTGCCTCGTTACTTTTACCCTCGCCGCGCCTCACCTCTGGTGGCAGTGGCGGCACGGCTGGCCTACGCTGGATTGGCTTTCCGATGTCGCTCACAGCGACAAGATCGCCG
>CAXTSG010000025.1:2320-3018 GCA_964246825.1 uncultured Acidobacteriaceae bacterium | reverse complement strand
TGCTGCCGCCGGGGCGGTTTCTTCTGGAGCAGGTGCTCATGCTGTCGCCGCTGCACGTCCTTGTCTGGCTGCCGGGCGTTCTGTGGCTCCTGGCGGCGCGCGAAGCGCGAGCGTGGCGGCCGCTCGGCGCGCTTTACCTGCTGTTTCTTGCTCTTATGCTTGCGCTCCACGCTAAGGATTACTACGTCGCCCCTGTCTACCCGGTCTACTTCGCCGCGGGCGGGGTGTTCTGGGCACAGTGGGCGCGGGTTTCGCGGGGGCGCACAGCGGCCGTGTATACATCGGCAGTGCTGCTGACGCTCAACGCCGTGTTGGCCGCCCCGCTGGCTGTGCCGATTCTTGCCCCGGCGCAGTTTGTTCGGTTTACCCGCACGCTGCACTTCACCCTGATTGAGAGCGAGCAGCACCCGGGTGCGGGTTTTCCGGAGTTCTTTGCCGACCACCTGGACTGGGAGCATCTGGTGGAGGGGGTCGGCAGGGTCTACTGGTCGCTGCCGCCGGCCGAGCAGCGCTCTACCGGCATCCTCACCGGCAACTACGGGCAGGCCAGCGCCGTCAATGTGCTGGGCCCGGCTCTCGGCCTTCCCCCGGCTATCAGCGGCCACCAGAACTACTGGCTTTGGGGGTCGGGCAGCTACACCGGCGAAGAGATGATCGTGGTTACGGATGCAGCCCCGGCGGAGATGAACCGCTTCTAT
>CAXTSG010000025.1:0-2310 GCA_964246825.1 uncultured Acidobacteriaceae bacterium | reverse complement strand
CTACCAAATGCCGTGGGAGCAGCGAGTCATCTATCTGTGCCGCGGCCGGTACCGGAGCTACGCCGAAGACTGGAACGCCCTCAGGCTGTATCGCTAAACCAACCAGCGGCACCCAACGCAGCTTTTCGCCGGGAAAAGCTGCCGCCTCGCTACACGCGGCGACGCGCTACCGACTCGTACAGCGCCCCATACTCCGCCGCGGACTTGGCCCAGCTGTAATCCCGGCGCATACCGTTTCGCATCAGAGCCTGCCAGGCGGTTGGATCGCGGAAGCACAGCAGCGCCCGATCAATCGCCGCCAAAAAGTCCCCGGCGGCATAGCCGTGAAACTTGAAGCCGGTTCCTTCGGCCGGGTTCGGCGTTTCTTCCACCGTGTCGTCAAGCCCGCCGGTAGCCCGGACCACCGGCACCGTGCCGTAGCGAAGGCTGTAAATCTGATTCAGCCCGCACGGCTCGTAGCGCGAGGGCATCAGGAACATATCGGAGCCGGCCTCGATCTTATGCGCCAGCGTATTGTCATATTGCACGCGGACGGCAAAGCGGTGCGGGTGCCGCTCCGCGAGCGAACGCAGAAGGTTCTCGTAGTACGGCTCGCCCGTACCCAGGGCTACAAGAAAGAGCTCACGCTCCGCGAGCCGCTCGGCAATCTCTGCCAGCAGGTCGAAGCCTTTCTGGGTGGCAAAGCGCGACACAACACCCAGCACCGGCACGGTCGCCGGCAAATCGGACGCGCCGAAGGCGTGGAGCAGGTCGCGCCGGCACTCCGCTTTCCCGGCGAGGTTGTCCGGGCCGTAATGCGCGGCGATAAATCGATCATGCGCCGGGTCCCAATGGTTGTAGTCGACCCCGTTCAGGATGCCGTGCAGATCGGCGGCCCGGGCCTGGAACACGCCTTCCAGCGCATAACCGAACTCAGGCGTTTGAACCTCTTCGGCGTACTTCCGGCTGACCGTTGTCAGCGCGTCCGAGTACACTAGGCCGCCCTTGAGCAAGTTGAAGGTATCGTACTGCTCCATGCGGTCCATGTGATAAACCTCCCAAGGCAGCAGCAGGCGCTCGACGGTTTGCGGAGGGAACCAGCCCTGGTAGCCGGCATTGTGAATCGTGAACACGACGCGGGCCTGCTCCAGGGCCGGATCCTGTGCGTACAGGGTGCGCAGATACACGGGCAGCATGGCCGTCTGCCAGTCATGCGCGTGAAAGATGTCCGGAACACCGAGCTGCTTGCTCGCCTCCAGCACCGCCCGACAAAACAGCGCAAAGCGCTCCCAGTTGTCGGGGTAGTCGCCGGCCGCCGTGCCGTAAAGCCCTTCCCTGTCGAACAGCTCCGGGCAGTCGATAAAAATAAACCGCACCCCGTCTCGCGTACCGCCATCCACAACGGCCGCGAAGCGGTTGTAGCCCGCAAACGGGATGGTGATGCTCCCCGCCAGTGTTTTCCGCTTCCCGAGCTGCCCCCCAACGGCGCGAAACAACGGCAAATACACGGTAACGGTATGCCCCTGCCGCACCAGCTCCGCCGGCAGCGCGCCGATCACATCGGCTAAACCGCCGGTTTTCACAAACGGGACGCACTCAGAGGCGGCAAAGGCGATGTGCATGGGAAGGTACTCTCCTTTGCGCCGCGGCAGGAGGGCATGCGCGGGCAAAGGCTTAGTCTAATGGATTGCGCGAATGCCGAGGAAAGAGCTGCGACGATGGGCCGGAAAATACAAACAAAGCTGGGGCAGAACTTCCTCCTTGATGGGGGCGCGCAGGAGCGCATTGTGCGAGCACTGGGGCCTGCCGCGGCCGGCGAAGTGGTGGAAATCGGCCCCGGCAAGGCAGCCATCACAACACTGCTAGCCCGGCACGCGGCCCGGCTTACCGCCATTGAGCTGGATCCGGCACTGGCCGCGCAGCTGCGCACCCGCTTCGCTGAAACACCCTCGGTGACCGTGCTGGAAGCCGATGTTCTTACCGTGGATCTCCCGGCGCTGGCCCAGGCACCCGGCCGCGCTCTTTCCGTTGTGGGAAACCTGCCCTACTACATCACTTCGCCGATTCTCCAGCACCTGTTCGCGCACGAAGCGGCGCTGTCGCAAGCCGTGGTGATGGTGCAGCGGGAGGTAGCCGAGCGCATCACGGCGGAGCCGGGCACCCGCGACTACGGACTGCTCTCGGTGCTGTGCCGGGTGTATGGGGAGCCCGAGCTGCTGTTTACACTGCCGCCCGCGGCATTTTCTCCGCCGCCGGAGGTTGATTCTGCCGTGGTCAGGCTTCGCTTCGCGCCCCGGTGGGCAGAGCTGGGCGTCGCGCCCGGGCCTTTTG
>CAXTSG010000024.1:0-18922 GCA_964246825.1 uncultured Acidobacteriaceae bacterium | reverse complement strand
AAACTGGACCTGCAAGCACCCCTCCCGGAAGAGCTGCTGGGGTTTCTGGCAGCCTTGGAAGGGTCGGCGTAGCGTATCTTGAAGGTTCAGCTAGGCAGAGGGCCGACGCAAGTCGAGAACCCGCTGAACAAAGAGTTCAGCTCTGGACCCTTATCCCTCACAAGACAGGATTTCTACTGGACAGAATATCTGAATCTGAAAAGTTCTACTTGTAAATGAAGTCATGCCTTCAAGCCTCAACCGGTCGCCCTCTTGAAAAAGGAGCTTACTATGATATTTTTTCTGCTCTTGACAGCTTGGCTGGGTTTGTTAACTTTGAGCACTCTTCTGGGTATCTTCAAGAACTTGCGAAGTTTTGCTGTGTACCTTTCAGCGACTTCAACCGGGGCGCTTCTGGGCGCGCTCGCCCTCTCTACTGTGGTACTTGTCGCCGCTTCGGGAAGCTACCTGCATGGTTTGAATCCTGCCTATAAAGGTGCTGCATTCTTCATGGTCTATGCAGTCAGCATTGCAAGCGGTGCGGCATTAGGCGTGCTTTTAAGCTTTAGACTTACACGGCACCTGTTTAGGAAACGGCGGCAAGCCCTATAGTGCTGACTTGATAAACTAGGTCAGTTGCCAAGCTTGACATGAATATATTGCTTCGGGTCCAGCGCGGGCCGCAAGGAAAGAGCAAGCGTGTGATTGGCGCCGCCGCCGCTGGTCGTGCCGAAATGGGCTATCCAACCCTGAAATGTATAGGTACAGAGCGCGTCCTGCTGCGTATCGTCTTTCCAGAACTCCACCTTCATTTCTTTTATTTTGTCTCTGGTCAAAGGAAACGTTAAATCATTAAAGCTTCTGTAGAAGCGAAAACGGCATATTCACATCATCATGCATACCGATATGCACCACGATCGTACAATCGATAGTTCCCATCAGAGGCATGCCAACTCCATCATGATGTGTCGTGAACTCAACCTGGGCTGTTAACGTGTTAAACCTATCGCCGTCTGTCGTGACGCTTACGTTTCTCGGCTGCATACGTGCTCTCCTCACTTTCTCTCGGCAAAGCTCACTATAGATCTATGCATGGCGGCTTGTACCGGTACTATTTTAGGTGTGCCTGCTCATTGCGGATACTACATCTTCGACACCTATATCGCAGCTAAAGCTTCAATCGGCAGCAGGCTCACATCCGGTCTGCGCACAACGATATTATAAGGTCACTCCAAGCAAGCTCCTGATGCGCCTTGCCGCTTTTCTTGCCATGGTTCCTGCGCCGTTGGAGGAAATCAGGTGAAAACCCTTTCTACCATCCGATTTGCATGAAAGCTGGGCGCACAGGCAGCCCCCATTAGAGCGATCTCACCTGCACCGGAATCCAAGATATGGCCGGACGGCTATATGCTTTCGTACGATCCCGCGCGAAACCGGGCTTCGCTGCTCGCGTTGGCTCGATTGGTTTTATCGAAACGGGCAGAGGCTTGGATGAGCTCGCCCATTCCCTTCCTGGGCATGGTCATACCCAACACTCTCGCAAGCACCCGGGACGGCGCGCAGGAAGTCGAGACAGTTCTTCAGCAGATACGATTCGGCATCTTCTAGATGCGGCTGTATCGCATCTTCCACGATGAATATCGCATGGAGCCGTGGAGCGGCGCAGGCTCGCTTTACAGTTCGGGACGTTGGCACGATAACCGTTTCGGACTTCGCATCGTCTATGCCGCCACCTCGCCCGCGCTCGCCTGCGTGGAGCAGCTGGTTCGGCTGGAGCGGGACAGGGTGCCGACGAACTACCTTCTCGGCGAGGCCGAATTAGATGACCGCTTGGTAGACAGGCAGTACCGGCAGCTTTCATTGGAGCAGATAAAAGCTCGCCGGGCTCGGCTAAATCGAACGCAAGCGGAAGGCATGGAGTGGCTTCGGTCGCGGCATTCGCCTGCTCTTTGCGTTCCATCTTTCAGTGTGTTGTACGACTGGAATGTTCTTCTAAACCCGGCACACCCGGAGACGGTAGGGGTGCGCTTTCTTCCGTCTAGACCGTTCTCGTTTGATTCGCGGCTGTTTCGCTTGGCGGAGAAGATAGGCGCAAGCAGGAACTGTAGAATAGGGGCACTCCGATGAAGCTCCTGATGTCTCTTGCCGTCCTTCTTGCCACGCTTCCCGCCGCCCCGGCGCAGACAGCTGCACCCGTCGCGCAGACTCCCGCGCAAAATACGGCACCCGCACCCGCGGCCGGAACGCAGACCGCCCCGGACGCCGCGCCCCAGCCCGGCTTCACCATCCAAACGCGGGTCAACGAGGTGGACCTCACCTTTACCGTCACCGACCGGCACGGGCACTTTGTGCAGGACCTGAAGCAGAGCGACTTCGCGCTGCTCGATGACGGGAAAGCACCGCAGCAGATCTACCGTTTCGAGCAGGACACGAACCTGCCCCTGCGGGTAGGCATGGTCATCGATACCAGCACGTCCATCCGGCAGCGGTTCGGCTTTGAGCAGCAGGCGGCGGTCGAGTTCCTTCTGCAAATCCTGCGGCCCAAAAGCGATAAGGCATTTGTGGAAGGTTTCGACCTCGCGCCCGACTTCAAGCAGGACTGGACCAACAACCTGGACCTGCTGACAACAGGCATCGACGGGCTCCACTCCGGCGGCGGCACGGCGCTGTTCGACGCGCTGTACCAGGGCTGCCACGACAAGATGCTGGACGCGACCGAGCACCATGAGCCTGCGCGCAAAGCGATGGTGGTGATCTCGGACGGCGACGACAATCAGAGCCACGCCTACGTGGAAGACGCCATTAAGGAGTGCCAGCGGGCGGAAACCGTAGTCTACGCGATCAGCACAAACGTAAGCCCGAGCCGCGACCGGGGCGACGACACGCTGCAGAAAATCGCGGACGCTACCGGCGGCCGCGCGTTCTACCCGACCCGCATCGAAGACATGCCCGTAAGCTTCGGCCAAATCCAGCAGGAGCTGCGCTCCCAATACGCCCTAAGCTACAAACCGTCGGATTTCTCGGCAAACGGAGCCTTTCGAACAATCTACCTATTCGCGCTGGACCGCAAATACCAGGTCCATTCCCGAATCGGCTACTTCGCCCCGCGGCAGTAGGAGGATGTCTCTTCAAGATGTTCGGTAAAGTTCGTGATTGAAACTTCAAGCCGGCTCATGCATCATATTGAATGTAATATGCGGATTCATTCTGCTAAACCCCAGCCTGGGCAAAACAATGGCTAGAGCGGACCGCCTTGTGCGGTCCCCTCGTTTTTACGGCCAAAGCAAAGTAGCAACTTCCCTGGCAGCAAAACGCTCACGAGGGAAGATAGTCACCGCTCTCCGCTTACGGCCTTCGTGCCCGCATATCAGCACTCTGTACACAGGTTGTGCGTCCGTGCCGAAGTTCTTAATGAATGCGTCGCCGGGATAAGCACGCCCCATAATCTGCCAATTGGGGACAATCAAGTTTGGGCTTTCTACAATAGCCCTCGCCCAGCTTAGCTCCTGAGCGCGCTGAATCTGCATCCTTCCTGGATTCAAAAGCAGTCGTCCCGAGTCAATCTGCTCAATCGCCAAACGACGATTTCTGGGCTCAACGTTGTACTTCGTGACGAGCTTGATCAGGTGGATGAAATCGATCTCCTCAAACACTACTGACCTGCCCCGAGGGTCAGTAAGCCTTTGATTGCAGAGATTGATACGATACCACCGCAGCAAATTCTGCAAGGACGAGATTGGCAGCGTAGGGGGAAGCTGCAGGCTTGAGTTCGTAGGGTCTGAAGTTAGGATGTACTTGCCCCTTAGTAAGGACCATTGACGACGAGGTTCTTTTCTGCCGCTGACTACTTTAACTGCTATAACATACTGGTTGACACGGTTATGATGCTCACTTACTTGCCCTTATAATCAACAAACAAATCAGGAAACTCCTTCTGAAGCGCGGCAATCTTAGGCCGGTCGCAAACCTCGATATAAGGATTCTCCGGGTTACGCAGCGCATAGTCCTGGTGGTAGCTTTCCGCCGCGTAAAAGCCCCGAAGCGGAACAACTTCCGTCACAATCGGCTTCGAAAAAACATGAGCCCCGTTCAACTGCGCGATATAGGCGGTACCGAGAGCCTGCTGCTCAGGCGTCGCATAGAAGATAGCCGAGCGGTAAGAGGTGCCGACATCGGGGCCCTGGCGGTTGCGCTCGGTAGGGTCGTGCGCGACCGCGAAAAATATTTGAAGCAGGCGGCCGTAAGTAATTTTTGAGGGATCATAGGTGACCTTGACAGACTCGGCGTGGCCGGTGGTTTCCGTGGTGACCTGCGCATAGGTAGCCGTGGCGGCGGAGCCGCCCGAATAGCCCGCTTCCGTGTCGGTAACGCCGCGAACACGCTCAAACACCGACTGTGTCCCCCAAAAGCAGCCCCCGGCAAAAACAGCAGTCTGCTTGCCGGGATGCGGGCTCAGGGCGGCATCGCGTAGGGGCGGCGGAAGCGGCCCAACCGGCGCGGCGCAGGCAAAAATACCCGTCATGGAAGCCAGGACGGCGGCAAGAGCAGTGTTGCGGATCGTTGTTCGCGGCATGGGTTATTAGAGCAATAACGGAAGAAACGGGTTCCCTCATACTGCCGGGTATTTCTAAATGCATGCTTGAACAGATAAAGTTCTCCCCCGAACTGAGTAGTTCCACAGCCGCGCCATTTCACCCCTAGGCAGCTTCGCGGCTCCGGGCGTATCCTGGGCTCATCCTCGTCCTTTAAGGAGCTACAGCATGCAGCGCAGAGATTTCCTCAGTCGGGTTGCTAAGGGTTTCAGCGCCGCCCTGCTGGCCCGGGATGCCGTGCTGGCCCGCGGCGCAGCGCAAACCGCGCCGCTCGACCGCAAGCCCCTGGGCAGGAAGTATACGGCGCAGGATGAGGTCGTGCTCGGAAACACCGGCATCCGCACCAGCCGCTTGGCCATGGGTACCGGAACCATGGGCGGCGGGGGCTCCTCAAACCAGACGCGCGTGGGCGAAAGCCGGGGCACGCGGCTGCTGCTGGACGGCTACCACGAAAACGGCCTGCGCTTCTACGACACGGCCGACTCCTACGGAAGCCACCCGAACGTGGCCGCGGCGCTCAAGCAGGTGCCGCGCGACCGGGTCACCGTCATGACCAAGACCGACACGCGCGACCCCAAGGGCGTGGAGGCGGACCTTGACCGGTTCCGGCGCGAACTCGGCACGGAAATGATCGACATCGTACTCATCCACTGCGTCACGGAAGGCGACTGGACGACGCGCTACCGGGGCGCCATGGATGTGCTGTCCGAGGCAAAGCGCAAAGGCGTCATCCGGGCGCACGGAGTCTCCTGCCACAGCCTCCCCGCGCTCAAAGCGGCCGCCGCTTCGCCGTGGGTTGAGGTAGACCTGGTGCGCCTCAACCCGGTAGGGGCGCACATGGACGCCGACCCGGACACGGTACTCGGCGTGATCCGTGAAATGCGTGCCGCGGGCAAGGGCGTCATAGGAATGAAAATCCTGGGCCAAGGCGCCATGCGCGACCGTCCGAGTGAAGCGCTCCACTATGCACTCGCAAGCAACGCACTCGATGCCTTCACCATCGGGGCGGAAGACCGCGGCGAACAGAATGACCTTGTGCGGCGCGTGGCGGCCGCTTAAAGCCTTTGCATGTCCTGTACCTTGATTGAGATAGGAGCACCCGGCTGTCGGAGGAAAAGCTGAGGCCGCAGCCGCCTAGATGAAGCGGAAAGGGGCTGCAAAATCCTTACAGCGCAATGGGTAGCGTCCATCCTTGTGCGGGTATAAGAAGGCTATGGCGGTCTTTTTCAGCGAGGGTTCCCGAACAACGGATCTTTCCCGCGAGCAGATGCAGGCAGCGCTGGCCGGCACCTTACAGCATCTGGGCGAGCGGCGCCGGGTGCTGGCCATCCCGCCCGACGGCTCACGAATCCACTCGCGCACCGGAAGGCTGACGGAGATGGTCTATGAGCTGCTCGGAGAGCGGCTCGCGGCCGTCATGCCTGCCTTGGGAACGCACGCGCCCATGGAAGACGAGGCAATCGGAAAGATGTTTGGCACGGTACCGCGGGCGCTGTTTCGGGCGCACCGGTGGCGCGAAAATATCGTCACGCTGGGCGAGGTTCCGGCGGAAGTCGTTCGGCACGAATCGGAAGGTAAGCTCGACTATCCCTGGCCGGCGCAGGTCAACCGGCTGCTGGTGGAAGGGCAGTTCGATCTGATCCTATCGCTCGGGCAGGTAGTGCCGCACGAAGTAGTAGGCCTGGCCAACGGCGTGAAAAACATCCTGGTAGGCACGGGCGGAGCCGAAGGAATCAACCGAAGCCACTACCTGGGCGCGGTTTATGGGCTGGAGCGCATCATGGGGCGCGCCGACACGCCCGTGCGGCGGGTGCTGAACTACGCGGCGGAACACTTCCTGAGAAAGCTGCCGATTGTCTACGTGCTGACAGTCATCGGGCCGAAGGACGGCGGCGGTACCGCGGTGCGGGGGCTGTTTATCGGCGACGACGGCGAGTGCTTCGAGCAGGCCGCGGCACTGGCCCGCGAGGTAAACATAACGCTGCTGGACCGCGATATCCAAAAAGCAGTCGTGATGCTGGACCCGCAGGAGTTCCACAGCACCTGGCTGGGCAACAAGGCAATCTACCGGACGCGCATGGCACTGGCCGACGGCGCGGAACTGCTGGTGCTGGCTCCCGGAGTACGGGAGTTTGGGGAAGACCGGGCAATCGATGGGCTGATTCGCCGCTACGGCTATCGAGGAACCGAGGCAACGCTCCATGCGGTGCGGAATGGTAAGGACCTGTCGGGAAACCTGAGCGCGGCGGCGCACCTCATCCACGGCTCGACGGAAAACCGCTTTACGGTCCGGTACTGCCCCGGCGCGTTGAGCCGCAAGGAAGTCGAAGGAGCAGCATTCGAGTATGGAGATGTAGGGGAAATGACGGCTCGCTATGACCCGCAAAAGCTGCGGGAAGGATGGAACACCGTGGCGGGCGAAGAAGTGTTCTACATCGCAAACCCGGGTATGGGCTTATGGGCAAGCCGAAAGCGGTTCGAGGGGTAAGCTGCCCCTCCGTCAGATAGAAGAAGCAAATCCTTCCCTACGCTCAACACAATACCTCGATTCCGAAGAATAGACTTCTTACCTTTGTGAGTAATGGAGATATCACGCTCCACTACTGATAAACATACGTCCTTTCAGTGCATCTTATTGATATTGCAACACTTATCTAAACGACCTCATTCCTGACTTCTTTGTGTACATCTCAGAGGGTGTGTGAGAAGTTTTTGCGCATCGAAGCGAGGATGGAAGCGCGGCGGTACCCGAGTGATTGAACTGGAGAGTAGTGACGCTGGGTCGAGCCGCTGCTGCCTCCGGAGCAGCCCGGCGGGCGGCATCGCACGGTGATATGCGCCGCGTACTGAACGGCATCCTGTACCTGGTGCGCAGCCTGCCGCACGACCTGCCGCCCTGGGGCACGGTGCACTCCTATTACCGCCGGTTCCGGCTCGACGGCACCTGGCAAGCAGTGCACGACCGGCTGCGGCCTGCGGTGCGGGCTCGCGCGGGCCGGGACGCCTCCACCCTGGTCGCGGTGATCGACACCCAAAGCGTGAAAACCACGGAAAAAGGGAGCCTAAGGGCTACGACGCGGCAGGAAAGTGAAGGGCCGCAAGCGGCATGGGATCGTTGACTCGATGGGGCTTGTGCTCGCCGTTGTGGTGCACTCGGCCGGGCTGTAGGACAACGAGCGCGGCGGTTGCGGGGCCGCCCTGGAAGCGTTGCACCGGCAGCAGCTTCCCCGCTTGGCCGTCATCTGGGCCGACCGGGGATACCGCGGCAGTTCGGTGCTCTGGGCTCAGGCGCTCGACGATTGGCGTTCGAGCTGAGCGCGCCCAGAGCGCCCGGCAGCTTCGTTACGGCAGGCGGGCGGTGGGTCGTTGAGCGCACCTTGGCCTGGCTTGGACGTCATCGCCGGTTGAGCAAAGACTGGGAACAGCGGCCCAAC
Organism: uncultured Acidobacteriaceae bacterium; assembly: GCA_964246825.1. Lineage (GTDB taxonomy): Bacteria > Acidobacteriota > Terriglobia > Terriglobales > Acidobacteriaceae > EB88. The sequence continues at coordinate 10,917 of CAXTSG010000024.1, read as the reverse complement.
AGCTCGGAAGCCATAATCTACCTGGCTACGATCAACCTCATGCTCCATCGCCTGGCTCCTGAATCGTAACTTCTCACACACCCTCTCAGGTTTTTTCCTTTTTGGTTCGGCACACTGCCCTTTCAGTCTCTGCGTAAACCCTGGTACAAGTAGCCGAGAGCCTGCCCCGCATACACTTATCTTGCATGCTCGACAGCACCCCCGCATCCTCCATCGCCCGTCTGCTTGCCCTTGGCAGCGAATTGGCTCCGCCAACACCGGATCGGCCCCGGCGCAAGTTCGATCTCGCCCACATGCGCGCGCTTCTTGCCGCGCTCGGCCGCCCCGAGCAGCGCTTCCGCTCGGTCCTCATCGCCGGCACCAATGGCAAGGGCTCAACCGCCGCCGCCCTTGCTTCCATCCTCCAGGCCGCCGGCCACCGCATCGGCCTTTACACCTCGCCCCATCTGGAGCTGCCCAACGAACGCATTCGCATCACCGGCGAAAGGATCTCGGACGGAGCCTTGGCCCTGCTTTTCGAGCGTACCGAGACTGCGGCAGCCCGCCTTGTCGCGGAAGGAACCCTGCCCTACGCCCCTTCCTTTTTTGAAACCGTCACCGCCATCGCCTTCCTTCACTTTGCCGATGAAGGCACAGCTCCGGTGGACCTTGCAGTCCTTGAAGTCGGCCTCGGCGGACGCCTCGATGCCACAAACGTGGTAGACCCGCTTCTTTCCATCCTTACCGACATCTCCCTCGATCACCAGGAATGGCTCGGCGGCACCATTGCCGAGATCACGCGCGAAAAAGCCGGCATTCTGCGGCCTGGCGGCACCCTCATCACCCTGCCCCAGCATCCGGAGGCCAATCAGACGATCGGTGAAGTGGCAGTCCCGCTGGCCGTTCACGCCGTCAATGCGGCCGAGTACCTACCCGGCCGCTCCAGCGAACTACCGGCTGCCGCGCCGCTGGCCGCGATGCTGCGCAACCGATATGCGCTGACCCTACCCACACCCTTAATGGAAGAGATGACGCTTCAGGTCGACTCGCCCTTGTCCGGCGCGCACCAACAGCGCAATCTGGCCCTGGCCATTGCCGCGGCCGTCACGCTGCACCGGCGGCACGGCTTCACCTTGACCTGCGAAGCTGTGGAACGCGGCATTCAGCAAACGGAATGGCCGGGCCGCCTCCAGATGCTTTTGCCGCCGCCTGCTCAGGCGCATTTGGCCCCGGTTCTGCTCGATGCCGCGCACAATCCGGCAGGCGCCTGGACCCTGCGCGCCGCGCTCTCGCCTCTCCCTATCACCGGCCCGCGCACCCTCATCTTCGGCTGCATGGCCGACAAAGCGATCCAGGAACTCGCCCACATCCTCTTCCCTGTCTTTGACGAAGTGCTCCTCACCGCGACAGAAAACCCGCGCGCCGCCCCGCCCGCCCAGCTGACCGCGGCCGCCGAGCTGACCGGCGCAGCCTACCGTACCTTTGCATCCCCGGTTTCTGCTCTGGAAGCAGCCCAACTCTCAACCCCCTCGCATGGACTTATCGTCGGTGCCGGTTCCATCGCGCTGGTGGGTGATCTGCTTTCGCGGCTCAAGGACTGGCACTGAATTGTTCCATGTGGAACAATTGCATTCGCAGGCGGCAGTCTGAAGTGCGCTACAGGCAAAATTGTTCCACGTGGAACAATTTGCCCCTCATTGGCAATCAGAGGCCAACTCATCGATTGTTATGTGGAACAATGCTCCGCTGGTTAGGTTTCAGCGGGAACTCCACAAATTGTTCCACGTGGAACAATTTTGCCCCGCTTGGGGTGGAACCGATGCCGCGCTACTCTGTAGCTACCTCCATGCCGCGCTCCCTCACCCCACGCCCACAGCCTCTCCCTCTGCTGACACAAGCATTTTCTACTGCCCTACGCGCACCGCTCTTCCTTTTCGGCACTGCTGTCTGCGGATCAGCCTCGCTGCTGGCCTCCTGCTTTGAGCGCGATGGAAGCCTTCAGCATCGGATTGCCCAGTTTTGGGCCAGACTTTCCCTTCGCTTTGCCGGCGCGCCACTTACAGTTATCGGTGCCGACAACTTCAGGAAGGCCGGCGTAGCCGTTTATACCGCGAACCATCTGTCCTACATGGACACACCGGCTGTCTTTGCCGGACTTCCCTTTCAGTTCCGCATCGTAGCCCGCCACAACTTATGGAGCGTGCCCTTTATCGGATGGCACCTCCGTCGGTCCGGTCAGATTCCTGTCAACGTCGCCAATCCCCGAGCTTCCATTGCCAGCCTTTCCGGCGGGGTCAAAACACTGCGCCAGGGTATGCCGCTTTTTATCTTTCCTGAGGGCGGACGCACCGCGACCGGCGACCCGCAGCCTTTTCTCAATGGTCCGGCCTTTATGGCGATCCGGGCTCAGGTCCCGCTGGTGCCCATGGCGCTCGCGGGCACCCATGAGCTGCTGCCCATGCATGCAAAAACTTACTATCCTTCGCCTGTTACCCTCGCCGTCGGCGAGCCGATTTCGACCGTCGGCTTGACCCCGCGCGATGTGGATGCCCTAACGGCCGAGCTCCACCGCCAAATCTCCGTGCTCTTTTTCCGCCACTCCTGGCGGATAGCACCGCAGCCCGGCGCGGTCCTTGTTTAATTTATCCTCGCAGTATGACGACCAGGCACGGCAAGCCGCGCATTGCAATTCCCATCCCCACCAGCGGCAATGAGAACTACAACCGGCGCTCGTGGCCGGAGTTTGCGGCTGCCGTGGAGGCGGTCGGCGGCGAGCCGGTGCGCATCCCTCTTGGACTGGAGCCTTCTGAAACTGCTCGGCTGGTTTCTTCCGCTGCCGCTGTTCTGCTGCCGGGCAGTCCGTCGGACGTGCATCCTCAAAAGTACGGCCAGGCGACGCACCCAGCCACGGCTTCGCCGGACCTGACGCGCGAAGCCACCGATGAACTGCTGCTGCAGGACGCCTTCCACCTGCGGAAGCCGCTGCTCGGCGTCTGCTTCGGCATGCAGATGATGAATGTCTGGTGCGGTGGCACACTCATCCAGCACCTCGCCACCGCGCAGCGCCACCGCCCGGAACCTGAGGAGATCCTGACGCACACAATTGCGGTGCTGCCGGAAGCACCGCTGCTGCGCAGCTTCTTTCTGGGCGAGGATCAGCCCACCATCAACAGCAGCCACCACCAGGCGGTCGATCGGATTGGAGACGGGCTTCTCCCAGCAGCCCACGCCCCGGACGGCACCGTGGAGGCCGTGGAAGGCGCGTCGCCGGAGCACCACTTTGTGCTGGGCGTGCAGTGGCACCCGGAACGCTCCTACCAAAAGGATGAGGCTTCCCTGCAAATCTTCACAGCGCTGGTTGCGGCGGCCCACCGTTGGCATCTTCCGCAGGCTTGAGCGCGGAGGCAATCCGCCGCCTTCTGGAAGAACGGCAGCAGCTCTTCGTCTCAGACGAGTTGTCGGCGCAGCTTGCGCGATATTTGGAGCTGCTGCTGCGCTGGAACGCGCGGACCAATCTTTCCGCGGTTCGCAGTCCTGAGGAGATTGTGCTCCGGCACTTCGGCGAGTCGCTGCAATGCGCGGAGCTGATTCCGCCAGGCTCGCGGACCCTACTCGATTTCGGCTCGGGGGCAGGCTTTCCCGGCATGCCGTGCGCGCTCGCCTGCCCGTTTTTGGCGGTAACTTTGGCGGAGTCGCAGGGAAAGAAGGCTGCTTTCCTGCAAGAGCTTTCGAGAACGCTGCGGCGGCCCGCGGCCGTGTACGCCGGCCGCGTGGAAGCAATGCCCGCCGCGCAGCGGTTCGATGTAGTAACGATGCGGGCGGTGGACCAGATGGAGCATGCCTGCCGGGAGGCAAGGCAGCGTGCGAGGCCGGGCGGCCGGCTCATCCTGATGACAACGGAAGCGGTACTGGCCCAGGATGCTATTCGCAAAACTCTTCCTGCTTTGGAGATAGTCCGCCTGCGGGGTACGGAGCAGGGGGTGCTTGCCCTCGCAACTCCTTCTTGAACTCAGAATTGTTCCACGTGGAACAATTTGCGGAGTCGGAGCCTACCCTCTATGGTGGAGGGAGATGGGGAAAGTTCTTGCGATCGTGAATCAGAAAGGCGGCGTCGGGAAAACAACGACTGCCATGAACCTGGCGGCCGCCCTGGCGCTGGAGGAGCTGCCGTGCCTGCTGATCGATATTGATCCCCAGGCGAATACGACGGGAGGCTACGGGTTCGGCCGTGATGAGAACCGGCTTTCCACCTATGACGTCCTGGTTCATGGGGCTTCCCTCGCGGAGGCGGCCCTCGCGACTGAAATCCCGGCTTTGAAGCTGGTGCCTTCCAGCAAGGACCTGATTGGGGCGACGGTGGAGCTGATGGAGCAGGAAAACCGCGCGACCAAGCTGCGCGACGCGCTGACGGAGGCGCGCGAGGCGCACACCTTCGTGCTCCTGGACTGCCCGCCGGCGCTTGACCTGCTCACGCTGAATGCCCTGGTCGCGGCCGATGCCCTGCTGGTCCCGATGCAAGCGGAGTATTTCGCCCTGGAAGGGATTTCCGAGCTGCTGCACACGCTAGAGCGGGTGCAGGCGGGGCTCAATCCCGGACTTACGATCGAGGGTGTTCTGCTGACCATGTATGACGACCGAACTAACCTGGCGCAGCAGGTGACGGCAAACCTGCGGGAGCACTTTGGGGAGAAGCTGCTGAAGACGGTGATTCCGCGGAACATTCGCCTGGCGGAGGCGCCGAGCTACGGGCAGCCGGTACTGCTGTATGACCCGCGCTCCCGGGGGGCGGAGAGCTATCGGGAGCTGGCACGCGAGCTGATGGCGCGCAATGGCATTGCCGTCCAAAAACAGAAGAAGACGCAGGCTGAGAAGCCGATCGAGGTGCGCTTTTGGCCGTACTCCTGACCGGCGGAGCAGCCGCAAGGAACCGAACACAACCGGAGAAGCCAGCATGAACACAGGAACGGGGCAGGAAAAGCGGAGGGCGCTGGGGAGGGGATTGGACTCCCTGCTGCCGAAGGTGCCGATGCACCTAGCGGAGCTGAAAGCTGCCGCTTCGGACGGGCGCGCGTTTGAGATTGCGGTGGATGTGATCGAGCGCAATCCTTATCAGACACGAACCCGGTTCGATGAGGGGCTCTTGGGTGAGCTTACCGAGTCGGTTCGTGCGGTGGGGGTGATTCAGCCGGTGCTGGTGCGGGCGCTGGAGGGCGGGCGCTACCAGCTGATCGCTGGGGAGCGGCGCTGGCTGGCTTCGCAGCGGGCGGGGCGGACGGTGATTCCGGCGGTGGTGGCGGTGATGAACGATGCCCAAGCGCTGGAGGCGACGATTGTTGAGAACCTGCAGCGGGCCGACCTGAACCCGATGGAGCAGGCGCGGGCGTTTGAGCGGCTGGGGCGCGAGTTCCACATGACGCAGGAGCAGATTTCGGTGCGCACGGGCAAGGAACGGGCGACGATTGCTAACTTTGTGCGATTGATGAAGCTGCCGGCGGAGCTGCAGCAGGCGGTGGAGGAGGGCGGGCTCTCGTTTGGACACGCCAAGCTGCTGCTGGGGCTGGAGAACGATGACGTGATGCGGCGGGCGGCACAGAAAATCCTGGCGCTGGCGATGAGCGTGCGGCAGACGGAGACGTTTGTGAGGGGGCTGATGCACCCGGAGGGGCCGGGGATAGAGAAGCCGAAGCGGACGGTGGACCCGAATGTGCGGCAGATGGAGACGACGCTTCGGGAGAAGCTGGGGATGAAGGTGACGATCGAGGATAAGAACGGGCGCGGGCGGATGGTGATTGAGTATGCGGATTTAGAGAGTTTTGATGATTTGGTGGAGCGGTTGACGTTGGGGGTGGGATAGAGCTGCTGTAAGATAGGGCGTCATGGCAACTGCTATCGACAAGCTTCCTCATGAACTTTATGCTACTTCTGAGTATCAGTTTGCTCTCGATACCAATTCTTCTACAACGATATGTAATATTGCGGATTTTCCTCAAATGAGCCCAGACCCGGTCCAAAATCTCCCCCCCTTGTTGTATGTTCAGTCAGAGTGATTAATGCTGTGTACTGCATCATAAGATGGCTATCATTCAATACGCTCACCAAGAAAGCGGCAGTATCCGAGCTAGATATTTTCCTGATCCCTTGAAGCGCAGGAAGATTTACAAAATTATCACCAGAAGCAGCAAGCTTTTCGAGGTCAGAAAGATTTGACTTCTCCGCATATCTTAGAAATATATAGCTAAAATCTCGGGCATCAGGGTGTTGCGCCACAGATGTTTCTTCCAGTAGTTGCAGGAAAACTTGAAACTCAGCGGACGAACCTACTTCATGTTTCAGTAGAGTCGCCAAGCTAAGTAAGGCGACTTGCTTGTCATTTGTAGTATTAAAGCATGAAGCTCTTTTTGGCTTTGCACTGACAGCGCAGCAAGTTGTCCGAGTAGCTTGATAGCAAAATCTTTACCCGCTCCCGGAGCTGTCAAGTACGTATTAAGGTCCCCCTCAAGAGTGGATTGCTCGTTGTCATTGTGCGCTACAGGAAAGTTCTGCGGCACTGCCAGAGCACATGCAAGCAGACTTATTTTACTATTTTCAGCATTATCTATAAAGAATAAGTAACAATCCGTTTTCGCCAAATCGAAATATACACCGTTAGAAATGATTGTTAAGCTCTACCCAGCCAAGGTTTCCTTGTATGCTTTCAGAACATGAACGCCATGTTCGGGCAGCGCGGCTGTCATAGATGCGGTAGCTTGATTACCTGACACTATTGATGGAAAACCGACGCAAATTATGCCCGTCTGTAGCACCCTTTCTTCAAGCGGGCCAGGGCCGAAAGAGATTTGAGTCAGCCCGGCGATCAAGAATGTAATAATGAGAAGACGAGAACTCAAATCGATAACCCTCGTTGTAATGAACTATGGATTCGACGATGATGCGGTTCGAGCTATGGATGTGACGTTAATATGGTCCCGATATCTTGTTAATGTTTGTACCTGCACCGTGTTCCGTAAAAGACTTTTACTACTGCATCATCTGCTTGCACTTACAATATGACAGCTGTTGATCTTTCGATGCACGTTTTAAGGTTTTACTCGGGAGCAATGGATGGCTGCTCCTGATTTGAGTCAATAGTATGTTGAAGATATGGATCTGTCTCGTGTGGGCGATGTTCCCGCAGGGCGGTTCTGGAAGCGGCAGAGTTGATATTGACAAATACGAGAACAGCTTTTCTTCGCATTATTGGGTTGGAAGAAGCCAAAAGCGACTTCAGGCTAGGAATCGACGGGTCGCCGATCTTGACCAGTGCTTCTCCCGCAGGGTCATCCGCCAGCCGCATTATCCTTGAAAGTGTAACTACTATGCCGACCTGATCGCCCTTTCTATACAGAGCTAATAAGCTAGGGATGCAATCTCTAACCTTCAGCTCGCCCGCAAGCCGGCTTTCATTGGCTAGGACTTGACTATCCTGCTCCTTTGCCATCATTGCAGGCAAGTGTGAAAGGAGCTCCGATCTAAGGCCTTGATTTGCAGAAAGGTACTTTTCAATTTCCGCAAAGGCTTGATTGCTTTCCTCGGGAACTTGTAGTTCTTGCAGGAGGTTGTCGTTGGTAGGGTGCTGGGCGAAGCCAAACGGGTGTACAAGAATGACAAAGGCGGCAGTTGATAGTAAGTAATTGCGCATAATATGTTCCATCCTAGAAAGATGTAGACATTGATCCTAACCCTAAACTGCTGTTGGTAGTGTCCAGCACGCCTCCAGGTTTTACTACAACTTTCTCGTACCACGGTTGAGTGATACATGCTCCAGTCGTATTCCGGCACACTTGAGTTTGAAAGTTTATGACTAGGGTGCCAGAATCTACTACAGTATTTTGAAAGGAATATTGCTTGCCAAAGCCAGGATCGTCAAGGCAATAGATCGTCAATCCGGTTCCCTGATTCTGCGTATTTCCTTGAGCGGGATTGTCCGGTCCATTTGATGCTGACTGGGAGAAGGGTGAAAGAACTCCTGTAATAGTATTTTTGTACACTCCTCTTTCGAAATTTGATAGCACGTCTTGAGTAAAGCTGTAACCAGCTATGCTAGTCGGCGTATTTATCACTACTTCCACGTTGAAACCCCAAAGCGTCGGACAAGAGAAAGCGCCTAACGTCTGCATGCATGCAGGTGGGTACGGAAAAATTAAATTATCTCCGGCGCTTTTTGTACCAGACGAACGTATCTGGATAGTAGGTGCTTGAACGGTACCGCTACCCCCGGCCTGCCCGTAGCACGACCCTGAACTGACGGTGCCTGTGTAATTAAAGTTACCGGCACTCATGCCTTGCAGCGTGACCTGCGAGTTTGTGGAGCCGGTGATTTGAGTATTGCTGCTTGCCTGCCAGCTTGTGTCGAAGCTGAACCCGGTTCCCACACTTGTGCCGGTGTAGCAGCTTGACGGCTGCTCGGAAGAACAAAAATCGGCCTGAACGGAGGAGAACGTAGCAGTATCGCCATCGACTATATCTCCATCCACATTCGGGGAGAACTCGACCGCGCAGAGGACAAGCGTATCAGGGCAGCTAAAACTGCGGGAGAGGCCGATTGCGGGGTTGGAGACGAGGACGCGGCCGAAGCCGTCGGCGGGCATGCGAGTGGACCATTGGACCTCGCCGCGCCGGAGCGAACGGGGCAGGGCATGATGCGTGTAATCCGGGGTTTGTTTCGCGATGAGGTCATTGATGGAGAGGGCCTGCGTTTCGTAGGGCGCGAGGTAGAGGAGTGAAATCCAGGTAGCGCCGCCGCCGGAGACGCGGACCTGGAACTCCTGCTTCTGCGCAGTTGGATTGAAGAGCAGCAGGGTGGAAGTGCTGCCGTTTTCGACAGACCAGGGGTGATTGCCGCCGTTGTGGTATTCGCGGCCGTCCTTGGCGAGCTGCTCCACGCGCTGATCGGTGGAGGCCTTGTAGCTGAAGAGGTGCGCCTCCACGTCGCCGGGCTCGCCGTCGGAGTCGAGGGTGAAGGAGTGGCGGAGGCCGGAGCCGGGCAGGCCGTTGAATTCGATGGTGCGGACGCTGCCGGGCGGGAGGGTCAGCTCCTCGATGACCCGCGGCTTGGCGGGGCCGTCGGTGCTGTCAAGGTGGCGGACAGTGGTGATGCGCGGCTGCGCGGAGAAGTTGGCAAGTGTGAGTACCGGGACGTAGGTGCCGGGTTGGAGCACATTGTTCACGCCGACCGGGACGCCCGCGTAGACGATGCGCGTGGAGCCGAGCGCCTTGGGGTCGTAGAAGTCGACGGGCTGAAGCTGGGCGCGGGCGGGGCTGCCGTTGAGGGCGAAGCCGAAGGCGTAGAAAGAGCCGGGCAGCCCGTCGGAACGGATCGACATACCGCGCGAGTAGGGCGCGGCCTGCTGCCCGGCGGTGAGCGCGGCGATGCTGTTGAGATCGCCGTCATGGAGCTGCCGCCAGGAGCAAGCCTGCACGAGGATGGTCGCGCCGACAGGGAGCTCAAAGGTGCGGGCGGCTGCATCGGGGTCGCCGATGCAGCTTGTCCGGATGGTTTGCGCTACCTCGGAGTTGGCGGTGATGGCGACAACCGGGGCGTTGGCGGTTTGGCTTGCAATGCCTTGCAGGGTCGCGGAGCCCATCATGGGGCTGGGCATGCCGAACTCTTCCTCTAAAAAGGCAGACTGGCTGCCGGTGTGCATGGTAAGCGAGAGCTGGGCGAGCAGGGCGGGGCCGGGGATGGATCCTGCTGGAGGACGACGGAACCGGCGTGGATGACGGAGCCGGCCTCGGCGAGCACCTGCCGCAGATCTACCACCGTGCTGCTGTGCGGAGCGTAGGTGATCTGCTTGACGGCCGCGACACGGCCATCAAGGTCGCGGATGGTGAGGGTGCCGGGGCTGGCTTGGAGCAGGCCGTTGATGACGGTGACGGCGCTGTCGATTTGGTCGGTTTGGAGGAAGAGCGGCGCCACCAGAGGGCCGACCGGTTCGCGTTCCGGGTCGGGGCCGTAGAGGTTATGAGCCTGGGAGTGGTTGGGCGGGAGATTGAGATATTGGGCAAGGGATGGTGCCGCGCACAGAAACGTGAGAGCTGCCTGAAGAAGCAGGAGGCGGAGTGAGCGCATGGAGTGCTTTACGGGTGAAAAGAGCATGGCGGCTCCTTTGTTGCGCAGCCCGGTATTGCGCGGATCGCGCTGTGGAGAAAAGCCTAGCATAACGGCACAACAAGGTACGAGAGGAGTTTTTGCCTGGCGCGGATGTGGGTTGGCCGCGGAGAGCCGGCAGTTACGGCTTCGTGCGCGGGTTGCGCTTGAATGTTTATTTCGGCCGCGGGCGGTGGCGCTATAAGAATTTGTAATCTCCGGTATGTCATAAGTTGGGTGGGCGGGATGCGCGGTAGAAGCCTAAGTTATGCGGCGTATTCAGGGAGGCGGGGGGCTTTATTTTTTGCTTGCTCCCGTGTTGGAAGTCGCCCTAAGTTGGCGCATGAACTCCAGAAAGAAAAGTGTGTTTTCGCTCCGTGGTTGTGCCGCCGTGCTGCCTGTTCCGCGTCTTTTGTTTTGCAGACGGGTGGGCTGGGGCGCGGCTTTTGCTGCTTTGCTGGTACCGGGAGCTACGGTGCAGGCGCAGACGTTTCGCGGCAGTATTTCAGGGGTGGTGAACGACAGTACGGGCGCGGCCGTGGCCGGGGCACAGGTGAACGCGGTGGAAGCGTCGACGGGCGAGCAGCACCGGATGCAGGCGACGAGCGCGGGGGAGTTCAGCTTTGCCGACCTGCCGCTGGGGGCTTACACCGTGACGGTGGCGGCGGGCGGGTTCGGCACGGTGAGGGTGGACAGGGTTCCGGTGACGGCCGGGGTGGTGTACACGCTGCGGGTGAAGCTGGAGGTGGCGCAGGCGGCGACAACGGTGGAGGTGTCGGCGGCGGGGCTTTCGCTGGACACGACCTCGACCA